>JAPOOS010000175.1 GCA_026713305.1 Paracoccaceae bacterium
CCAGACGGTCCTCGATGTTGGCAAGGATGTCGCGCCGTCCCGCAAAGTAGGGCGGCACCCTGCGGTCGTCCTTGAGCGTGAATCTCCGAAGATCTGCAATCTGCTCCGCTGCAAGCGTCATGTCGTTTCTCCCGTGCGGGTCTCCTCCTGCCATGGGATGCGATGCCAAACGAAGGCTGCCGCCACGGTGGGCAGCGCCACTTCCGATTGCAGGCAATACAGTTCGCCGCGCCTGCATTCAAGATGCCGGGGAGGCTGGCGGCGTTGCCGGAATTGACTCGGGGACGGGTCCGTCTGTCGGACGACCATTTCATCTATGTCTTCAACAGCCACTACATCTGCACAGCCGCAACGCTGCTGTCCTGCACGAACTCGGTCAAAGCGGCCTATGCACTTTCCAAGTTTCGGTTTCGCGGGCGTGGGTTTGTGTTCGGCGCGATCATGGGAGGCCAATTCTTCCCATGGATCATTCTCGTAAACCCGACACTCATCTCATTCGCTCGGTCGGGGCTGATCAACAGTCACATCGGCCTGATTCTTTGCTACACAGCCTTCATAACGCCCTTCCGATCTACTTGCTTACGGGATACTTGACGACGATTCCCAAGAGCCTCGACGAAGCGGACATCGTAGATGAGGCCAATCGGGTTCAGGTGATTTCGCTGGTTGTTCTGCCGTTGATTTGGGCAGGCCTTGTGGCTGTCGCGACATTTGGCTTTCTGCAGAGTTGTTCAGCGTACCTGATGGCGCTGGCTTTCATCCCAAGAATGATCTCAAAGCCGTCCCACTCGGGCTTTAAGGGGAAAGAGAACCCGCGTCGTGCGTGACTTTAGCTTCAAGTACAGGTGGCTGTTTGGCTCCGCCTGCGCCAGCAGGGGCAAAGCCGTCGGCCACGTGTCCAAGCGCTGCAACACGCAGGAGACGAACATTCATCTCGCCGACGTCTCGAAGGCCGTGGCCGCCGGCTGCCATGGCGTCCTAGTTCTTGACGGCGTCAGCTACCATCGGTCGAAGGGGCTTGTCGTGCCCGACAAACTGACGCTGATCCACTTGCCGCCCTACAGTCCCGAGCTCAATCAAATGGAGCAGTTTTGGCACTTTCTGAAATCCAACAACCTGTGCAACCGGATTCATGCGACGGTTGCGGACAAACAAGAGACTCCGAATGAGGCGTGGCAGCACTTTGCCGACGATAGGAGACGCATGAAGGAACGGCACTTTAGAATCTGACCGCCGGCTGGCCCGGAGCCTCGCCGGGCGTCGACTGGAACGGGCACGGCGTGTGGCAGGACAGCCACGCCGAAATTGACGCGTTGGCCATCGTCGGCACCGAGGATGTTTGGACGCTGGCGCTGGCTGGGATGCAGGCGCAACGCCGGAAAGCTCGAACCCCAAAGTCTGAAGCGCCAGTTCGAAGATCTTCTCGAGGCGGCGGGCGACAGCGAGGAGGTGTTGGAGACACGACGCATGCCGCGTTGGTTGCTGCTCGTGTCGCCGGAGATCTCGCCTGCGTCAATCCCGGACGGCAGGCGGTTCAAGGCCGAGGAATTCGGCTTCGAGTGCGTCGGCATCCGTGACTTGGCATGCGAGCTTGGAATCAATCCGGGACCTCCCGCGCCAGAGAATTCCCCCGGTCCGTTGCTCGGAATGTGGTTGGCGCCGGTTCATGACCGGAGGGACGTGCGGCCGGGAAGCAGGCTGAACCCTGTTCCGACGCGAAGCCCGGCAAACTGAAAGAGGAGAGCGACTGCTTTCGGGTGGGTCCTACCCCTGTCCGGTCAGGGCAGCGTCGAAAGGATACTTGGTCAGATTCTCGTGCCCGTCCTCGGTAATCAGGACCTGATCTTCCAGCTTGATCGAGAAATCGCCGTTTTCGGGACTGACCAGCACCTCCACACAAAACACCATGCCGGCTTCGACGCAGTAGTCATACATGCCGGGAACAAACTGGTCCGGATACCGAATTCCCGGCCACTCGTCACACAGGCCAACGCCGTGCATGATGACGCCGTACTTCTGCTTCTGATAGATCGGCAGCAACTTGTGCGCCTTGAACGTCAAATCGTCGAAATGAACGCCAGGCCTCAACAGTTCCATGTTCGTCTGGATGTGCTCAATTCCGTGCAGCATGGCATCGATCATGTCCTGGCGCGGACGGCGATCCCCAATCCACCATGTGCGGGAAATGTCCACGCAAATGCCGTAACATCCTACCAGGTCCGTGTCGAATGCGAGTATCTCATTGTTTTGCAACCGCCGCGGCCCGGATTCCTGGAACCACGGGTTGGTGCGGGGTCCGCTTGTCAGCAGCCGTGTCTCGATCCACTCGCCACCCCGACGAATGTTCTCGGCATGCAGCACAGCCCAGATTTCGTCCTCGGAGAGTCCCGGCACGGCCGCCGTCTCCATGGCGAACATCGCCTGTTCGCATGCGTGGCTGGCGCAGCGCATGGCCAGAATTTCGTCGGCCCCCTTGATCGACCTCGCCTTTTCGGTCACCTCTTCGCCGTCCATGATCTCGAAGCCGACTGATTCCAATGCCCTGAGCCCCGCCACCATTATCTTGTCGACAGCAAGTCGGCTGTTCCTTCCGCCATGTGCGTCAATCAGCTGCCGGACCTCCCCGGCAAACCTTGAGGCTATGTCTTCGCTGACGTCGCCAGCCACAAAGTAGAACATGGCGGCTCCATCACGTCGCTCCCGTACATGCCGGTTGAACTCGGTAAGGAACTCGATGCCCTTGTAGTCCCACACCACCATGTAGCCATCGGCGCATAGAAGGACTGCTCGAAAGGGGTTGTGGGTATTCCAAATCTGCATGTTTGTCGTGTCCGTGGCGTAGCGGATGTTCAAGGGATCGAACATCAGCAGTCCGCCGAAGCCGCGGTCGACAATGTGCTGGGTGAGGCGCTTCCAGCGATATTCCCGCATCTTGCTCAAATTTGGCAGTTCGAGACCGGCGCTTTCCCACTCGCGCATTGCAAGCAATGTGGGGCCAATTTCGACTCGGTTTGCGTCGTTGACCGTCCCGTCGGGAAGATGTCCTCCCTTTGACGGATCAATCTTGCGTTCGTAACTGGAGTGTGGATCGGACACTTGCTATTGAAAACCAATCTCTACCGCGGCAATGGAATGCCCATCCGTTTACAGTGGGCTTGTGACAATGCAAGAGTCAATCGGCCATGGCATTCAGGACTGAACGCGCCGGTCGGGGCACGCCACCACAGTTCCTGGACATCTGCCAGTCCCGTCTTTCGCTGCTTCCCTGGACAGAAACACGAACACGAAAACTGCCGGGGATAAATCCGGTGGAGGAAGTCCGTTGGCTAATTAGGGATGACGTGTTCGATTTGCAGATGGCCTATCGGGACTTCTTGATCGATTCCCGCCAGGAGGCAGTTTTTCAGAGTCTCCCCGAAGGCGAACCTGTTGCTCGAGAATTGCTGGAACATGTCCTGGAAGCGGTTGGGCGCGACCCCGCATACAGGATTGACGGTTCCAAGGTTACCCGGCCCGATGGTGAACAGGTGGAGGTCCATGAAATGCACTCTCTGCTGGCCGTGGGACGTCTGGTTCAGGAAGACTTCTGCCTCATGAAACGGTACCGAGCCGAACATTTCCTGGTGGGAGGAGTGTTGTGCTTCCCGGCAAGTTGGATGCTCGGCGAAAAGATGGGTCGTTCACTGACCACAATACACGAACCGGTCACACGCTACACACCGCGAATCGCGGCTGGCGTACAGCGCATTTTCGACAATCTGCGGCCGGGCCGTGTGGTGTTTCGAGCAAACTACTTGAGCTACTCCAATCCCAACCTTCATCAACCGCGAAGCATTGACGACCGTCGCGACAAGAACGTCCAAGGTGATGTCTGGATTCGCGTGGAGCGTCAGACCCTGCGGAAACTGCCGGACACTGAGGGAATAGTGTTCGGCATTCATACATCCGTTTGCAGGCGGGAAGCGGTTCCCGGCCTTGATGAAAGCCTGACCGCATGGCAGGGACTGTAAGGCCGCGCATGCAGGCGGCTGATCGGATTGGCAAAGTTCCGACAAATGCACATTGACCGGGATGATTTCCGAATCGGTTGCTGTTGTGTCGATTCTGCAAGGCGGGGACCATTCGACAGATCCCCAAACTGTCTGCACGCGCAAGGCGCAACGTCGCCTCTCCGAATCGCAGTCAATCACCGATTGGCAGGGAATGCCCCTTTCAACCGCAGGGCGATGGGCAGACCGTGTTTCAATTGGCGGCAACGAATCCTATAGTTGTCTGTTTACCATGTGGGAATTCCGGGACTGGGATCGCGGCGCGGCTGCTGGAATCTAGAGGCGCCTCCGCTCCGAGGATGTCCGCCCCTGACCGGAGCAGCCAGCGGGAGCCAAATCAATCGATGGCCGGAAATGCTTCCTGAGCGAATGGAATACTTGCGCATTCGACGGGCGCTTTCGATGACCGCCGGATCAACCTCGGATTATGACTTGAACGCCGGCGCGCCCCGGATTGCGACCGGGCGAGCCAAACCGGCGAGCGTCTTGATGCCGCTGATTGAACGTTCCGGAGAAGTCCACGTCATCCTGACAAAACGGGCGGGCAACCTGAAAAACCATGCCGGGCAGATTTCATTTCCCGGTGGCAAGGCTGATCCCGAGGATCGGAATTCGCTTGCCACTGCGCTGCGGGAGGCGCAAGAGGAAATCGGCCTGGCAACCACTCAGGTGCGCATTTTGGGACGTTGTGCCCAGCACAGGACCTCGACCGGATTCGTCGTGACACCGTTTGTTGGCGTCGTGACACTGCCGTTTGTCGCCCAGCCACTGGCGTCCGAGGTGGACGAGGTGTTTGAAGTTCCGTTCAACTACCTGTTGAACCCGAAACACTATCGGATTGAGCGCAAGAGAATTGGCGGTTTCAACCGACGCTACTATGTTAGCGAGTTCGAGAACCGGTACATTTGGGGGGCAACCGCAAGAATTCTGTTTGAGTTGGCCTCCCGGATGGCCGCGGCCTGACCTCCGTCCGCACGGCGCATCCCCGACTGAATTCGAGTTGTAGCAAGAGCGACACGTTGATGAGTGCACATTCCAGGGGCGATTCAATTGCCATTTCGCGCTGCCGGCCGTGCAATGACCGTGCCGGCGCCGCAGCGTTCCATGATGCAGTTCCATTCTGCCTGCTGCACGCGCTCGCGATTTCAGGACTTTGCCTTGAAGGGCAAATCGCTTCGGCTGGGGTCGGCCATTCGCTTGTTCCAAGGCCCCAAGCGGCTCCTGTGTACGCGTCGGCATGATGCGCATGTTCAGGATAGACCCCTACGCGAGCGCTCAAGGATCGCCTCCGCAAGCTCTGGGCAGGTTCTACCATTGGTGTCTTCGCGGATCGTTTCCAATCATCGCACTCGGTTTGTTCGCTTCGATGCTGGCGGGCTCGATGGAGGTCCTTTCGTCCCTGCTGCTTGGATTGGTTGTCGACAGTGCAGTCGAATCCTTGCCGGACCAGGTGTTTGCCGAGAATGTCTTCCTGTTGATTTTTGCCGTGCTGTTTTTCCTGTTGGCGCGTCCAATCGCGTTTGGGTGCAGTTCAGCGGTGAGTTCGACGCTGGTGTTGCCCATCGTGAGCGCCCAGGTGCTTTCTCGACTGCATCGACACACGCTCGACCAGTCCGTCACCTTCTTCGACGACGACTTTGCAGGCAGGATTTCGCAGAAGCAGTTGCAGGCCTCAAGAGCAGTTGCGGACACCGTAATGGAGGTGATCAACGTTGTTGCGTTTGCACTGGCGTCGCTTGTCGGGTCCATGGCCCTGCTGCTCTACATCGACATTCGCGTGGCGCTGGCGCTGGCAGTTTGGCTGGCAATCTACATCATTCTGATTCGCTGGTTCCTGCCGCGCATCAGAATGCAGTCGGCATCACGCGCGGGCGCCAGATCGCTGCTGTCCGGTCAAATTGTCGACACACTTTCGAACATTCGGACTGTCAAGATGTTTGCGCATCACCGGCATGAAGACCGCGCCGCCCTTGATGCAATGGAGAACTTTCGCCAGAAGGCAGTCGGATTTGGCAAGGTTGCATCGTCATTTCGGTTCTGCCTCATGCTCCTTTCCGGGATACTGCCGGTATTGCTGGTCGGTGGTGCGCTTTGGCTATGGTCGATCGGAGTGGCGACGGCTGGAGACATAGCGGCAACTGGCTCCGTAGCCATTCGCATTGCCCAGATGTCCGGTTGGGTGAGCTTTACCCTGATGGCCGTGTATTCGAATGTCGGCGAGGCCGAGGACGGCATGAAGACATTGGCGTTTCCGCACCAGATGCCAGACAACCCGAACGCCGTCGAACTGCCTGAACTTGCCGGGAATATCACGTTTCGAAAGGTGACCTTCCTGTATGGCAATCGGTTGGGCGGCCTAAACGACGTAAACCTGGAGGTCATGCCGGGCGAGCACATCGGGCTTGTTGGGGAATCAGGCGCCGGCAAGTCCACGCTGGCCTCGCTTCTGATGCGGTTGTACGACCCCGAATCCGGCATCATCACGATCGACGGCCACGACCTGCGCAAGGTCACTCAGGAAAGCCTGCGTCGGCAAATCAGCATGGTGACGCAGGAGACTTCCATGTTCAATCGATCGGTGCTCGAAAACATTGCATATGGGCTGCCTGACGCGACGCGCGACGAAGTCATAGAAGCGACCAGGAAAGCGCATGCCCACGAGTTCGTGCTGGACCTTCGCGATCCCATGGGCCGCAAGGGGTATGAAGCCTATCTCGGCGAACGCGGCGTCAGGCTGTCGGGAGGCCAGCGGCAGCGAATCGCATTGGCAAGGGCCGTTCTCAAGAATGCCCCGATCCTGGTGCTCGACGAGGCCACTTCCGAACTGGATTCAACCGTCGAGGCATCCATTCAGAGGGCGTTGCTGAGCGTGATGGAGGGCAAGACCGTAATTGCGATCGCCCACCGACTATCGACCATCATCCGCATGAACCGCATTGTTGTGCTGCACAAGGGCCGCATTGTTGAGGAAGGAAGCTACCATGAATTGCTGGCAATGCACGGCCACTTCGCAAGCCACTGGGATGAGCAGGTCGGCGGATTCATTGCATTGGAAGAATTCGCCTGACTGACCCTGACAGGGACATGTTGGGACGGCCTTCCACGTCCCGTTCAGGCCCGTCGCTCAAAAGTCCGTGGGCGCACCGCCCTCTCTCCTGCGGCGGTCGACGAATTCCGTCAGTTCCTCGTGGAGCCCGGAATCGAATGGCGGCGGCTCGTAGTCCGCGAGAATTTCCTTGTACAGCCTGTTTGCCCGCTGGGCGGTCCAAACGCCGCCGGAATTCTCGAACGCCTCGAAGTTTCGCCAGTCGCTCAGAAAGGGTTCGTAAAACGCCGTCGTGTAGCGTTCCCGTGTGTGGCTAGCGCCAAAGTAGTGCCCATCCGGGCCAACTTCGCGAATGGCGTCAACGGCCAGCCCGCCCCTGTCGGTCTCCAGAAGCGAGCGATCGAAATACCGCTGAAACTGTTGCAGCGTCTCACAGTCCATCACGAACTTTTCGGGACATGCTATCAACCCTCCCTCGAGCCATCCCGCCGAGTGATACACGACATTCACGCCTGCCTGGACCGCCGACCACATTGAGTTGACGCTTTCCCACATGGCCTGGCCGTCCGGAACGTTTGCAGCACACGCATTCGATGCGCGAAGAGGCAGCCCGTAGAAGCGGCACATCTGCCCCGTGATCTGGGTCGCCCGAACATATTCCGGCGTGCCGAAGGCAGGCGCCCCCGATCGCATGTCGACATTCGAGGTGAACGTTCCGAACACACAGGGCGCCCCGGGACTGACAAACTGCAGCAGCGCAATGGCGGCAAGGCCCTCGGCCATTGAAAGCACAACGGCGCCTGGAAGCGTCACCGGCGCCATGGCGCCGGCAAGCGTGAACGGCGTGACAAACACCGCCTGGCCACGGCGGGCCATACGCAGCGCGCCATCGATCATCGGCCAGTCGTGCTTGAGCGGCGACGTCGAGTTGATGTTGGTGAACATCCTTGGCGTCCGGTCAAACTCGTCGTCGGTTACGCCGGCGGCGATTCGCACCATTTCGATTGCGTCTTCGACCCGCTCGGTCCCCAGCGAGTAGGCGTGAACAACCTTGTCGCTCAAGGTGAGCTTGTCGTACAGGCATTCAAGGTGCCGGACCGACGGATGAACATCGACCGGCTCAACAGGGTATCCGCAGGCCATGTGGATGCAGTTGAAGTACTGCGTCAGCTTCATGAACTTTCGAAACCAAGCCTGGGTTCCGACCTGCTTTCCATTGTCCAAGTCGAAGGTGTTGGGCGGAGACGAGACATTTCCAAACACCATGTGGCGGCCGCCGATGTTCAGGCGATGTTCTGGATTGCGCGGCGTGATCATGAACTCGGACGGGCAGCGGTCAATCATTTCCAGGACGAATTCACGTCCCAGGCGGACATTCTGGCCAACAACCCTGCAACCGGCTCTTCTGAATATCTCCAGCGCCTCCTTGTTGAGGAACTCTATGCCGATCTCCTCCATGACTTTCAGGCCGGCCTCGTGGATCCGTTGCACCCCCTCCTCGTCCAGCGGCTCGGTCGGCGCATCGATGTTCACGGGAATGCGCCAGTCCATCTGCCTTATGGCGCCTGCCGCGTGTTGATTGACATTGGCTGCCCTGCCACCTCGGTTTCGTCCGCCGCGCCTTACCACTGTCGCATTCTCCCGATCACCAATCCTGACATCGGAGCAAACCTCTTGACTTCATGCTCGCAGGATTGCTCCTGCCACTTGCTTTCTTTCACAGGCTTTGAGCCATGCTGAAAGGTCAACTCCCTTCAATTGCCCACTACACCAATATCGGGCAGAGTTTAGGAAAAAGTTTGCAGGTCCCCAGCCAACGCCATGCCAGAAAGACCACGCCAGCCAATCCAAGGCCGCTCGAAACATTCTCAAGTGAAATTGAATGCCGCTCCGCTTCCGGTTGAACATGCTGCGTCGGGCGCAGTCGCCGGCGGCAAACTGCCGTTCAACTGCCGTACAGCACAGAAGGCAGTTCGCCAATGTCCGCCAGCACCAAGTCGGCATAGGGAGCAAGTTCCGCTGCTTCCGCCATTCCCGTCAGGACACCAACCGTCCTCATTCCAGCCCTGCAACCGGCCAAAAGATCAAACAGGCTGTCCCCAACCATCAGCGTTTGACTGGCGTCAATCCCGGAGTCGTTGCAGAATGCCAGCAACATCGTTGGGTCCGGCTTGGCGCCGTAGCCACTGTCATAGCCTGCAACGAAATCAAAGAACTGCAGAACCGCGGCCATGCGAAGGTGCTCGGTGGCAATGCGTACCGAGTCGTTGGTCGCCACTCCCAAGGCAAAGCCGCGCTTGCGCAATTCTGTCATCAATGCGGTCAGGTCCACGGTTTCAACCTGAACGGCAGTGCGACTGCTTGCGATCAGATCCTCCAGAATGAACTGTCTGGTGAGCTTTGGGAACTCAGCTTCCAGCACGGCGACAATGTCGTCGGGAGTGCCGGCAATGATCCTGCTGTCGGCATTGAACCGGCAGCCGGCAAAATCGAAGCCGAGCTTGAATCCGACAGCTGTGGCACGCCGGGCGTCGCCCTTGCAGTACCGAAGCAGGAAGCGCCTGGTCCATCTGCTCCAGGACTTCTCGAAATCGAAAAGCGTCCCGTCCTTGTCGAAGATGATGCCTCGGACCGACGACAGGCTGGTCATGTCCAGTGCGGCAGATCGCCGCCCGGCAGCCGCCGTCGTGCTGCCAGAACGCTGTCTGGCTCCAAGGAGGCGGCACGGCAGAATTCAAGCACACGGCTGTCGCTGGAAAGAACGAAATCCAGGCAGGCAGCCAGCATTTCCGGCTCTTCCAACCGGCGCAGGTCCTCGACAGTCATTCCGGTCGCGCTGTGCATGGCGACAAACTGCCGTTGTTCAGACGCAATCCATTCAATGGCTCGCAGCCCGATCTCCTCGATCCTCTCGTGATTCATGAGCCGCACCCAATTGGCAAAACATCCAGCGGATTGCCTATATCAGCCAGCCTTGCCGTGCAACCCTTGCCGGACTGCGAATGCGCCTTGAATCAAAATGCAATTTGTTGAATGCTCTCGCCCCAATGCCGCAGACCAAGCGAACCCCTTTTGCAGTTGGACATGGAATGCGAAAGAAGCCGCAAAAGCCACGAGTGAACTACCTGATTGCGCCAAATCCCCAGGCGCCCGACCTAACCCGTCAAGTGGAGGGAATTGATCACACCGGTCGGCGTGGCACTTACGCGGTCATCGAGGAAAGGCCGCTGACGATCTTTCTGAACGCAACCGAGATTGTCACCGCGATGACCATCGGCGACTATCCGGAGTTTCTTGCACTTGGCTTCCTGTTCAATCAGGGCATGCTTTCGGACGTGTCGGAGGTGTCCGCCGTAAGTTTCGATCATGAACTTGAGACCGTCGTTGTTCGCACGACTTCGCAAACCGACTACGAAGAGAAGCTTGGCAAGCGCATCCGCACCAGTGGCTGCGCCCTGGGGACGGTTTTCGAGGACATGTTCGACCTGGTCGCGACGCGGCGACTGCCAGCCGCCAGCGTTAGAACGTCCTGGCTTTACGAACTGTCCAGGAAAATCAATCAAACGCCCAGCCTTTACCTGGCCGCCGGAGCGATTCATGGCACAGTGCTTTGCCACCGGGACAGCCCGCTTGTGTACATGGAGGATGTCGGGCGCCACAACGCGGTTGACAAGATTGCCGGCTGGATGATGTCCAACAACGTGAAGCCGGAAGACAAGATCCTGTACACCACCGGTCGCCTGACTTCGGAAATGGTCCTCAAGACGGCTATGATGAACATTCCCATTCTCGTGTCCCGTTCCGGCTTCACCGCCTGGGGCGTTCAGATTTCCCGTCAGGTCAACCTCACGCTGATAGGCCGGATGCGGGGCAGGCGCTACATCTGCCTATCCGGACAGGATCGCCTGATAGCCGACTCGGATCCCAAGGGCGTGCCTGAGGAGCATAGTCGTCATCAGCGGCGCGGCAGTCGTTGATGCGCAGCAAATGCAATTCGGTCATTTCGCGGTGACAGCATGTCGAGACGATTCCCGGAACGCGGCTTCCGGCAATGGCTGGCTGCCATGAGAGGCGTCCCATTCGACGCTTGCCCGGTTCAGGCTGCCGCTGCCGGCGCCTGATCATGGCGAGAATACCGTCCAGGACGGCAATTCGACAGTTTGGAAAGAGGTTGGCTGTGATGCGCTTGCCGGAGCGCCCCGAATTGCGCGGGCGTTCGATCGCCGGGTAGCTCACTCCCGAACTCGTTTGCGCCAATGCCCATTCTGGACTGTCACTTTCATGTCTCCCGATTCCACGCCAAGGTCGCTGGTTCGTGATGGCCGCATCGGAGACTGTCGACGAATGGAACGACTTTCGCACTATATGATCTTGGGACGGCAAGGTGCATTGCGCTGGCGTTACGCAGCGTTGCAGTTGGACATGCCGGCCGGATTTCCCTGCTCTTCGGGCAAATGATCGAGCCGTTTGGACCCACGGTCCGCGACAGGTGCAGGGATCGGTCCCGTCGTCGGTAAGGTCAACCTGCGTCGATTCCGGAGCCAGTTGCAATGACCTCGCCATTCCGCCCTATCGGGGCATTTCCGGTTGTCTCGATCCTCGCGTTGCTGACCGCTCTACAGCCAGCTGCGTCACAAGCAGGCTGTGGAAACTGAAACTCAAGCGAGTTTTTCCTTGCCGCAACGCCGCCATCGGTTGAGCAGCGCCTCGATGCCGGTGCGTACCCGAACGCGCGTTCCGGGCAATTCAGTTGTGTTGCACTTGCGCCCCCTTCACTTTGCAGCGGGGTACAGCGAGAATCCGGCCTTCCTGCAGGTTCTGCTGGACGCGGGAGCGGACCCATCGGTCCTCTATGATAAAGGATGAGCGCCTATTGACAGCATTGCCTGTCATGCTTCACAATGGCGCCATGTGCTGCGACGTCTGCAAGCGCTGCCACTGTCAACTGACTTCCGAGATCCACGAAATGTCACTTCCGTCTCCTTCCGCCGCTGCTGCCAGAATTTGAATGATGCTCCGTCTGCTTGCAAGTCTGTTCATCCGACGGCGCCGCCGCAACAAGTCAAAAACCTCCAATGAGAGGCCACCGCACCGAGCGTCTTCGACGAATCGTGGCAATCGACCCAACAGGGCAACCAGACCCACCGCCCAAGGCGCCGCCGAGGCTGGCGCCGATTCCGGGCATAACTTGAACGTCGTTGCTGGCAAGGCGTACGTGGTCGATGGCGACAGCATACGAGTCGCTGGACAGGAAATCCGGATTGCGGGACTAGATGCGCCTGAATGGGACCAGGTGGCGAGACACAAGGACGGACACTGGTTCAGACAAGGCCGTTTGGCGAAGAGCGCGCTGATCCGGCGAATTGGCGGCAAGTACGTTCGCGTCGAAGTGGAAAGGCTTGACAAGTTTGGCAGGACAGTCGGGGTTGTGAGGCACGAAGGCAAGGATGTTGGAAAGTGGATTGTGGAAGAGGGTCATGCGGTCGCAGCCTTCGACAATCGGTACAAGCATGTTGAACGGCGGGCACGGCGCGCGAAACGAGGGATGTGGAGCAACGCAACAAACATTCATCCCGGGTCCTGGCGGAACCGCAAGTCCAGGGAGAAGAAACATCGCGCGTGAATGCTGGCCAAGCCAACTTGCGACTTGAAAGTGACGGCATTGGACAACTGGTGATGCAATCTCCACAACGCGCCCAAAGCGAAACGTGACAAGGACGGTATCATGACGGATGCAACGCCACCGCTTGCAGGTGGAGACGTGAACGTCGCTGGCGTGGTGCTGGCTGGCGGCGCTTCGTCGCGAATGGGTGGAAGAGACAAGGTTCTCCTAAGTCTCGGTGGCCAGCAGCTCATCAAGCGGGTTGCGGACAGGCTCGAACCTCAGGTTGGCGCGTTGGCGATCAACACGAACAACGATACTGAATCGATGCCGGACCTGGGCGTGCCGCTGATTTCGGACCGATGGTCCGAACGGCGCGGTCCCCTTGCCGGAGTCCTGGCTGGAATGGTCTGGGCACGTTCTCAGGGCTTCTCGCACATTGCCACCGTGGCCGGCGACACTCCGTTCTTTCCCAGGACCCTGGTCGCGGACCTGGCTCACACGTTGGCTTGCTCACAATCCAGCTTGGCGCTGGCGGCAACCTGCAACGATCGTGGCCAGGTTCAGCGCCATCCCACATTCGGAATATGGAGTTGTTGCCTGGCCAGCGATCTTGCCGCCTCCTTGAAGCGCGGCATCCGCAAGATAGTCATTTGGAGCGATCGTCACAGCACACAGGTTGCCTGCTTCGAAGTTCGGGGCTTCGACCCGTTCTTCAACATCAACACGCCGGAACAACTGGAACTTGCCCGCGCCATGCTGCCGGAGATCAGGATTTGAACATCCTCGGAATCGTTGGCTGGAAAAACTCCGGAAAGACAGGGCTGGTCGTCAGGCTGGTGGAGGCGTTGACCGCGCGCGGATACAGCGTCTCGACACTGAAGCATGCACATCACAGCTTCGAACTTGACCAGTCCGGCAAGGACAGCTTCAGACACAGGGAAGCCGGGGCCAAAGAGGTGCTGGTAGCTTCCAGCAGGCGATGGGCTTTGATGCATGAGTCCAGGTCGCCGCGAACACCCGCCGCATCGGAACTTGTCGTCAAACTTGAGCCGGTGGACATCATCCTTGTCGAAGGCTTCAAGCGGTTCGACTGTCCGAAAATCGAGACGCGGCGACACGCCTCACGCGGTGGACCGCTGGCCGGGCGATTGCCAAATGTGGTTGCCATTGCCAGCGACGGCAGGGTCGTGGACTCCACGCTTCCCGTTTTCGATCTCGACGCCACCAGCGAAATCGCCGATTTCATCGAACGCCATTTCGGATTGTCAGCATGAATGATCGACAGGTCACGTCAGAGATCCCGCAACGACCGGATCCATCGCCCAAGGCAAGGTTGGCCCCTGACTGTTTCTCGCTTCCCCCAGGCGTTGACTGGCTGCCGGTTGAGGACGCGCTTGACCGACTCAGGCGGGGTCTGTCAACCATAGCCGACATCAAGACTGTTCCAGTGTCCGATGCAGCCGGGTACGTCCTGGCCAATTCCCCGGTGGCAAGGAGAGCCAGCCCACCAAGGAACAACTCGGCGGTCGATGGCTACGGGTTTGCCTATTCCTCCGTGGTTGGCGATGAAGCTCGACTGCGACTGGCCCCGGGCCGGGCAGCTCCCGGACATCCTTGGCCAGGGCCGCTTGAAGCCGGCCACGCAGTCAAGATACTGACCGGTGCGTTCCTGCCGGAGGGGGTCGATACCGTCGTGCTGGACGAGTATTCCTCAGTCCACAATGGTTTTGTGTCGTTTGCGGCGCCTCGACGCCAGGGCGGCAATGCGCGGATGGCCGGCGAGGACATCCGCAAGGGCGACAGACTGTTCAAGCACGGCCAGCGCATTCGCGCCAACTGCATCGCCACCCTCGTTGCGGCAGGCATCGAGCAGGTTGAGGTCTTCGAGCGTCTGAAGGTCGCCGTGCTCTCCACGGGTGACGAGCTTTGCAATCCAACCGACATTCCCGGCAGCCATCAGATTTACGACGCCAACCGTCCCATGCTGCTGTCGCTGGTTGCTCGCTGGGGATTCTCTCCGGTTGACCTGGGTTGCGCTGACGACCGGATGGGCGACATCCGTAAGCGCCTCGACGCCGGCGCCCGCCAGGCCGACATGATCCTAACCTCGGGCGGAGCCTCGGCGGGCGACGAGGACCACGTGTCGCGCCTGCTTTCGACCGAGGGAGACCTGGAGTTTTGGCGCATAGCCCTCAAGCCTGGACGCCCCCTCGCAGCCGCCAAGTGGCGGGGAACGCCGGTTCTCGGCCTGCCGGGCAACCCCATTGCGGCGTTTGTCTGTTCCCTGATATTCGCTCGACCCGTGCTGTGCCGACTGTCCGGTGAACCCTGGACTTCGCCGGTTGGCTTCAAGGTGCCGGCAGCATTCGAGAAGTCGAAGAAGGAAGGACGACGCGAGTTTCTCAGGGCTCGCCTCAAAGCCGACGGCAGCGTCGATGTGTTCCGCTCCGAAGGCTCGGGCCTCACGACGGGATTGGCCTGGTCCGACGGTCTGGTTGAACTTGACGAACCGGCCATGAAAATACGGCGGGGCGATCTCGTGCGCTACATCCCATATGGCAGTTTCGGACTGTAGCGACCGAAGCCGCTGCCGCCTCGAAAGGCCTATTCGGCGTGTTCGAGCAGCACAACGGCGCGGATGACCCTGCTGTCCACCAGCTCCTCGATTTCCAGGTCGTTCATCAGGGGAATGACCATTCTCAGGAAGTCGGCCGCCTCGGCCCGAAACCTCGCCGAGATCTTGCGAAAGGTCGTCTGGTTGTCGGCAAGATCGCGAACAATGTCTATTTCCCGCTCGGCGCCGGGCGCCGCCAGGTTGGGAATTGGACTGGCCGCAAAGTCTGCGGCAAAAGACTTCCAGGCGCTTGCCGGCACCAGCATTTGCGGCAGGTCGTCGAGATACAAGTCGCGTTCGGCAAGCATTTGCAAAATGCTTATCGCAAGATCGATTATTGACGCGCACCGGTCGCTCTGCATGGCGACGTTCACGGCCCTAATGCCTTCAACGTCCCTTTCGTCCTCGGCCAGGTTCATTGCACGCAGAAGCGTCGAGGCCGACATGTCGAGTTCCGCCAGCCATGTGCCCGCTTCCGCGACTGGCTGGGAATCGATTCCGGCCAGCGGCGGCGGCGCTTCCTCGTCCTCCCGTTCCGCCGACGGTTCAATGGCTTCTCGAACAATCGGCTCATCGGCATCGTCGGGGGATTGCGCCGGCTTCGGCGCCATGTCCTGCGATGGACCGGTCTTCAGGAGTTCGGTGTGCAGGCTCCGCAGCTCCATCATGTCGCTTCGCTGCTCATCCAGCTGGGCGCGCAGCCGGGCGCGGTCAAGGCTGTACTTGGCAACGAACCCGATCAGAACCACCGGAACCAGCGCAGTTACCACCCTGACGAGACCTGTCTGGTCCAACCGGGCATCCGGCAGTTCAAAAACCAGAACCGCCACGCAATAGGCCAGCCATGCCGCACCGACGGCAATGGCCAGGAGTGAAGTCAGTATGATGCGAATTTTGTTCGGCTCCCGCAAAGCTCCGCCGTTCAGCAGGAATCCAAGCGGCAATCCTGTGGAGGCGGACCAATTGGGTCAGGCAATATACCTGATGTCAATTACAGTAAAGAACCGCTCCCCGGCAGGCGCCTTGACGCACACCATGTCGCCCACGTCCTTGCCGATCAAGGCTGCCGCGAACGCCGTTCTCCAGTTGAGCTTTCCCCTGCGCAAGTCCGATTCCGCTTCCCCCACCAACTGGTAGGTCACTTCCTCTCCGGTGTCGTCGTCTTCAAGTTGCACGGTCGCGCCGAATTTCACCGTGCCGCTTTGAGATGCGACATCCACAACTTCGGAACGTGCAACCACGGACTTCAAGTAGGAAATCCGCGCCTCTATCATCCCCTGCTTCTCGCGTGCCGAATGAAACTCGGCGTTTTCCTTTAGGTCGCCGTGCGCGCGTGCGGCTGCCAGCGCCCGAATGATGCGCGGCCGCTCCTCGGACAGGAGTTTACGGAGTTCACCCTCAATCTGCTCTCGACCGGCTTTGGTAAGGTACTCTCTCGTCACTTTCGTGTGTCCAAAAACTCAGAATGCGGTTTGCAGCGGTCCCAATTGACGATGCGCCTGGAAATGGCGGCAAGGTCACAAGATGGGATCGCTGAAGTCGGCCCGCAGCCAAACTGGGCCTACTACAATATGGCAACCGGACCGCCGACTTTCAACGCCGTCTCGCAAGCGATCTCTCGCCGGAAACGGCAGCTTGCGGTCAGGCTCGCGGCGACACCGTCTTCAGGTATCCTTCCAGGGAATCGTCGAGTTCGTCCACCCACTTGGTGTGGTGCACCGGGGCCATCGAACCGGTCATGGGCGACACATATCCGTTGTCCCGGAATCCCATGATGTCGGCCTTCTTGTGTTTCTTCCATTGAATGAACGCGAGGTCCGAGGCATCGACATTGAAACTCGGATAGTCGGTCTCGGCGATCAGTTCGCGCACGTAGTCTCCCTGATAGCGAATGCATGCGTAGTCGTCGGGAAGCGCATCCTCGGCAGCCACCCTGTCGGCGACATCCTGCAACATCCTGTTTCGAGACGGAATCCGAATCCGGCCGAGCATGACGTCGCGGACGAACCAGGCTTGGGCGTCAAACATGTTGAACGTGTACCACTGATCCTGCATGCCCAAATAGAACAGCTTGGGATTGTGAACCCACACTGCGCCCTTGTACAGGTCGGCGGTGGCCAGACGGTTGGCGGTGCGCAGCTTCAGTTCTTCCTCCATGAACGGAAAATGGTGCATATACCCTGTGCACAGGATGATCGCATCGATTTTCTTCGATGTGCCGTCCTTGAACAGTGCGGTTTTCCTGTCGACCCGCCGCAGGAGTGGAACTTCCTCCCATGTGCTTGGCCACTTGTAGCCGATCGGCGCCGTGCGATGGCTGACGGTCACGCTGCGGCAACCGTACTTCCAGCACTGGGAACCGATGTCCTCGGCGGAGTAGCTGGTCCCAATCAGCAGGATGTCCTTGCCAATGAACTCGCGGGCGTCGCGAAAGTCGTGAGCATGGAGAATCCGTCCGTTGAAGGACTCGAAGCCCTCGAATTCGGGCACGTTGGGGGTTGAAAAGTGCCCGGAGGCGACAACCACGTTGTCGAATTCCTCTTCATACTCGAAGTCATCGACGAGATTGTGGGCTACAACCCGGAACTTCCCGCTGTCTCCCTTGCATTCGACACGGCGAACCGGAGTCCTGAAGCGGATCCAGTCGCGGACCCCAGCCCGCTCGACCCGACCCTTGATGTAGTCCCACAACACTTCCCGCGGCGGATAGGAGGCAATGTTGCGGCCAAAATGCTCCTCAAACGTGTAGTCGGCAAACTCCAAGCCTTCCTTCGGTCCGTTCGACCAAAGGTACCGGTACATTGAAGTATGGACGGCTTCTCCGTATTCGTCGGTGCCTGTCCGCCAGCTGTAGTTCCAGAGGCCGCCCCAGTCCTCCTGCTTTTCGAAACAGACGACTTCCGGGATCTCGGCGCCCTTCTCCCGAGCCGACTGAAAGGCCCGAAGCTGGGCAAGTCCTGAAGGTCCGGCACCGATAACTGCTACTCTTCTGGTCATATGCCGCCTCAACGTGAATGATGTGCCAATGGTTTGCTTTACCGAAGGATCGCTGGACTCTGCTCAAATCAACGCTGTTTGTCAATTCGGTTCACGCCGACAGGCAAGGCATGCCCGAACCGGCGCAGGCGCTTGAGAGCCTTGTGCGCGATTGGCCGGCCGCGGCATTGGCGACACCCGAACAGGCATCGGATCCATTTGTGGCCAAACTTAAACCTGACGCCGCAAACCGGTACTTTCGAATGCCTGCAAATGCGTGGCGGCAGTCTCCGCGCCACACGCGCGCACGCACATGATTGCGGCTGTCAGCCTGCTTCTCCCTCGGTTTGGACTGCGCATGGGCCAGTCTGCCTGCAACCGGCTGTTGCCATACCGCACTCCGTACTCCCCGAAGCTTGCAAGCGAACAGTCTGAAGTGTATGGTTCCTCAATGCGCTGCGCCGCCTTGGTGCGGCATGAACGCCGGATCAAGCGCAGCGACAATGGCGCATGACCAGGAATGACAACCGATACGGAGGGAAGACCGTGATTTCATTTGCCGAGCTGACGAAGCGGCAGTTTGTCAAGTCATTGGCAGCCACCGTTGCCGCCGGCACCGCCGTTGGCCTGCCCCGACAAACCCTTGCTCAAACAGAGACAATAAAGATTGGATTCCTTGCGCCGTTGACCGGCCCAGTTGCCGCTTGGGGCCTGCCGGGTCTGTATGGCTGCGAAATCTGGGCTGAGTGGATAAACGATGCGGGAGGCGTGGTGATCGACGGCGTGGGTCACAGCGTGGAATTCATCGGCTACGACAACGAATACGATCCAGCCAAGGCACGAGCCGGCGCCAGCCAGCTGGTGATCGACGACGGCGTGAAGTTTGTAATGATGCTTGGCGGCGACACATGGCCAGGGGCGCAGCCGGTTGCCGATCAAACAGGCATGCTGTTTTCGACACTGCTCCCGTCGGATCTTGGACCCGACACACCCACACTGATCGCTCCTGCCGAGGTGCACCCGATCTACAACGTGACCGGCGTCGAGTGGCTGGCCGAGAATCGGCCCGAACTCAAGACTGCGGTCATCTGTGCACAGGAGGACGCCTTGGGACTGCCCTCGGTGGCCACGTACTTGGCAGCTTTCGAGGCCGCTGGCATCGAAGTGCTCGGCGACCCGCTGCTTTTCGATCTCGCAACCACCGACTTTGCACCCATAGCAACCAGAATGCTGTCGGAAGGCCCCGACATAATTTGCCTTGACACCTGCTACGCCGACTACGTCCATCCCTTGATGGAGCAGCTCTTCCAGCAGGGATACGAAGGGCAGGTGATATCCTGCACCGCCGACTTCTACGACCAGATCACAGCCAAGACCTCTGTCGAGTTCATGGAGGGGCTGGTCTTTCAGTTCCCGGATTTCGATGATCCGGCCCTGGAATCGGATCTCGTCAACTTCAATGACCCCGGCAAGTTCTTCGAAGTCTACAACGAGCGCTACCCCGGCCAATGGGGAGCCGTAAGCTGGGAATACGCAGCCATCATGGACTTGTGGAAGTGGGCTGCCGAAAGGGCCAATTCGGTCGAACCGGCTGACGTCCTGGCGGCGATGACCGAAACCGGTCAGGGCCAACACACCTTCGGCACGGCCGACTGGTGGGGCGAGGACCTGTTCGGCATCAACAACGCGCTGGTTGGAAACTGGCCGGTTGTCGTCATCGAAGGCGGCAAGGCAAAGATCAAGGAATTCAGGTCAATACCCGACTGGTACGCTCGCCACGGCGATCTGCTCAAGAAGCACTTCACCGAGTATGGGCAGATGTGGAATCAGCGCTAGGATCCGGTTGTCCAATTTCCGGGCCATGACCAAAGGCCTTGCCGGGATTGCATGACCTGAACGGTCCTGATGTTTGAATTGCTGGCCCAGACAGGTCTCAACGCCCTATATGCGGCCGCCTACCTGTCGCTCGTCGCGGTTGGCTTGGTGTTGATATTCGGCGTCATGGGCATAATCAACTTTGCCCATGGCGAACTCTTCATGATCGGCGCATACGTCGTGGTGGCGCTGTACAGCGACCTCCAAATGCCATTTGTGCTGGTCGCCGCCATCGGCCTCGTCTTCGTCGGCTGCATCGGCATCCTCATGGAATTCACGATGTTCAGGCCGCTGCGCGACAATCCGCTGGGCGGTCTGGTTGCGTCCATCGGCTTCCTCATGGTGCTCCAGGCGCTGGTGGCGCTGGGATTCGGTGTGCGCATGGAGCATGTGCCGCCGTTCACCCAGGAGGTCATCGTTCTGTCGGACCGGGTGCGCCTGCCCGTCCATCGGCTGATCGTGATCGTGTCCTCCGCCACGCTGCTGGCGGCGCTTTGGCTGTTTCTGAAGCGAACCAAGTTCGGCTGGGCGCTGCGCGCCAGCGCACAGGATCCCGAAGCCGCAGCCCTGCAGGGGATTTCGCTGCGGACCACTTCCCTGATCGCCATGTTCATCGGCGGCGCGCTCGCAGGCATCGCCGGGTCGCTTACGGCTCCGTTGATTTCCGTGACGCCCACGATGGGGCATTCCGTCATTGTGGCTGCCTTCATCGTGATCATTGTCGGCGGCATCGGATCTCTTGAAGGCGCCGTTCTGGCTGCAATCGTCTACGCCTTCGTTCACACAGGCGTCACGACCTACATTGACGGGGTGATCGCCGACATCGTCGGGTTGTCCCTTATGCTGGCGGTGCTGATCGTCAGACCGACCGGCATTTTTGGCGCCAGAGATCGTGCCTAGCAAAGCCGCTGCCGGCACGGCTGTCGTTGTGGCGGCGGCCATGCTCCTGGCATTGCCGCATTTCCTGAGCTTTTCTCAACGCGAGGTGCTGGTCTTTCTGACCATCAACGTGCTGGTCGTCTGTTCCTATCGTCTGCTGACCCTCACCGGCGAATGGTCCCTCGGCCATGTGGTCATGATGGGCGTCGGCGCATACGCATCGGCGATTCTGGCCAAGAGGTTTGGGGTGCATGTTCCCGTCGCCATGCTGCTCGGCGCCGGAATTGCCGTTGTCGTGGCGCTCGCGCTGAGCTTCCCCCTGTTCCGCATGAAGGGCTTTTACTTCCTTATCGGTTCATTCGCCGCCGGCGAAATCATCCGACTGCTTTGGAAGCGCTTTCGCGATCCGTTCGGCGGACCAAAGGGCATCAAGCGGATTGATCCCATGCCAGACATTGATTTTGGCTTCTGGCAGTTCACCGCTTTCGACCCGGTCTCATACTACTACTTTGTTCTGGTTGTGGTGACGGCGAGTCTGGTCGTCATGTGGCGCATCGAGAACTCCCGAATCGGATTGACGTTTCACGCCGTCCACTGGCAGGACAGTCTGGCCCAGGCTTCCGGCATTAGCGTGCGCGCCTACCGTACGCTCGCCCTTGTCATTGCGTCCGGCTTCGCCGGCCTCGCCGGAGCATTGCTGGCCCACTACATCGGCACCGTGAACCCGAACATGTTCGACATCGAGCAGATGGTGTACGTCTTGACCTGGGCCATCGTTGGCGGAACCGCCACGTTTTACGGCCCCATTATCGGATGCATTGCGCTTACAGTCGTGAACGAAATTGTGCTTCGGGAACTGGGCCTCGAACAGGGCAGACCGCTCGTGTACGGCCTGTTGCTGATTGGAACCGTGCTGTTCCTTCCCAAGGGCCTTGAGGATGCGGTTGCCAGGACTTGGAAACTTGCCGCCGGTCTCTGGTCCGGCAGGCAAGTGGGTGGCGGGCGATGAGCGGCGCATTGCTCGAGGTTCGCCAGCTCAGCAAGCGGTTTGGCGGTCTCAAGGCGGTGGACCAGCTCAGCTTTTCGGTCGCCGAAGGTTCGATTCATGGCTTGATTGGTCCGAACGGCGCGGGCAAGACCACCACGTTCAACTTGATCTCTGGATTCCTCAAGCCCACTTCCGGGTCCGTGCTCCTGGGTGGAACGCAAATCGGCGGATTGCAGATGCACCGTGTCGCACGCCTCGGCCTCGTGCGGACGTTTCAACACTCCACGCTGTTCAGCGAGCTTACCGTGCTCGAAAACGGCGTGGTCGGCGCCCACCTGCAGTATCCGCCAAAGCTGCTTTCGATTCTTACCGGCTGGCGGCGTACGCAAGGGGACGAGGCAATCGCGCAGGCCAGGCAGGCGCTTGGCTTCTTCGGTCTGCTGGAATATGCGAACGAACCCGCAAAGTCACTGTCGCACGGGCACCAGCGAGCGCTGGGAATGGCGGTGGCGCTGGCCTCCCAACCCAGAATTGTGCTGTTGGACGAGCCATTCACCGGCATGAACCCCGAAGAAACGCGGCGCATGATGGACTTGATGTTCAAGATCCGAAACTCAGGCGTAACCATACTGATCGTCGAGCACGACATGAGGGCCATCATGGGCATCTGCGATCAAATCACGGTCATGAACTTCGGCAAGTTTCTGGCCGAAGGCAGGCCGGAGGAAGTGCGGCGCCATGATCAGGTGATCGAAGCATATTTGGGGAC
>JAPOOS010000079.1 GCA_026713305.1 Paracoccaceae bacterium
ACGGCATGAATTGGACTTTGGCTGCCACAGCCCGCGCTCGATGCTCTCCTCAAAGCGGGCGGCAATTTCACGCAGCGCCGCCGGATTGGCATTGCGGATGAATTCACGTGTGTCGGCATCCTCAATGTAGGCCAGGTAGAGGAGGTCGAAATGATGCGACTTTGCCGTGCCTGTGGTTGCGGCAAACGCAAACAGATAGTCAACCGTGGCGGCGATTTCGAACGCGCCCTTGTAGCCATGCCGCTTCACTCCAGCGATCCATTTGGGGTTGGCGGCTCGCGAGCGCACGACCCGCCCGATCTCCTGCTCCAGTGTGCGTATGACCGGACGCTCGGGTCTGGAATGGTCGTTGTGATAGATGGTCGGCTGGTTGCCAGACAGGCTCTCCACAGCGGCTGACATGCCTCCCTCGAACTGATAGTAGTCGTCGCTGTCCAGCACATCGTGTTCACGATTGTCCTGATTCTGGACAACCGCCTCCACAACCTTGAGCCGGGCCTTGAAGGCGTTGCGGTCGCGCCTGCCTTCGGCGCCGCAGCCATATGCAAATGCGCCCCAATCCAAATAGGTCTCGCCAAGTTCCCGCCGCTCCGTCCAGTTGCGTTCATCCATCTGCGCTTGAAGGCCTGCACCATAGGCTCCAGGCTTCGAGCCGAACACTCGATAGCTAGCGCGCTCCCTGCCAAGAAGCGGGATGTCTCGCCGGCATGCGGCAGCCGCTGGATTTTGCTCTGACGGTTCGTCCAGGTTCATGACCGTGTGGGCAGCGCTTGCGACAAGGTCGAGTTGCATGGGAAAGGCGTCGCGAAAGAAGCCCGAAACCCTCAATGTCACGTCAACTCGAGGCCGGCCCAGCACGTCCGGAGGAATGACTTCAATCCCCGTTCCCCTGCCGCTGGCATCGTCCCAGGTCGGGCGGACGCCCATCAACGCCAGAGCCTGAGCTATGTCGTCTCCTCCTGTGCGCATGTTGGATGTGCCCCACGCCGTAAGCGCCATGTGCTTCGGCCAATGCCCCTTGGATTGAGCGAACGTGTCGACCAACCGCGTTGCGGATTTCCAGCCGAGTTCCCAAGCGGTCTGCGTCGGGAGGGACCGGCTGTCGATTGAGTAGAAGTTTCGACCCGTTGGCAGGACATCAAGGCGGCCCCTGGACGGCGCGCCGGAAGGTCCTGGAGGGACGAACGAGCCGTCAAGCGCCGTGAGGAGACCGTTAAGTTCGGCTTGTCCACAGTCGGCAATGCGCCGACGAAGAACCAGGTTTGCATAGTCAACCACCCTGCGCGATGCCGGTCCCGGTGGCTCCGCCTTCCCGTCAAGCAATCTGGATGCCAGCAATTCAAGCCTTTCGACGGTATCGCCATTGCTTCGCCATGCATCCGCGGAAAGGCTGCAAAGCGGTGCGGGCCGCCTGCCGGACCATGCTTCGGACATTTGGCAATCCAGTGGGTCGAATTCCTCGTTGAGCCGAAGGTCGGCTGCAAGAGCCCGCAGGAGGGATTCGTTTTGTTGCCGCCCGTCTCCTCTTGAAGTGCGCAGGAGCGAGGCTGCAAGATCCCTTTCCTGAGTGCCTTTCGGCGCGCTGCCGAAAACGTGCAATCCGTCCCTGATCTGGCTTTCCTTGAGCTCGC
>JAPOOS010000082.1 GCA_026713305.1 Paracoccaceae bacterium
CTCGCCTATCCTGATTGGATTCAAGATCCTTGTCCTCCGCCAGCTGCCTGCTGGCGTGAAGCTGCGCACGGTTGAATTGTCGAGTCCATGTGGAGGACACCCGCGTGTTGGGCGGCATGCTGCAGGAGTCAGGAAATCGCTCTTCAACATGCCGTCGGCGTCGGTGCCGCTCGTGGGTCGTGGTCAGAATGCCCAATGGTCTGACAAAATCTTGCAAAATTGGGAGAGAGGGATTTACCGGTGCATCCCCTCCGGGAAGAGCCAGAAGGTCAAGAACCCACAGGACAGGAAGCTCCACGCGAAATGCCATGCCACCAAGAACAGCTTCGGCTGTCTCAAGGACTGGCGACACGTGCCACCGCTTTGATTCCGCAGCCTTGTCGTTTTTCGACCGGCAAGCATCCATGCCGCCTTCGTAATGTTTTGATTGCGACAAGACACTTCCAGACCCTGGTATTCCCATTCCGGCAAGAGGGAGGCTACCGAACTGAATCGATTGCGAGTTGTCGCGAGGTTGAATCAATTCGGAAGCGTTGTTGTTTCATCCTCGGCCATTGACCGCAATGTGACTTTGCTGTCGGGAGATTGCTGCCGAGTTCGGCATGGCAAGTGCCTGTAGGCGATGTGGCGATCCATGGTGCGGCCGTCACATTTCGTGACTCGTGGAGCGAGACCAAGCGTTGAACCACCTTGCGACATAGTGCACAATTGCCAGAATTGAAATGCGCATTCCACCAAGGGAGGTGCCAGGCAAAGAGTTAAGAATCGAGCAAGGTGCAGGACAATGGCGAAGTGGCGCTTTTACGGACGGCAGCAGCAGCTGAAGCATCTGGAGCTGAGTCTTCGGCTCCAAAGCGAGCAAAGGAGCTTTTCGGTAGTCCGGATTCTCGGCCGACGCGGCGTTGGCAAGAACGCGCTGTTTGAAGAGGCGGTGCGGCGCGGCACGCAGAACGTGCCGGTGCTGGTGTGTGAGCTGCCTCCACCCGTCAATGGCGGACCAGAGGCGCTCGCCGAAAGTCTCGAAGTCGCTGCCGAAGCCGCTGGTCTCGAAGATTTACATGCACGCCTGTTGCCAACACTGAAGAGGAGCCTGCCGCAGTTCCGGTTTTGCGAGATGCTCAGCCACCTTATCGTGCGCGGCGTAATGGTCGTGCTCGACGAGTTCCATCACGCCAGAAAGCTCGGTCTCGAGGGTCAAATCAAGCTGATGATCGACGGCTTCAAGAAGATCGGCGTGCACAGGCCCAACAGCAAGCTTGTGGTTATCGGTTCCCACCAACAGCAGATGCTGCGCATGTTCCGCTGCGACCGGCCGCGTCCACAGTGGCGTGCGGCTACGACAATGGCGCGTTTCAACGGTGCTGGAAATGGCGGCGGAGCAAGGATTCTTGGTTCATCCTAGTCGCTTTCTGACGCTCTGGACGGCCTATGGCGGCATGCCAGGCCACTGGGAACGCTTTGCAACGCACGACGATTGGCGAAGCCTGCGGGAATTCGCCGCCTGGGATGACGATGGGGAGTGGCGCGCCAACTTCATCGAGACCGAACAGCGCTATCTTGACCACAATCCGGAAGACCGCTACGACAATCGGGCATTCGTCGAGCTGGCGGAAGCTCACCGCGAGGCGCTGCTGCACTTGGCGAACGGACCCGGCCGCGGTTGCGCGTTGAAGGAATTCCCAAATGTGCTTCGTCGGAAGGCCGATCCTACGCTCAAGGAGTCGCTGAAGATTCTTGCCAAGCATCTCGAGCTTGTCGAGGAAAACCACGACTTTCACGGCCACAACAGCCGCTGGCGCATGGCCGACAACAACACGAGGTTCCAGATCAGCGTGCTGCGCAAGCGGCAGGCGGGAACGACCCGCCTCCGAAGGAAGAAGGTCGGCAGCAAGGTCGTCAAGCGTCTTGAGACGCACGAAGGACCGGCCCTGGAAAGGCTGACGGCCGGTTGGCTCGACGCCCGACCGGAAGAGGTCGACTTGGCCGAGCACGGTGTATGGCTGCCAGACGGAAAGCTGGCAGATATTGACGCGCTAGCGATCGTGGGCCTCGAGGAAGACTGGACGCTGGTCCTGGCAAGTTGCAAACGCAGCGCTGCCAACCATGAGCCGGTAAGGCAGCGTCGGCAGTTTGAGGAGTTCATGGCGGCGACAGGCGACAGCGAGGAGGTTCTGGAGATCCGGCGGATGCCGCGTCGCCTGCTGTTGGTGTCGCCGTCCTTTCCGGCCGACAAACGGGCGGAATGCGGTGACCATGGCTTCGAATGTTTCGGAATCCGCGACATGGCTCGGGCAATCAATCTCGACCTTGACCGAAAGGCCCAGTCGGAGGACCGTCACCTTCGGACGCGAGCGCATTCGGGTTTCGGTGGAGACAGGGATAGATCCTGACTTGCGGAGCGTGTCAGGAAGTGTCGTGTTTGTGGGCCGAATCGGCCTGTCTTGCAGCTGACTCGACATGTACAGAGCTTGAGGAGGCCTTCGACGGTGCAACTTGGCGCTCACCATCATGTTGACCACCTATGCGACCCATGGTTTTGCAAGAGGGTCCGGTTTGCAGAAGACTACGGCATGAAGCTGAACACGATGTCGTGCTTCGCTACCAATGCCGTTGCGAGCCACGAGCCACTCCCACTTCGAGTTCAGCGAAGGCATCCAAAGGAAAAGGGCGGGTGGCAAGGCCACCCGCCCTCGTCAATCGACAGATTTAGTCTCAGTCGTTGCTGTCCAGCGCCTCTGAAAGCTTTGCGCCCCCATAGGTTGTGACTTTGTGATCGTGTTGGGCAAGTTCAGATCTGAATGTGGTGACATGCCACCAGATCCAGAACACCAAACCAACGATGAGCATTATGAATTCCCATCCCTGGAACGGATACACCGCGCCCACATCGGCAAGGTCGACAGCCCACGTAGTTATGCCTGTAGTACTCATTTGTTGCCTCCCTAACTCACTTGCTGACGGCTATCTGCTTCAAGGCGTCCCGAACTTCCTCTGCCGCCGCCGCCTCTTCGCGGTCGGTGGCGAAATCAAGCCCCATCAACTCGACCTCCTTCGGAATCCTGAGCAATCCAAACTTGTGCAGGACCAATGCCCCGATCCATCCCGGCAGGAATCCGAGCACGCCAAACATGATTATCGCACCCACCAACTGGCCGAGCGGATTGATGGCAGCATAGCCTGCGTAGGGCGAACTTGGATGGCCCCAAAGCACAAAGCCGCAGATGACCAAACCAATGAACCCCGCATAGCCATGCACGGCAACCGCACCGACCGCGTCGTCGATCTTGAACTTGTTCTCGACCCAGTAATGCAGCTTGTAGGCAAGATAGGTTCCCACGGCGCCAATGACCATCGCCTGGATCGGATGGTACAAGTCGTTGCCGGCCGAGGCGGTGATGATCCCCGCAAGGCCTCCGGAGTATGTCCAGAAGGCATTGCCTTTGGACACGAAGTAACCCATCAACATGCCGCCCGACAATGACATCAGGAAATTGACGGTTATTGCGCCCAATGTCGTTGGCGTCAGGTAAATGGTGGTTGCAGTCCAAGTTTCTCCTGTAATCTCTCCGCCTATGCCGTCGGGAGCAATCAGCGGGACGTTGCACGCCACATAGAAGCCCCAAAAGCCGGTGTAGATCAGGAACAGCCCGATGCATACCAACCATGGATTGTGCGGAAGAATGTCGCGCGCCTTGCCGCTGCTCGAAAACTTCCCGAGCCGCGGCCCAAGAACAACCAGAACGCCCAGCGCAAAGCCTCCCGCTATCCCATGGATCACACCCGATGCGTAGGCGTCGTGATAGCCGAGCATCTTCACCATCCAGCCGTCATAATGCCAGCCCCAGGCCGCATCGATAATCCATGCGCCTGAACCTATCATGACGGCCAAGATCCAGAATGCGCCGGAATTGATCCTTTCGATGACCGAACCGGAAACAATTGAGGCCGCCGTCCAGGAGAACAACAGGAAGGCTGCCCAGAACACACCGGTGATCCGGTCGCTCAGATTGGTGCCCATGGTTTCGGAGGTTGGGGCATTTCCGGCTGCCATGTCGAGAATCAAGCCCTGACCCTGGTAAATGAATGGCCCGTTTGGGAACGCCCAATAGATCCACCAGCCGAAAAAGAAGAACGTAATCGTTACCAATGGAATTAGCATGGAATTCTTGAGCAATGTGTGCATGTGGTTCCGTCGTCGGCTGGCTCCGACCTCATACATGCAGAAACCGACGTGGATGAGAAACATCAACGCAACGGTTAGCCAATAATAGAACTCCGTAAAAATGGTTGTAATGGCATCAATGTTGCTGCCCATAAGCCTTTCCTCCCTAAGTTGTAGCCACATCCCGAAGACGACCGGCGCTCATGGCGGCCTGCCACTCGGAATTGACGCCACATTTCCGTGCAGGTCCTCTATCGGCCCTCCAACTGCGGTGACGCACTGGCATTCGCTAGGATATCACATGTTTCGCAACATGCACAAAACTTATCTCACATTCAAGTGGATTCCTTGCGGGGCAAGGCAATTCCTTCGAGTGACGAAGGCAGATTCAAGATCATCCTCAGATTGCGGCAGAGGCGTGGAAGAGGCGGCGGACATGGACTTTGCGTGTGCCCGGCTTGGGAAGTGTCTTTTGAGAGTGCGGTTGGCGCGATTCCTGGCAGAAACAAGCATGAAACTCGCCGCTAGCTACACGTTCGGTGCGATCGCCGCGACCCGGAGCCGCAAACGGCGCCCAGGCCGAATGCTCCTGCAGGACACAAGCCAAGGCTGCCTTGCGAGACAGGCTGCCCGAGAACCATCAGTGCCGCCGAGTGCGCAGAAGCGTTTGTGGAGCCAGTCGACGCCAGCGTTCCTGCCGCTGGCAACCGAAACAGAGGCACAAGCGCGGAAAGCTTCGAATCCTGGCCGCGGTCGCGTGCTCGATCATTCTGAAATCGTGGCAAGCCGGCAAGCATCTTGATGCCCTTGCCTGAACCCGCGCCTGTTTCGACCAAACGCTTGGATGCCAGAGACACACGCTGTTTCCCATGGCTGTCCAGCGACGAAGCGCCGACAGTGGCCGCAGGTTCAATCCTCACTGCCCAACGAAATCCGGCTCGGCATAAACGTTCGCGCAGGCAAGCCGCCGGTTGTCACATTGCATGTCAGAACAGCGGTCTAGTTCGCCAATGCCGCGTCGGCAAAGCTTTCCAGACTGTTGAAGCGAAACTCGATGCAAGGCATGCTTTCGGGGCGGCCCGCTGCCCCAAAGCCATCTTGGCCACTTCGCCGATTGATCCAGCAGTTCCTCAATCCCACCTCGTTGGCGGGCGCATGATCGTGGAACAGGCTTTCCGCCACATGAAGAATCTGCCTTTGGGCAATGCCCCGCCGGGCCATTTTTTCGAGCATGTAGTGGAAGTTTCGGAGTTTGGGCTTGTAGCTGCCGATATCCTCGGCCGTGTAAACATAGTCGAACTCAGCGCCAAGCCTTTGCCGGGAATGCTCGAAACTAACATTGTCGACGTTTGACAGGATCGCCAGCGAGAATCGCTTCCGGAGTCGGCGGAGAGACGACACGCTGTCTGAAAACGCCGGCCACTGTCGAACCGACCTGCCATACTCAACGCAGTCCTCCCACGTTGTCCTGACGCCCCACTCTTCTGCCAGCCGACGATGGACGATTGCCAGCAAGTCCGAATAGCGCATGTAGGGCGTCTGCCTCTGCTGGCTCGATTCGTGGAACGCGTGCGCCTCGAGCACCTGATCGTCGGCAAGAGACACGGCTGCCTGGCGGACAAGTGGTTGCAGCCCCGAAAGCATGCCGGATTCCCAGTCAATCAGCGTGCCATAGCAATCAAAGGTTAGGATCTTTGTCTCGTCTAGGTTCAACAATTCATTCACTCCTGCCGGCAAAGCAATGATCTTTTTCAGCCATGCAACACACTTGCGGTGCACGGTTCGGTTCGCGTTTCCGATTCTGCATGCGCCGGATGCGGCCTTCAAGTGCATTGCAATCAGTTTGGCATTCCTTCCACAAGTGCATATTTATGCAGCACGCGCCGACTGCGACTTCAGCTTTCCTGTCCAAAAGGGAGGCTGTGACGACAGCCAGGCAGGAACATCCATCAGCAATCGGAATGGATAGTGGCAAAGCCTTGTCGAATACTTGTGGTCGACGACGAACCGGATGTCGAACCGCTCGTGAAAATGCGAATGCGCCGGGAAGTGCGAAAGGGACGATACACCTTCGTCTTTGCCGCCAACGGCGTGGAGGCGCTCGAAATGCTGAGCGAGGATCAGGACATCGACATCGTGCTGTCCGACATCAACATGCCTCACATGGACGGGCTGACGCTGCTCGAACAGATCCCATCCGTGAACCCGAACATCCGCTCTGTCATCGTGTCCGCCTACGGCGACATTGGGAACATACGCAAGGCGATGAACCGAGGCGCGTTCGACTTCATAACCAAGCCCATCGACTTTGAAGATCTGCGAATCACGATCGAACGCACCGCAAAGCAGCTTGAATTGTGGCGTGACGCGCTTGAGACACGCGACAAGCTGACTTCGTTGAACAACGAACTCGGAATCGCCAACGACATGCAGCAGTCGATCCTGCCGCGGCACTTCCCAAAGGGCGATTCCTACGAAATGCACGGAATCATGGAGCCCGCACGAGATGTCGGTGGAGACTTCTTCGACATTGTCAGGCTGCAGCACGGGCGTTTCGGGCTTTCGGTCGGCGACGTGTCCGACAAGGGAGTGCCGGCGGCGCTGTTCATGATGTCCAGCAGGGCCTTGCTCAAGGGCGCCGCGATAGGCAGCGAAGATCCGGCAAAGGTGTTGTTCGAGGTCAACAACCTTCTGTGCAACGACAATGATTCCGGGATGTTTGTCACAATGATCTACTGCATCTTCGACCCGGCAACTGGCGACGTGTGTTTCGCCTCCGGCGGCCACAACTCGCCGGTCATTGTAGATCGGCATGGCGGCAGCTCCTTTGCCGAGTGCAGTTACGGCGTTGCCCTGGGAATGTTCGAAGACCTGAATTACGAGAGCTCGAGGTTCCGGCTGCGTCCAGGAGACAGCCTCGTGCTGTACACGGACGGAATAACGGAGGCGATGGACCCGGAGGGCGAACTGTACGAAGACCAACGACTGCTTGACTGCGCCGCCAGGTCGGCTGCGAAAGGCGCGAAGGAGATTTGCGCGGACATTGTCGCCTCCGTGCACTCCTTTGCCAGGAATCATCCACAGTCGGATGACATCACCTGTTTGGTTATACGGTACGCCCCATGAGCGGCATGTCTGCGGTGGCTACAGGGTTGGTTCGGCTTGCTCAACTGGCGCCTTGAAGCTTGAACTCGGATTGATGGAGAGGTTTTCGGGATTGGATTGATGCAGGAGGGGCTTTGGCATTGCCGCTGGACAACCGGGTGCGCCTTGCTGCTGGCGATGTTCACCCTGTCCGCCCTGCCGGCAGCCGCCCAGGATGTTCCGGGCGTTGGCGACGGCTACATCATTTTTGGGCAGACTGCGACTTTTTCCGGTCCCGCGGCTGAGCTTGGCAAGGAGGTCCGGCTGGGAATCGAGGCGGCATTCAACCAGGTGAATTCCGCCGGCGGCGTGCACGGGCGAGAGCTCAGGCTTCGCTCGCTGGACGACAAGTACGAACCCAACAACGCCATAACCAACGTTCGGCAGCTCCTTGGGGAGTACGACACGTTCGCGTTGGTGGGCGGCATCGGCGAACCCACTGCAAGAGCGGTGGCGCCAATCGTCGAAGCCGCAAGAGTTCCCTATGTGGCGCCTTTCACCGGAGCAGGCTTTCTGCGCGATCGTTCCAGGTATCGGACGATCATCAATCTTCGCACGAGCTATGAACAGGAAGTCATCGAAATCGTTGAACGGCTGACACAGGACCGCGGCATCTCACGCATTGGCATCGTGTACCAGGAGGATTCATTCGGTCGATCAGGCCTTGAAAGCGCCGAGTTTGCGCTTCGCCTCTACGGGTTGACGCTTGTCGCCCGGGGAACCTTTCCGCGAAACACGACCGCAGTGAAATCGGCGGTGTTCGACCTGATGATTTCGGATCCGGAGGCAGTCATTCTCATTGGAGCCTATCGATCAATCGCAACAATGGTGCGATGGTCGAACGCGGTCGGATTCAAGCCTGTGTTCGCTTCGATATCCGCTGTCGGCGGCGTCAGCCTGTCAAGGGCGCTCGAGGGAGGGGCACAGGAACTGTACATGACCCAAACCACGCCTTC
>JAPOOS010000022.1 GCA_026713305.1 Paracoccaceae bacterium
ACGGCGACGAGTACATTGCGCAGAAGAAGTGGAAGAATGCAAGGCTGAAGAAGTGTCCCAAGCATCCCGAGGGCGGCTGCGGCTTTGCCCGGCACGGCGCCTACAGGCGCAAGCACAACGGCGACAACGCATTGATGAACTACCTCTATAGAATTGGTTTTGGGTTTCGGCGAACTGTTCCCATGCCTTCTGGCCGGCTTCGGCTCACTTCTTCCTGCTCTTTCGTCGCTCCTTCAAGCGCTCCAGTGTCGCCGCATCGGCAAAGATCAGCCAGCGCCGGCGCCGTCAAGGCCTTGGGATCGGGTCGGTGATCGATGCCTATCTGCGTCATGTAGAGCAGGAACAAGAGGGCACCGATGCGCTTGTTACCGTCGGTGAAGGGATGGTCCTTGACCACGAAGTAGAGCAAATTGGCCGCCTTTTCTGCGCGGCTGCGGAAAAGGGGTTCGCCGAACATGGATTGCTCTATATTGCCGAGTATCGCCTCCAGAGCATCGCCGCGCAGGTTACCGAACAGGGGCGAGGCTTCACCCGTCGCGGCCAGATCGCGCTTGAATGCGGCTATCGCGGTGAGAACGCTATTGAGGGGTCAAGGGCACTTGTAGCCGGTTTCACGCCGGCTGGAGTTGTCAGGCGGTCCTCGTCGTACTCGAGCAGAAGGCGCCAGGTATCGGCGTACGCGGTGATGAGGTGCAGCACGGCGCGCCCGGTTTCGTTCACAAGTGCTTGGTTGCTGAGTGTTCGGGCGAGCAACTCCAAGGTTTGCCTCGCCTCCTCAAGGCCGCGTTCCGTAAGCCTCCTGTCGTTCAGTGTGTAGCCGCTAACAAGATGCTCACGCAAGGTTAGGGTGGCCCACTTGCGAAACGCACGGCCCGTTTCGAGTTAACCCTGTAGCCGATGGAGATGATCGCGTCCAGGTTGTAGTGCTTGATCTTGCGCCGGACCTTTCGTTGGCCCTCTGATCGAACTACCGAGAAATCCTCGGTAGTTGCCGCTTCCTCCAGTTCATCCGTTGCGTAGAAATTCTTGAGATGCAAGCTGACGTTATCTGTCGAAGTCTGGAAGACATCCGCCATTTGCCGTTGCGTCAGCCAGACCGATTCCTGATCGAAGCGAACATCTACGCGCCCCTCGCCGTCCGGGGTTCATAGACGATGACCTCGCCACCAAGGGCTGCTGGAAGTTCCTTATGCCAATCAGATTTAATCATCATTGATGTCTTTCCGTTCGGTCAATAGCGTCGCCAATCGTGAGCCCAATCTGAATTGTATAGTGTACTCCCACTCGCAATCTGATTGTGGAAGGGACGATTCATGAAGAAGCTCGCATTCGTGCTGTTTGCCAGCTGCCTCGCAGCATCAAGCGCCACAGGTGGAGAATTGCCGCCGTTCTACCAGGTGTCGGCATACAATGGATACAGCGTGACCATCACCTGCTTTTCGGAGTACGGCTACAACTGCGAACTAAGCCTTGTCCAAGCGCGACTGTTGATTGAAGAGGCACAGCGGGTCTGCGGCAGGGGAAGAACGGCGGAACTGGCTGGCAGCTTCAGACAGTACGGCCTTCTGGACAGTTTGTTTCTTTGCCTCGCGGACTAGACCCCGTGTCGAGGCGTGTTCGCCTGCGAAACTCGCTTGAAGCGCCGATTGGCCCTGGCAAGCCGTGAACCGTAGCGGAAATGCTCCTGCGATGGTGTGCACGGTTGCGAAGCAGTTGGTCATGGGCACAACAATTCGAACTGTTGCACATGCTCAGCGATACATTGAAGCGCCGCGGCAAAAGCGGGACAGATCGGTGATCTGGCGAGGTTGGACAGTGAGCCAGCGGTTTGGTTGTGTGGGTCGTGTCTGTGGTGGAGTCTAGCATTTGTTGTGCAGACGCCAGGGTGGCTTTGGAAGGCGCTGCAGTGCAGTGTTTCGACCGCTGACGTGTCAGCCTGCCTGTTGGTTGGAATTCACACACCAAAGTCGATCCATTCCAAGGGATTCTTGAAACAGGTTGCGAGATATGAACAGAACGGAGTTCTTCGAGATCATTGCCAATGGAGAGAACTCGCATGTCGACTTTGAGCGCGACGACTGCCAGTCGGCTTTTCTTGCAAGGGAAGTGTCTGACCTTCTGAACTTGCAGGGAGGTTTCCTTCTGCTTGGGGTGGAGGACGATGGGCAAGTCACTGGGCTGATTGGAGGCCGCAAGCGGGCAGAGGAATGGGTGATGAGTGTCGCCCGCAATCATCTCCATCCATCCTGCATTCCCGTCCGGGTCGCCTTCAAAGTCAAAGGCGACAAGATTGCGGGCGTCACCAAGCTGGGCAACGAACAGCCCGGAAAGGCCCTACAAGGCAAAGTCGGGCAACGGATGGGCAACATTCATGCGAGTGGGAAGCGCCTCGCGAAGGCCGACTCGCGGGAAAGAAGCTCGGCTTTGCCAAGCAGCGGGATTGTTCGATACGAAACCAGCCCAGTGGGGCGCCACTCAGGAAAGTCTCGATATGGCTCGCATCAAGAACTGCTTTCGTGACATTGTGGACATCTTGGCCCCAGACGGAGTGAGTTCGGGCATGTGGCGAATTTGCCTGCTGAATTCGGACCTGCTCGTCAGTTCTGGAAATGACATCGTCGCAACGGTTGCCGAACTCTTGTTGTTTGGCAAAAGCCCCAATCTCCAGTTGCCTCAGGCGGGAGTTACAGCAGTGGCTTTTCCCGGTACTGCAAAGGACTACAACATGATTGATGATGAACGAATTCGGGGACCACTAACGTCGCTCACATCGAAGAGCGGAAGGACGTTGGAGAAGGGAGTGATCAACCGTACGGTGGACTTTGCGAAACGAAACATGGACAGCATCGCATGTATCGATGGCGGCATCCGTCACAGCAAAGTGGCATTCCCGCTTGATGCAGTGCGAGAGACAGTCGCAAGTGAGACCGGGCAAATTTGCTGACGGCGCCAAGCGCGTCTGTCTTGTCGGCTTGTTTCGATTGCCCTGCATGCTCTTGCCGCTTGCGCTTTCGGCAAGTCGCGGCGAAGCGACATAGCGGCGACGAACCAAGCTGCCGCATCGCAACAACCTGATTGCATTCAGGCGTCGAAACGCCTATGCGGCAGAGCATCCGAATCGTGTCGGTTTCGACGTTTCCACAAGGCTCCGAGGGGGTTGAGGCGATGGTCGCCAGACGCTACCAGAAAGTGCAGTCACGCAACCAGATGATGGTTTTTCCGAACTATCTGGAAGACTACGTGTCGCAGGACAATCCGGTGCGCGTGATCGACGCCTTCGTGGATTCACTGGACATGGAGGCGCTGGGGTTCCGACATGCCGATGCGTATGGCGGCGCCGGCCAGCCAGCCTGCGACCCGGCGCTGTTGTTGAAGCTGTATCTGTATGGCTATCAGGAGCGGGTGCGGAGTTGCGGCCGTCTGGCGGCCGAGATGCGGCGCAACGTGGAGGTGATGTGGCTTTGCCAGAATGCGCAGCCGAGCTATCGTACGATTGCGGGTTTTCGCCGCAACAACGGCAAGGCTTTGAAGG
>JAPOOS010000021.1 GCA_026713305.1 Paracoccaceae bacterium
AAAAGGCTCGGACGTCCGCTGCGGCGAGCGTCTCGCAGACCCGCAACGCCCCATCGGTTGTAGCGGATCACCCAGTCGCGTATCGTTTGCAGCGTCACATCCACCGCATCGGCCGCTTCGCTGCGCAGCTTTCCACCGACGACCATCGCCAAGGCACGCACGCGACGCGCCTGAATTCGGTCCTTGCATTTGTTGGCGTATCGGTGCAACTGTCTGGACGTGCGGTCGGTCCTCGTAATCTCCACAGGTGCGGGCATGTCGGAACCTCCTATGTGTTGGTGATGCTCCATAATGGACTGGATCCGAACCTACTGCACCTCGAACAAACGACGCTTCCTTCTCACCCGGCCAGTGTTGAATCCGACCAAGAGTGGAACATTTGCCATGAGTCGGAAGTAAAACGGTTTGGTATAATATGCAGGTGCTTCGATTCATTGACCTGTTCGCTGGGCTTGGCGGCTTTCATCGAGCGCTTGAGGCACTTGGTCACGAGTGCGTGTTCGCCTGTGAACTAGACGAAAGTCTCGCTGAGATCTACAGGAAGAACTTTGGACTCAAGCCGCACGGCGACATTAGAACACTCGATTTATCAACTGTTCCCGCCCATGACATCTTATGCGCGGGGTTTCCATGTCAGCCATTCTCTAAGGCAGGAGATCAACAGGGCTTTGAATGCGCGCAATGGGGTGATCTGTTCGACTACGTTGTTCGCACTCTGCGAATCCACAAACCAGAATACTTCATCATCGAGAACGTTCCAAATCTCGTTCGCCACCGGCAGGGCCGAACCTGGAAGACGATCATCCACCGCCTACGGCTTGCCGGCTACTGTGTTGATGATCAATTGCTTTCCCCGCACCAATTTGGTGTTCCGCAGATCCGGGTGCGCGCCTTCATTGTCGGGAGACGAGGAGGGCTCGGTGGCTTTTCCTGGCCCTCGCCCAATTTGGATACTAACCTCTCAATATTCAAGATATTGGACCAGGATCCAGCAGAAGCAAAGCCGCTTCCGCGAAGGTTCATACACTACCTTGACGTTTGGCAGGAATTTCTTGATCGCTATCCACCGGACGAGGAATTGCCTTCGTTTCCGATATGGGCAATGGAATTTGGTGCAACATATCCCTATCGGGACAAATCACCCTTTGGTGCTGGCTTCACAGAGATCGGATCGTTCCAGGGAAGTTTAGGTCAGTCTCTACAGGCTCTCACAGCCGAGGAAGTCATGGCAGCGCTGCCTCCTTACGCTCTTGACAAAAGGAGCGTTTTTCCCAAGTGGAAGATAAATTTCATCTGGCAGAACCGTGAACTGTACCAGAGGCACAAGAGTTGGATCGATGAATGGTTGCCCAGAATCCATAACTTTTCACCAAGCTTTCAGAAATTCGAGTGGAACTGCAAAGGCGAGAAGAGGTCGATCTGGGAGCACGTAATCCAATTTCGTGCATCAGGTATTCGCGTGAAGCGTCCGGTTACCGCGCCGTCGTTGGTCGCGATGACTACGAGCCAGGTACCAGTGGTTGCTCGGGAACGGCGCTACATGACTATTCGCGAGTGTAGTCGTCTCCAAAGCATGGGTGAGTTGGAGCATTTTCCCGAGGCGCAGACAGCCGCCTTCAAAGCGCTCGGCAACGCGGTAAACGTCGATGTGGTACGAGCTATAGCGAGGGAACTCCTGCCACGTTCTGGCCGTTCCGATGCGGCACTGGCAACCGTGGATCAGCATACTTCAGCATTTGAGAAAGTCGCTTGAGAGCCAAGCTGTCAGAAGAGGGAAGGCGAATTGGCGGCAAATAAAGTCGATATCCGACCCGGTGTGAGCATTCTCGCCGTTTTGCGGCACTTGAATTACAAGCCGTGGTATGCACTTGCCGAATTCGTGGATAATGCAGTCGAGAGCTTGTCGCGGAATATAGACAGTTTAAGGGCTCATCACGGAAACGGATTCAAGCTCGTCGTCAGCATCGACATCGATACTTCATCGCCTGCTCGTATATCGATTCGGGACAACGCTGCAGGTATCGCAATAGCCGATTTTGGACGCGCCTTCCGGCCGGCAGCAATCCCGCCCGATCGATCTGGTTTGGCCGAGTTTGGCATGGGAATGAAGAGCGCTGCTTGTTGGTGTGCGCCTCTGTGGCATGTTCGAACATCCGCCCTTGATGAACCAGTCACTCGTACGGTGCGCTACGAGATCGCGAATATCGTCAATGACGAGATAGAAGAGTTGGATATCAAGGAAGCGCCGGAAGATGCCGATCGCCACTTCACGGAGATCGTTCTGGAAGACATCTTCCACGTTCCGGTCGGACGCACCATCGGTAAGCTCAAGGAGCACCTGACTGACATTTACCGCGTACTCATCCGTGAGGGTGACCTCGGACAACAGCCGGCCGGGAACGGTGCGCCTTGCACAGCAGCCGTCGAAATCGGCTAGGGCCTGCACACTCGGTTCAAGCCAGGCGCATGAACCGGAATATGTTCAATCCAGACACTGATATGTCTTGGACTTGCCGGAAGCCTTCAAGCACAGTCCCAATTGCCGAGCCGGTTGCCGCAGCGCTGCAAGCCATGTCCAGGCAAGATGGCTTTCTGCGGTGGTTCGGTCATTTCAGCGAGCCCTTGGGCAGAGTTCGGGCGGGCATGCCAGATTCCACAAATGCCCCAGTGAAATTGCCACAACAAGCATGAGGCTGACTGGACGTGCGCAGTCCTAATCCCCCAGCAGGTCCAGGCACCAACACATGATCGACTTTTGCACATGTAGCCGGTTTTCGGCTTCGTCGAAGACAACCGAAGCGGGTCCGTCCATCACGTCCGAAGTGACCTCCTCTCCGCGATGGGCAGGCAGGCAATGCATGAACAATGCATTGGTGGGCGCAGCTGCCATGAGATCGCTGTTGACCTGATAGCGCATCAATGTATCCCAGATGCGTTCCCTTTCCTCAGCCTTCTCGTGCATGGAAACCCACGCGTCCGTGACAATCAAGTCTGCTTTCGAAACCGCCTCACGCGGGTTCGATTCGAACACCACGCGCGCTCCCTTGCCCTCGGCGAACGCAACGGCGTCCTCACAGGGATGGAACTCTCTGGGTCCGCTGAAGACAAGGTTGAATCCCATTTGGCCTGCGGCGTGCAGGAACGACGTGCAGACATTGTTTCCCGTGCCCAGCCACACAACGTTTCTGCCTTCGATTGACCCACGCCTCTCCTGGAATGTTTGAATGTCCGCCATGATCTGGCATGGATGGCTCTTGTCGGTCAGGCCGTTGATTACCGGCACGTCGCTGTGCTCGGCCAATTGCCGCAATGTGCTGTCGGCAAATGTCCTGATCATGATCAGGTCCACAAACCGTGAAAGAACCTTTGCCGTGTCGAATATGGACTCGCCTCTGCCCATCTGCATCTCGGCGCTCGAAAGCACCACCGGCCAGCCCCCAAGTTGACGCACGCCAACCTCGAAGGACAACCTTGTTCTGGTTGACGGCTTTTCGAAAATCAGCGCCACGGACTTGCCCGAGAGCGGAGACTGGTTCATGTCGGACCGAACCCGCGACTGGCCCGCATGCGACAGAATGCGGCGCAGTTCCGCTGGCGCGAGTTCATTGATTTCCAGAAAATCAGGCATCTTGCTTCGAATCCAAGCTTTGGGCTGACCTGTTGATGCCCTGAATGAGGGTTGCCACTTCAAACGGAGAAATGTTCAGTGGTGGCAGGATGCGAACTACATTGTCGGCGGCGGGAACGAGAAGTATTCGCTGGTCATACCCAGCGCTTACAACCTCCATGTTCATGTTGTCGGATCTGCACTTGAGTCCCAGCATGAGCCCGCTGCCGCGCACGTCTTCAAACACGTTGGGGTGCCCAGCCACAATTGCTTCCAGTCCCTGCCGAAGCTGGCCCGCCGTCCTCCTTACCACTTGAAGAAAGTCTTCGTCGGAAACGATCTTCAGGACTTCGCAGCCGACCGCGCAGGCCAGCGGATTTCCACCGTAGGTCGAACCGTGAGTCCCGACGGTCATTCCCGATGCCGCCTTCTCGGTTGCCAGGCAGGCCCCCAATGGAAACCCACCTCCAATTCCCTTTGCGATGGCCATGATGTCCGGCGCGATGCCTGCCCATTGATGTGCAAACAACTTTCCGGTCCTGCCCATGCCGCACTGGATCTCGTCAAGTATTAGAAGGACGCCATGGTCGTTGCAGAGCTTGCGCAACCCTTTCAGGTAGCTGTCGGAAAGCGGGATGATTCCGCCTTCGCCCAGTATGGGCTCCACGAGAATTGCAGCGGTGTTCTCTCCCACCGCCGAAGCAATTTCATCCAGATCGCCTGCCACAACCTGTCGAAAACCGGGAAGGAGCGGTGCAAATCCATCCGTCAGTTTCGGACTGGGCGCAGCTGAGATCATTCCCAGCGTTCTGCCGTGGAACGCATGCTCAAGCGTGATAATCTCATTCCGTTCCGGTGACCCGCAGGCGTGCCAATGGCGGCGCGCCATCTTTACGGCAGTCTCGACCGCCTCGGCGCCACTGTTGTTGAAGAACACGGTGTCGGCAAATGTATTGTCGACCAACAATTCCGCCAAGCGTTCCTGATTGGGAATGCGGTAGAGGTTGGAGGTATGCCACAGCGCCTGTGCCTGGGACGTGAGCGCCTGCACCAGACGCGGGTGAGCGTGTCCCAGAACTGACACTGCTATTCCAGCTCCAGCATCCAGGTACTTGTTGCCGTCCTCGTCTATGACCCAACTTCCCTCTCCCTTGACGAACCCCATTTCGGTTCGGGCGTAAGTCGGCATTACGGGTGTGATCATGTACTTGTTCCTAGCCTGATCAAGGGCAGACCTAATGACTGCATACCTGTGGCAAGTCAACTGTTGACGATGGATGAGTGAGGGTTCAAGTGGTCGGAATGCCAACATTGGTCGCGGCTGATGGCAGTGATGCAGGCCAATGGGCCGCCTTGTTCAGCGGCGACGATTTGAGTTCCGGCTGCGCGTGGAAGCAAAACCGCAAGTTGACCCTGTCCGTTCGGTCGGTACATGACAATTGGCGACTGCTGGCAGCCAACGCAGCCACATGACCACATGGTCGCTTTCGTGAGTGGCCGAGGACATTGCAAGTCTCGCGTTGCCCAACCAAATTCACAGGGGCCAAGCGGCGCTCCCTTGGTTGGCGGGACACCGCGCGGTCGATTACAGTCATCGGATCCACAATTTCACGAAACGGATGTCAACAAAACGGGCTCAAAGGCGAGATTCCGGTTTATGGGCGTTTCAACGGCCACTGTCGATGACCTGACATCCTTGTATGAGGCACGAGGAGGGCCAAAAACACTGCTGGTGCATGCTTTGGCGATCAATGCCTTCGGCAGATCCGTCCCGACAAGCTGCCGTCAAGTCAGTGGTGCGTCCAGGAACGCCAGAAAGGAGAGCAGCCCGACCAAGGTTACGAGCGTTGCTCCTGCGTAGTTCATTGCAGTTCGCAAACGGCTTGCATCATGTCCTCCTCCGGAACGCTCAAGAACTCGCAATGCATGTTCCCTGAGGAGAATTGCCGCCACTCCGATGATGCAGATGCTCAGTCCAATGCCGACCGACATCGCCGCCACCAAGATGAAACCCGGATAGATCATGTCGTTGGCCACAGCGTACAGCATGATGACGACCGCTCCTGGACAGGGCACCATGCCAATGGCGAGAGCCATGAATCCACTCTCCACGCCATCGGACCCGGAATGCGAAGTGCCGTGACGATGTCCGTGCGCATGTCCATGGGAGTGGCCATGGCTGTGTTGCCGGGCGGCTGCCGGCGAGCGCGAGGTCCGAATTGCGCCATACAGCATGTACAGCCCGATGCCGACGATTATCAGGAAACTTGCAGCGCGCACGCCTGGAACTTCAGACAGACTGATGCCGAAACCCGAACGTAGAATCAGGTCAGCGAGCCACACAACCAGGACGGCGGCAATCACATGCACAATTGCAATTTGGACGGCCATGTATACGCCGCGCATTGCGCGTGCCTCTCGACCGATGAAGTAGGACACTATGACAAACTTCCCATGTCCGGGCCCGAATGCGTGTATTGCTCCGTATGTGAAGGCAATAGCCAGCCCTAGCAGGAACGCCCTTGGATCGCCGCCTGACTCGACCGCGGACATGTGCAAGGCAATCTGAGCGTTGGCACGCCGCTGAAATTCAAGCAGCGGAGTTGTCAGCCCGGCAAGCCAGCCCTCGGGATCCGCTGCCACGGAGATTCCTGTCCCATCCTGATGCACGACGTCGCCGCCAGCCGGCGGCGAAGGCGTCGCGAGCGCGATGAGCGCCGCAAGCGCAAGAATGGAAGGCAACCTGTCAATCATTGTCTTTCTTCTGTTCAGTTTCCTGACGACCCAGAGGGCGGAAGAAAGCGTTCCGGCATGCGCTTGCAACCAAGGCTGCCGTTGGCGCCATCGAGGCAGAGGCTCCGCCAATCAATGAAGTTCACTCAATCTTGGTTGCTCGTGTCCGAAAGCAGGAGATCAACTACCTTTTCCTCCGCCAATTCAACACTGTCACCTTCGAGCAGTCTCAATCGATACAGGTCAAGCTGACGGTCGGCGCTGGTACCCTCCCGGATGATCTTCCTCGCATGATCAATTTCCGCCCTACAGGCAAGCGCCTCGATGTCTTCGTCGAGTTCCTCAATCAGCTCCTCCACCAGATCTTCGACATCAACCCGTCCGGTTGCGGAGTGCGCTCTGCCGAAATGTGAAAACACACCATACCGAGATGCCACCCAGCGGTCCTCAGCAATGATTTCGGTCAACGGTTCTTCTGGCGTGAAGCCGGACTGTATTCGGCGCGCTAGGAATCGCACCAGAGCGGCGTAGAGAGCGGTGACGCAGACAGCATCCTCCAGCCTCGTGCAGACGTCGCAAATGCGAAGTTCAATGGTCGGAAAGGAGTGCGAAGGTCGAATGTCCCACCAGATCTCGCTGCTGTCCTGGACAAAGCTCATGCGCCTGTAAAGCGAAACCAGGTCATCGAATTCCTTCATTGAGGCAAGCGGTCCAGGCATGCCTGTGCGAGGGAGGCCGCCAACCAGGAGGAGCCGATAGGAACTGAACCCGGTTAGATGGCCTCCATAGAAAGGTGACGAAGTTGAAAGCGCCAGCAGCAAGGGCAGGTAGCGTCTGATTGCGGTCATGACCTTGATGCGCAGATCCTGATCTCCAAATCCGGCGTGAATGTGCATGCCACTGATGACAAAGCGCCTGACACAGTCCTGGTACGTGGCGGCAAAGCGCTCGTATCGGTCTCCCGGCGAGAATTTCTGTTGCTTCCAGACAGCTGTGGGATGTGTTGATGCGGCCATTGCCGCCAATCCGTGGCTCCTGGCGGCGTCAATGACGATTTGTCGGGTTTCACGCATTGCGTCCCGCATTTCGGCAATCGACGCACAAACCCGGGTATTGGTTTCTATCTGGGACCGCAGCAGTTCTCGCACCATCTTGTGCTGGCCGGCATTGGCCTGGCAGGTCTCCAGAATTGCCGGGTCGGGATCTGCGACCAGCTGCCGGCTTTCCGGGTCGACCAGGAAGAGCTCTTCCTCCATGCCCAGCGTGATATCCATGTCTCTTCCACTAATTGCCATTGGCGCTGCCACTCACCGTTACGTGCCGCGGACTTCCTGAAACTCTGTTTCACCTGTTGGACTGAATCATAGCCGCACGCGTCAGATTTGACCAGATCAGGCAGGAACGAAAGGCGTGCCTTGCCCCACCGAACGAACCCGGGACTGAGGACTGGTGCGTCGCTGGAGTTGTTGTGGGTTGTCCCATTCTGCGCGGCAGTGCGCAGGCTTTGAAGGCACATGCCTCTCGGCGAACGCAAGCCGTTTTCCGGCAATTGCCAAGCGTCGCCGCGACGGACGCGTGGTCGCATGTACAGTGGCTCCCTTTGCCCAAGAGAGCATGCATCGCAATGTCCCTGAGGTTTTCGCCAGAACGAACACGTTTGCCTTGCCGGAGAAATGCGCGGCTCCCCTTGCAAAACTGGCGTTTCATCATATCTTTGAAGCGGAGAGCGCGAAATGTGGCATGGCATGCCAAGCCGCGCCAACCCGCGTTGAGATTCCGATTGCGGAGAAGTCTTCCTTCGACGCAGACAGCGGCACGTCAAGTTTGTAGGTGGGAGCCAGTTGAACATGGCCAATGATTCCAGCGGCGCGCCGCCGGCTTGGACCGACGAGCAAGTCAAAGTCGCCACTTCGATGTGGAAGGAATGCCATACCGCTGCCGAGATTGGCGACCTGATTGGAAAGACGCGTCGAGCGGTTATCGGCAAGATGTACCGTCTCAAGATAAAGCGCGGATCGGCAATGGACGATGCCGGGGGCGCTGCCGGTCAGTCCCCGGGGCAGGGTGACAAGGCTGGCGGGCAGGAAGGCGTTGAAAACGCAGACGGGAACGACCAGGAGGCTTCTGCCTCGGGCAGCGAGGATCAGCCATCCGACGCCGACTCCGAATCTGAAGCGATCGGGGACAGGCGGACAGTCCTCATGCAGCTAACCGAGCGGACGTGCAGATGGCCGATTGGTGATCCTTCAACGCAGAACTTCTGGTTTTGCGGAAAGAACACCGTGCAGGCGGGCAAGCCCTACTGCGAGGAACACAGCGCATTGGCGTATCATCCTCACCTGACCAAGCGGGAGCGGCGCGACCTGAAGACCCAATACAACCAGGGCTTCAAACACCGAATCTACACGCCGCCGCCTGCGCCGGGCACCCGCAAGTAAGATTGAGGTTCCTGCTGCATTTCACCGCATGCTCGATTCTATTGAGCGTCTCCCGGACATGACGTTGTAGAGCAGGGCCGGTAGCTCGCTGGGAAGCTGGGCAACCGGGATGCCGTGTCGTTCCAAGGCACGCACCTTGCTCGCATGAGTGCCGGACCGTCCCGCAACCATCGCTCCTGCATGTCCCATTCTCCTGCCCACCGGGGCGCTCCGACCGGCGACGAATGCAACAATCGGTTTTGCAGCTGCTTCGGCGCACTCCGCCACTTCCTCCTCCATTGCTCCACCGATCTCTCCGCACAGCACGATGGCTTCTGTCGTGCCGTGACCAGCAAAGAATCGCAGCCCCTCCGCCATTGAGGTTCCGACAATCGGGTCGCCACCTACGCCGAGAAACGCCGAAACGCCGAATCCGTGCTTGGTCAGGTAATGGCAGGCAAGCGTACCCAGACTTCCCGACCTCGAGATTACGCCGACCCTGCCCGGTTGAAAGATTGCTGGGTTGAAGGCCGGCATGATGCCGGCAAAGGTCTCGCCGGGAGTTACAAGCCCGGGTGTATTGGGACCGACCAAACTGGCCCGATTCGCGGTGGCAGCCTCAATCATGTACATGACATCACGTGTCGGCACGTGTTCGGTCAGGCAGACAACTGTGTTGGAGCCCGCCTCCATCGCATCAACCGCTGCCGACCGCGCCGCCAGCGGAGGCACAAACAGCAACGCCACTTCAAATCGGCAGTCCTTGGCGGCATCGTGCGCTGATGCCCAAACCTTTCGCTCGACATGACGGATTCCAGGCTTGCGAGGGTTGACGCCTCCTACGACGTTTGCGCCGTATTTGACCATCCTGCCCACCCAGTGGGTGGCTTGGCGACCGGTAATGCCAAACACCAGGATGCGATGATTTCGCCGCAGTATCATGATCGGGAAGCCGCTGCCTCGACAGCTGAGCGCACGGCGTCGTCCATGTCCTGAAAAGGCTTAATTCCAAGCTCTCTGCGTATCATGGAGCGCGCCCTTGTGTCGCCGGTTCCCAGCACGGAGAAGAAGACGGGAATTTCCGGCTCAAGCTCCTTCCAGGTTTCAATGACGCCGGCGGCCATGACGTCGCAGCGCGCAAAGGCGCCGCAGAAATTCACGACGATGGATTTCAGCCCGGGCTTTCTGAGCAGGAGGGCAGTTGCAACGTCGGCGCTTCTGTATGCTTCTCCACCGATCTCGAGGAAGTTTGCCGGCTTCCCGCCAAACACCTCAACCGCGTCCATCGTCGTCATCGTCAAGCCGGCGCCGTTGGCCAGAATGCCGATGTCGCCTTCCAGCTCGATGAACTTCAGTCCCGCCGCCGCTGCGGCCGCCTCCAGACTGGTTGAAGGTTCCGTTGCGGCCAGCCGGGCAAGAGATTGTTGCCTTGGAAGAGCGGCGTCATCGACCGCAAGTTTGCAGTCCAACGCCACAACGGCGCCAAGCGTCGTGATCGCCAATGGATTGATTTCGATGATTTCAGCGTCCGTGTTGAGGTACAGGTCGTAAAGTCGGAGCAAGGACTGGGCTACAGCATCCACACAATCCTCAGGCAACAGGTCTCCAATGGCTTTCCTTACTGTGTCGGGTTCAAGACCATGGCCAACGCTTGCGACGCACTTCACCACCGCTTCGGGACTGGCTTCGAGCGCCTGCTCCACATCCATGCCTCCACAGGCGGAAAACAGCATCAAGGGGCCTCCGGAGGAGGCGTGATTGACCACGGCGGCATACAGTTCCTGACTGACCGGAACTTGCTGCTCGACCAATAGCTCCGACACTTGGTAGCCGTCGATGCGCATGCCGAGGATCGCTTCGACAGCGATTGCCGCCTCCGCCGGATCCGAAACCAGTCTGACCGCACCTGCCTTGCCGCGGCGGCCGGTCGGCACAAGCGCCTTGATTGCGGTTGGTCCCAGCTTTGTCGTTGCGTCGGCCGCAGCGGACGCGGTCGACACGACCACGCCTTTCGGCACGGCGATGCCGACCTCGGTCAGAAGCGCCTTGCCGACGTTCTCGCAGAATCTCACCGCTGTACTTCCCTTGACATTGTGCGCGCACCGGCGGTTGCCGCAAAGCATTCCCTCCAGTGCAATTTCGTCGCAGATCGGTTGCGTGTGTGAAGTCTTGTCATTGGCAGAACGCGTTCAACCTGGAATTTCGCATGCCGCCAGTTCGATGTGGCCCTGCCAAGCCCGTTGTGCTGCCCAGCCAACCCGATTGGTTCCACCGTCAATTTTGCACCTGTTTCCAGTAGGGTCCGAACAGTTCCCTTTCGGATGGCTTGTCGACGGGGATGGCGCTCACCAGGTTCGTTACATTGATGAAATGCCGGTAGTTGAGGTTTTCGTCAATGGTGTTGCCGGCCCATGTGCCACCTCCCAGCGACAACGTGAACGGCAGGCAGTTGTTGAAACTACCGCCATTGCCAAATGTGTGAGCCTGATTGACAAGCACCCGCACGGCATCGACACGCTCGGCGAGCATATGTGCGTGATTGATGTCGCGTGTATGTATTCCGACCGAATGACCCTTGCCCTTCACCTCAAGGATGTCCCTGACCAGAAGCACGGCCTTCCTGAATGTGGCAGCGCGATACACGGTCAGCACGAGCGACAGTTTTTCATCGGCAAATCCGTTGGCGCCGTCGATTTCATCCTGTTCGACCATGAAGAAACTGGACCGAGCGGCATCTTCGGGCAGTCCGCACTCGCGAGCCATGACAACCGGACTCCTGGCAATGAGTTTTCGGTTCAGCTTTCCGTCCTGCCAAAGAGTTTCTCGAATCCTGTTGCCGTCCTCGGGTGAACATCGCCATCCTCCCTCGACAACAAGAGCGTTCATTGCAGGCTCGTATATGTCGTCAAGAACGATCAATGAATTCTCCGACGAGCATGAAGTTGCGTAGTCGAAGGTCTTGGATTCCCGAATCATTTTCGCTGCAGCCGCCAAGTCGGCGGAACTGTCGATCACTGCCGGAACATTGCCCGGACCCACTCCAATCGACACGGTGCCCGACCTCATGGCTGTTTGGACGTTGTTCTGCGAACCGGTTACAACCGCCAAGTCGGCTGCCTCGATCAAATTCCTGGTCGCCTGCCTGGTTACGGGCGAGGGCAGCGCCTGAACGAGATCTTCGGGCATCCCACACCTGGACAGCTCGAGTCTCATCAATTCAACGGTCTTGGCAGAAGTTCGATATCCAGTGGGGGAGGGGGCAATGATGATGGCATTGCCTCCCTTGACAGCCATCATTGCCTTGTTGACCGGCGTTGCGGATGGATTTGTCGAAGGGCAAAGCGCCGCAACCACGCCAACCGGCTTGCCATAGACGACGAGGCCGCGGTCCGGCTTCTCGTCAATGATTCCAACGGTTCTTGCCCGAAGGAGATCGCGCAGCGTTCCAAACGTCTTCCGACGATTCTTCAGGATCTTGGATTCGACACAACCAAGCCCAGTGTCCGCTACAGCCATCCTGGCTAGGAGCGCCGCATGGTCTGGCTTGAACACGGCCCATGCAATCGCTCTGACCGTCATGTCGACGACGTCTTGATTGTCATTTGGAAAGGCGTCGATGGCGCACCGGGCATTCGAGACAAGCCTGTCGATTGCAGAGGGAGGAGAGCTTGAAACGGCTTTGGTAGGTGACGTCATTGCTTGTCCTGAACCGAGATTTCGGAATGGCTGCCCAAAGGGTTCTGCCGGGCCGCCGATTCCGCATTCTGTGGAACGCCATTATGCAGCGCTCGCGCACTCGGCGCCAACAATGCAATTGGACCGGACGTGAGCTTTCCGCCGGCGCTCGGCCTGCAGTGAATTGTGCGGAAGCCTCCAAATTCATCAAGCAAGAGAGACGGGCGGCCAATGAACAAGCCGCTCTCCGAACGGGAAGTCCCAAAGGCACACGTGCGGGAGCGCTCTGGCGCCGGCGCTTTGAGGAACCAGGGCAATGGAGCTGGACAACACTTGGAGGAATCAGGAAGTCGGCGCCGTTCTCCTCAAACGTCATTTGTTGCAAAGGTTGCAAAGGTTGCGCCTTGCGGGATTGGCCAATAATGGACTGAACTTGTGCCCATGTTGGCAATTCGGCATAGTTGCGGCAACGGCCATGTCTTCTGACGACTCCGATGGTTTGCAGAGATTGGCGCACGATGGTTTACGGCAGTGAGTTGGAAGCACGGATGGTCAAGAACAGGATCAAGGCCGCCTGGAGCAGGCAACAACCAGCATTGAACGGCTGGCTTTCGATTCCGAACGGGTTTTCGGCCGAAATCATGGCCGCTCAAGCATTTGACAGTGTGACGGTCGATGCCCAGCACGGCGTTGTGGGCTATACCGATGCCGTGCGGATGTTTCAGGCAATGCGAGCCAGCAACGTCACTCCCGTTGCACGAGTCCCCTGGCTGGAGCCTGGCATAATCATGAAGATGCTGGATGCCGGCGCATATGGCATCATTTGTCCCATGGTCAACAACCGCAAGCAAGCTCAGGAGTTCGTGTCCTATGTGAGATATCCGCCTGACGGCATTCGCAGTTTCGGGCCTACGAGAGCGATATTTGCAGGTGGACCCAACTATTTTGCGGAAGCCAACGAGAATGTCGTTTGCCTGGCCATGGTGGAGACAGCGGAAGCATACGCAAACCTCACCGAGATCGCCGCAACGCCCGGATTGGATGGCATCTATATCGGACCGGCGGACCTGACGCTCGGACTTACCGATGGCAGACTTGCACCCGGTCTCGACCGCGAGGAGCAGGAGATCGTCGACGCGCTGCATCGGATCAGGAAGGTCTGCCATGACGCGGGCATAAAGGCCGGAATCCACACGGTTTCCACCGAGTATGCGGTCAAGGCCATTGAATGGGGATTCGACCTGGTGACCTTGATCAGCGACGTGCGGCTGCTTGCAGCGGCTGCAAGCGCTCATGTCGATGAAGTGCGAAGGCGCATTGGCATTGAACAGCAGTCCGAGAATGCGAAAACTACGAGCTACTAGCAGGGTGGGGCAGGGGCAGCATGTCCGAGGAGCCTCAACTTGAAATCCATGCCACAACCGTTCAGTTTGGGCGAGGGGCAGTCGCGATGCTGGGTCCTCCTGGAAGCGGAAAGTCCAGCGCTGCGCTTGAGTTGATGTCCAGAGGCGCCGTGTTGGTGGCTGACGACCGAACAATTGTCAGGCGCAGACAGAACCGGTTGTTTGTCTTTCCCCCGCCGCAGATCCAAGGCATGATCGAAGTGCGATACGTGGGCATCCTGAAGTGCGAGTACACAGAAAACGTGGAGTTGGTCCTGGCTGCGGATCTGGACCGCAAGGAAACCGAAAGATATCCAGTTCGGCGGCGATATTCGCTGTTGGGTTGCGAAATCGATTTGATTTTCGGCAAGTTCTTGACCAATTTGCCGGCTGTCATTGTGCAACATCTGAAGACATCCCAATGGAATCGATGAAACAGAGCAATCGGTCAGCGTGTTTTCCGTTTGGTCCTTGCTTGAACCCGGAATTCCTGGAATGCCCGGCGTGAATTCCGCTCGGACGGTGCAACCAATGATGGAACCCAACAGCAACTGAGACAGAGATTGCGGAATGAATGCAATTGACATGTCGATGCCATGGCAGTTTCGGAAGAACGGGCGAAGGCAAGGTGCAGCGGAAGCGATGGGCTGCCAAATTGAAGGCGTTGGCCATCCGCGACGTTTCGGAGATGCTTGGTGGCCAACAGCGATTTGATCGGCATCGTGGTTGTGGCCAATGGGCGGCTTGCACGAGAATTGCGCACATGCCTCGAACAGATTATCGGGCAACTGATTCTGTTCGAAACGGTCGAAGTCGAACCAGGCCACAACAGGGAGTCCAAGCAGCAGGAGATTTGCGAGGCCGCAAGCCGGGTGGATCAAGGTCGTGGTGTCGTCGTTGTAACGGACTTGTTTGGAAGTTCACCGGCCAATTTGGCATTCATTGCATGCCATGGAATGAACATCGTGGTCCTGTGCGGCGTGAATCTGCCCATGCTTGTCAAGCTTGCCAAGTCCCGGCGTCTGGAACTGAACCAAGCAGCACAGAGCGCATTTGAAGCTGGACGACAGCACATAAGGATCTTTGACGATGTGTAGTGAATCCGAGGTCATCCGACGGAAATTGGAACTAATCAATTTGAGGGGACTGCACGCTCGGGCGTCTGCAAAGTTCGTCGAGATTGTCGAAAGTCATGAAGCGGATGCAACGGTGTCCTTTGGGGGATCGGTGGTTTCCGGCGAATCGATCATGGGCTTGCTGACGCTGGCTGCACCCAAGGGATCCGTGATATCGCTCGAAACTTCTGGCCCACGCGCACTGGACCTGGCGGATGCGCTTGAGGAGCTGGTGGCAAATCGTTTCAACGAGGCTTACTGAACAGCGGGCGCCGTTCAACTTCAAGGGCTTGCAGCTTGAGAGGGCGCCAATGCGGAGAGGGGAACGCCGCCAAGGCGTGATGCACTCACTCCGTGCCGGCAAGCTTGCACGAAGGTGGTGAAGCGAAGCGAAACAGACGACCCACACGGGACTCCGGCGTGTCGCTTCTGCATTCAAATGTACGCAACTGTGCCGCAAGTCGTGGGTGGCAAATGTCTCTCATGATTCGAAGACGGCCGAGTTTGTTGCGACCTTGGCGGCGATCCATGACCCCAAGCACGAATCATTGGAGCCAATCCTAGGACTCTTGCAATCAATCCTGAACGATCTTGCGTACCTGTCCCTGCCCTCGACACTCTGAGAGTTCATCGGGTTGCACCAACTGCGCTGGCGGAAGTTGCTGGGACGCGAATTCCGAGGCAGTCCCTGGTCGGCGCAGGGCAGATCGTTGCCTATCGGAATGGACGTTTTAATTCCGTCCGATCAACGCGTTGGGCGGGGTGGATTGCAGTGGTAGTCGTAGAAGCCTCTCATGGTCTTCTTGCCCAGCCATCCTGCTTCGACATACTTGGTCAGCAGTGGGCAGGGGCGGTATTTCGTGTCGGCCAAGCCATCGTGAAGCACGTTCATGATGGCCAGACAGGTGTCCAGACCGATGAAATCCGCCAATTCAAACGGTCCCATTGGATGGTTGGTGCCAAGCCGCAGCGACTGGTCGATTGCGCTCACGGTGCCCACACCCTCGTAAAGCGCGTAAATCGCCTCATTGATCATTGGCATGAGAACACGGTTGACGATGAAGCCTGGGAAGTCCTCCGAGGATGCATAGGTCTTGCCCAGCCGTTCAACGACCTTCTTCAACTCCGTGTAGATGAACTCTTCGGTCGCAATGCCACGAATCAGTTCCACCAGCTTCATCTGCGGCACCGGATTCATGAAATGAAGGCCCATGAACCTTTCCGGTCGATCGGTGCATGACGCCAACCGTGTAATCGAAATCGACGAAGTGTTCGTTGTCAGCAGGGTCTGTTCGGCGAGAAAGGGTTCCAACTCCTTGAATATGGCCTTCTTGACTTCCTCATTCTCGCGGGCAGCCTCGATTATCAGATCGCACGGCCCCAATTCCCGAAGCCGCTCAACCTGCTTGATCCTGCCAAGAACCTCTCTCTTTGTTTGATCGGAGATCTTGCCAAGCCGGATAAGTGTATCCAGATCCTTGTGGATCCGCTGCATGCCATTGAACAAGTTCTCGACAGAATTGTCGTAGAGCAGAACTTCATACTCTGCCATTGCGAAGACATGGGCAATGCCGTTGCCCATTTGCCCGGCGCCGACGATTCCGACCCGCTTGATTTCCATGACGTCTCACAACTGGATTTGTTGTGGAGCATATTACATTGACAGCGCCTGATCTCAAGCGTCGCAGCAACCGTCGCCACTCATGTTCCAAAAAGCTCCCCTTGCGCCAGGGATTGGCATGCTCCGACGGGGTGTTCCCGTCAGGCGCAACCGCAAGGCAAGCGACGAACATGAAGACACAATGTGTCTTTGCAGTCCAAATCTCGTAGCTTCACTTGCATGTGCAGACCAAAGTCTTCGCACTTGGGAGGTCTTTCTTTGCACATGTAAGTCCGTCAACGGCGACGGCGGCAACAGAAGCGGATGGGCAACAGTTGCGAATGCTTCATGATCCAGTCGCTGCGCCCAGAACCAAGCTTTGGCAACTCATTCATTTTCGCTCGACGAGTCCATGGCAAACTGTCCGGCCGCTTTCAATTTGGCCAACACAATGGTTTGCCTCATAGGCGTATCGATTCTATGCTAGGGTTGTGGCGTCAGGACAGTTGACATTCGAGGCGCAAATTGCGCCGACCTCAGGTTGGTCAACTGTGGACACGGCACCGTTGCATGCCAGGAAAGGGTGATTGCCGGCAAATGCAAACAATTCTCATCACAGGATGTTCTTCGGGTATCGGGCTGGATGCTGCCGCAACCTTGCGGCAACGCGGCTGGCGCGTGCTGGCGACTTGCAGACTGCAGGATGACTGCGACTGGCTTGCAAGTTACGGTTTTGAATCATTTCAGTTGGACTACACCAGTTCCAGCAGCATTGGATACGCCTTCGAAAACGCAATGTCGCTTTCGGATGGCAGGATAGATGCGCTGTTCAACAACGGTGGCCATGGACAGCCTGGAGCCTTGGAGGACGTTCCGCGGGCGGGACTGAGGCAGATTTTTGAGACCAATGTCTTTGGTTACCATGAATTGACGAATCTGGTCATTCCTGTGATGCGGCGGCATGGCAGGGGGCGCATCGTGAATTGCTCTTCGCTGCTCGGCATTGTCGCAGTGCGCTGGCGTGGCGCCTACACAGCCACAAAATGTGCCTTGGAGGGACTGTCGGACACATTGCGACTCGAACTGCGAGACACAAACATTCATGTCTGCCTGCTGCAACCTGGACAGATTGAGACCAATTTCAGACTAAACAGCCGGGCTCACTTTGAATCGTGGATAAGCTGGGAAGAGTCGGTTCACTCCAAATGGTACCGGACTGTCCTCGTGCCTCGACTGTATACCGAGAACCCGATGCCGAATCGGTATGAACTGCAACCATCCGCTGTCACCAAGAAACTGATTCATGCACTGGAGTCGCCAAGGCCCCGTGCCCGATACCGCATCACAACGCAGTCAAGGATGGCCGCGTTTCTCAAGTGGCTTCTTCCAACACGGATGCTTGACAGCATTCTGGCAAAGCGGAGTTGATGCTGCCGGACCATGGCACGTGATCCATTCTTGATTGTTGTCGTGTTGGCGGCGCTGGTTGTGCTGGGCATTCTCCTCTTTGGCATTGGCGGATTTGCGACAGGAAGCGAATTCAATCGAAAGCACGCAAACAAGGTCATGCGCATGCGAATTATTGCACAGGCTGTTGCCGTGGCTCTCATAATGATCTTCATATTCAGGCGCGAGGGAGGCTAGCGCATGGTCGTTCTAAGCAAGATCTACACTCGGACCGGCGATCGTGGCGAAACCGCGCTTGGAGATGGCGCCCGTGTTTCGAAGGCTTCTGCACGTGTGGCGGCATATGGAACGGTTGACGAGCTGAATGCGGTTGCCGGCCTGGCCCGCGAGCATGCTGACGGCGAGCTGGATTTGCGTCTGTCCGCAATCCAGCAGGATCTGTTCGATTTGGGAGCTGACTTGTGCAAGCCAATTTCCGCCGATGAAACCAAGGGTTCGGCGCTTAGGATGGTTTCCGGGCAGGTCGAGCGAATCGAGAGGGAAATTGATGAAGCCAACAGGAAGCTTCAGCCGCTGCGCAGTTTCATTCTCCCGGGTGGAACGCCGCTGTCCTCTAGACTGCATATGTGCAGAACAGTCGCTCGGCGAGCCGAACGCCTCGTTGTGGAACTTGCACAATGTGAAGAGATCAATCCCCAATCTCTGCAATACCTGAATCGACTCTCCGACTGGTTCTTTGTTCAGGCACGCCTTGCCAATGACGGCGGGTCGCTTGACGTTCTCTGGATTCCCGGTGCCAATCGCACGGAATGAAGCTGGTTCGTGCCGATTCCGCCAACCGGAATTTGCCGGCTGGGCATTGCATGTGTTCTTTCGTCGGTCGAGACTCGCCTCTGTAGACAGCCCATGTCTTGTTCCGCCCGTGGGAAAGGCAATGCCAGGGAATTGACGGCCACTGATCGTTTCGTCCAGTCAAGCGACACTTCCGGCTTTTGAAGCCTTTGCTGGAGCAGGGGAATCGGCGCTGAAACACCACGGGATCACGCGCCCGAATGAAACGCCGGCCTGTTTGAATTGGCGTTTCCCTGCAAACTGCGAAGGCAATTGAACAGTCTTGCGGCCCAGAAGACATCAGCATGCAATTCTCGGCATCGCTCGGAACGCTTTCCGCGCCATGATCGCTGTGCGACTGGCAACCATGTGCCGATCATAAGGAATCGTTTGCTGAGATGAACGCGTTGTTGCGGGTCTTCGCCAGGAACTTGCGGTCGTCAGGAAGTCGCTCAAATGAGGGTTCAGGGTGCGCCGTGAAGAGCGCGCCATTGTTGTGACTGCGCAAGAATTGCAGCGCTTCTCGCCGTAGCTGTTGGCGACCTATGGGGGGGGGCTTGCGGGGCTGCGAGCCAGTTTTGAACGCACTTGGACGCTACACGCCCTTCGAGTGTTCTGTACATGCGGTTGGCAGAAGCCGAATCGTTCGCTCGCCAACGGGAGCGATGGCTGGGCTGATGCATGTACAGAATGGGTTGGCGGCAACCAGCGAGCAGGCGGTGGTTTCGGCCTGCCCATCCGGTCCGCGGTGCAAAAGAAAGCCTCTCTTTTCAAAGTTGGCTACTCAATTCGCGTCCACTCCTGCGACTTGCAAAGAAAGAGGACGCATCCCTTTACCTTGAGAGTGTTGGCATCGATCTCTCTCATGTTTGAACTGTAGGTCTTGCCGTCTTCAGGATTGTATATTTTACCTCCTGTCCAAACTCCGTTGCCTTTCCGCTTCATGTCGGTCACCAGTCGAATGCCAATGATCTGTCGTGTGCGAAGAGTCTCATCTTCGTTGTTAACATCCAGCTTGTCGCTGCCATCGCTGTTTAGCGGGTCCTGCAGGGCCACAATCTCTCCGCAGACCGTGTCTTTTGCGCAAGCAAAGATATTGACATGTGACTTGCCTTCCGGAGTCTGCCAAAGTCCGCGTGGGTCCGCGGCCGCGAGGTTTGCTGCCAATACCAACAACGCAAGTGCAACACCTGCAAATGCAACTCTGCTGACGGAAATCTTCATTCTCCTGCTTCCTCCATTTGGACTTTGGTTTGTTCCAATGTCCGATTGAATTGCACCGAACGATAGTTGATCTGCACGTCAAATCAACCGGTCTGCCGGCGCGGGTTCTGGCGACAGCGTCCAGCCAACAGCAGTGCCGTGAGGCGATTTAAGGGCTGCCCACATTCATTCATTGCCCCTGGAGGCATTCTGCGACAGGATGCTGTGGAGCATTTGCTAGCTTCGGGAATTGACGGTCAGGCAGTGAGGCACGTTCCGGGGCTGTAGTTGCCTGCTTGGTGGCCCGCCGCAATTGATGTCCCTTGGTCTGCACATGCAAGCAAGTGTTTGCATTGTGAAATTCGAACACAGCAATTGAATTCTGCTCCATGTGCATATAGTTCCCCGATGCTCGATCGCGGAGATTATGGCGATCGATCCCGAAACGTTTTTAGGAGACAGCGCGATGAAAGTCTTGGTGCCCGTGAAGCGGGTCATTGACTACAATGTGAAGGTCCGAGTGCGCGGTGACGGCAGCGGGGTCGACCTTGCCAATGTCAAGATGTCGATGAACCCCTTTGACGAGATTGCCGTGGAGGAAGCCATCCGATTGCGCGAGCGTGGCATCGCCAACGAAGTAATCGTAGTGTCAATCGGTGTTCAAAAGGCACAGATTGTGTTGCGCACTGCACTTGCCATGGGCGCGGACCGTGCCATTCATGTCGTTACAGGAGATGATCCGCATGTCGACATCGAACCGCTCGCGGTTGCCAAGCTTCTGAACAAAATCGTGTCCGACGAGCAGCCAGGTTTGGTGCTTATGGGCAAGCAGGCCATCGACAACGATCTGAATGCAACGGGACAGATGCTTGCAGGCCTGATGGGGTGCGGGCAGGGGACCTTCGCGTCTGACCTTTCGATCGAAGATGGTCTGGCAACGGTTACAAGGGAGATCGATGGAGGTTTGCAGATAGTTCGACTGGACCTTCCTTGCGTTGTCACCGTTGATCTGAGGATGAACGAGCCCAGGTACCCGTCTTTGCCAAATATTCGCAAGGCGCGCAGAAAGCCGTTTGCAACTTTCAAGCCGGACGAACTCGGTGTCGATGTCAGCCCGAGACTGCAAATCCTGCGCACTGTCGAGCCACCGAATCGCAAGGCCGGCGAGATCGTGTCGTCGGTGGACGAGCTAGTGGCAAAACTTCGAGACGAAGCGGAGGTAATCTGATGGCTGTTCTCTTGATAGCGGAACTTCAGGAAAACCAGCTGGCAACCGATCTGACCGCAAAGACCCTGTCGGCGGCACGCCAGCTTGGCCCCGTAACTGTGCTGTGCGCTTCGGATGATTGCATGCCAGCGGCAGAGGACGCCAGCAAACTCGAAGGAGTGGAAAGCGTATTGGTGGCAGTGGACGATCGCTACCGCCGCCAGCTTGCCGAGCCGATGACGGAATTGATTGTGGCCCTGTCTGCAGACTACGAACACATAGTCGGGCCAGCATCGACTTCGGCTCAGAACATCCTGCCTAGGGTAGGGGCATTGCTTGATGCAATGATGATATCCGACATCACGGCCGTTGTTGATGCTGACACATTTGAGCGACCGATTTATGCGGGCAATGCATTCCAGACGGTAAAGTCGACGGACCGGCACAAGGTCATCACTGTTCGGACCGCATCCTACGATGCGGTGGGTGAAGGGCCAGCAGCCCCGATTGTCAGGATGGAGGCAGACGGCGACCCTGGCCTCAGCGAATGGATCACGGACAAGGTGGCCGCCACAGATCGACCGGAGCTGACCTCGGCAAAGGCGGTGGTTTCCGGCGGCAGAGGCGTCGGTTCCAATGAGGACTTCGCCCTTATCGAAAAGCTGGCCGACAAGTTGGGTGCAGCAGTCGGAGCCTCACGCGCAGCAGTTGATTCCGGATTTGCACCGAATGATTGGCAGGTTGGGCAGACCGGCAAGGTGGTTGCACCGGATCTTTACATTGCCATCGGGATTTCGGGAGCCATTCAGCATCTTGCCGGCATGAAGGATTCGAAAATCATTGTTGCCATCAACAAGGACGAGGAGGCGCCGATATTTCAGGTTGCCGACTATGGTTTGGTCGCCGATCTGTTTACGGCAGTGCCTGACCTGATAGAGAAGCTGGATTAGGCCCTGAACGGTCCAAGGATCCTTGTCGGCTGATCGGTCGATATGGACCGAGTGATCTCAATTCGGCTTGGGCTGCGGGCAAATGTCCGCCGTGCCTACGTCAGCGCCGCCTGCGCATCCGCCATCGTTGCATGCACCCGTTTGCGGAGGCAGCTGGACTTCAGTCAATTTCCCAACCGCATTTTCGGATTGAGTTGGGGACTGTTGGCCAGCGCGGACCGGCGTGGGATTTGGGGAGCGACAAACGCCTTCGCAAGATGACAGGCTGGCTCCGTTGAGCACGACGATGCCATGGCAGCCGGGGGACACGTCATTCGAGATGTCACGAAGATGAATGTTCATCTCTTCGGTGTTGCAGCGGTTGCACACACGGCCGACGGCTCCCTTGGGCAATGGCATCTCTCCCAACAAGAGCATCCTCCTGCTTATCCGGAAGCGGGGTGAGCCCTACAGAACCGACATGGCCAGTTGCGCTACCTGTGACGATTTCATGGGGCTCGGATGCCCGCCGCGGCAAGCGTCTCAGAGACAGTCAGAGCCACGCTTGTTGTAGCGGGGCACCCAACATTGCATTGCTTTGTGGTGCCCTCTCTCCACCTTGAATGATCACAATCTGCCGAGTGCCGCATGGCTACAGGCGGGTTGAGACCAGCCGCTGGAACATCGCGGAGATTTCGGAAAGCTCAAAGGCAAAACTGTTCTCGGATTTGAATGTCACGGCCCAACTGACCAATTGTCCCGTGTCAAATCAGCCCTGCCAGGAGACCCCTGACCTCGCCTCGACATGTCGGCCCAACGGCTTGTAGCGTGCTGCTCCAACGGAACACATTCAGCATGAATGTCATGTGGTCAGGATTCGGCCATAGGGCTGTCCACGCAGGAGTGTCACGCAGGTTGTGGGTGATGAAGGGGGAAGGTGCAGGGTCGGGTTAAGCAAGGGGAAAGCCCGGACCTGCCAATGGCAGCTCCGGGCCAACAGATTTATGGGACAATTGCCGTCGTCGCCGACAATCCGATGATTCGGATCAATCAGCCAACTTCGATGTCCACGGTTTCGACTTGCTCGCTGCCGGGCTTGGAAACCGTCAGCTCAAGAATTCCATTGGTGTACTCGGCGGAAATCCGGGAGGGGTTGATTGCCCTGCCCAAATTGACTCCGCGAACATAGCGTCCAACCCTGCGCTCGTGCTGGATCCAAGTTCCGTCGGTCCGTTCCAGACCCCTCGCCTGAGCGCTGATCGAGATTGTGCCATCGCTGTACTTGACGTCGATGTCCTCCTTGCGAACGCCTGGCAAGTCCAACAACAGAATGTACTCGCTGGCAGTCTCGTAGACATCAACGGCCGGAACTCTTGGATTTCTTGCTGGACCGGTCGGAGAGCTTGCGCCGAATACCCGCTCCAGCACATTGTCATGATGATCCTCGGACAGGATTACGGTCCCGAACGGGGAAGCGAATCGTTGCGCCATCGTTTATTCTCCTGAAGCAGACTTGGTTGACGATATCGGGATGCTCACATCGCTGCGCTCTCTCAACTCAGCGCTTGGATAGTCGGCATTGAGCCACTTTATCAGCGACATCACCATCATGATCAGAATCACCATGAGCGGCAATGCCACAACGACGGAGGCTGCCTGCAATGCGCTTAGGCTATCCTTGCCGCCTGCAAACATCAGTGACAACGAGACCGCTGCCAAGGCGATCGCCCAAAAGAATCGGTGCCAGCGTGCCGGCTCGACCGACTCGCCAGTGTCTTCCGTGGCGACGGTTGCAAGCGTGTATGCTGAACTGTCGAGTGTAGTGGCTCCAAATATGAAGGCGAGAACCACAAACACGACGAGAAGTGGAAGCGCAAATGGAATGGTGCGTCCGCCAATCTCCTTGATCGTGGCGATTATGGCTTCGGGCGCCATTCCGTCGGCAACCATCGCGGTAAGATCAAGCGACCCCTCGAGTTGGAAGAACATGGAACTGTTTCCGAGAACCGCGAAGAACACCCAGCATCCGAGCGAACCGCCGAGAATCTCGACGGCGATCAATTCACGAATGGTTCGGCCACGCGAAATGCGTGCCACAAACAGGCCCATGAACGGAGCGTAGGCAATCCACCAAGCCCAGTAGAATATGGTCCACCATTCCGGGAACGTTCCTCCTGCGTCGACGTAGGAGTTCCCCTGCTCCGCCGCAGCAATGAAGTTGTCGGCCTTGGTGATCGGATCGACGTAGAAGCTCATTTCCACGAAGTTCTGCACCAACAGTCCCAAAGAGTTGGTGACCGTGTCGAGCATGAAGATTGTCGGGCCGAACAGGAACGAAAATCCCAAGACGAATATGATCAGCCAAAGGTTTATGTCGGACAGAACCTTGATGCCCTTTTCGAGGCCGGAATAGACGGAGAATCCGAAAATGGCCGACCAAATTGCTATCACGATCAGATCCAGCCTGAAAGTGCGTTCCACTCCGAAGAGGTCGGCCAGTCCCGCTGACAACATCGGGGTTCCCAGCCCAAGCGATGTGCCGACACCTCCGATAAGGCCGAACATGAACAAGACGTCGATCATCTTGCCTACAACGCCGTTTGCATGGCGACTGCCTATCACGCCTTCGCAGGCGGAGGACAGTCTCAAGACCGACCGTCCCTTGTTCCAATAGAGATAGGCTAGGGGCAAAGTTGGAATGCAATAGACTGCCCATGCAGTGAATCCCCAATGGAACATTCCGTACATGGCAGCCCATTCAGCCGCTTCCTGGCTCTTGGGCTCGATTCCGAATGGCGGTCCCGAGTAATAGTATGCCCACTCGACGGTTCCCCAATACATGACGCTGGCGCCAATGCCGGCGCAAAACAGCATGGCCACCCAGCTGGGAAGCGAGAATTCAGGTCTTGCATCGGGTCCGCCAAACCGGACGCTTCCGAAACGGCCCAAGGCAAAATAAACTAGAATGCCGAATGCGCCGATCGTAAACCACAAATAGGCCCACCCCAGCGTTTTGGTTGACCAGGACAGTGCGCGGCCAAGTATGGCCTTGCCTTCCGCTGGAAAAAACACCAGCGGCGCCGAAAATAACACGATGACGACTAGTGCCGTCCAGAAGATGACCTTGTCTACTTTTGGTCCTTGCATGATTTCCTCCGGGTTTGAGCTTTAGAAACGGCCAGCCTGAGCACCCTCTGTCCCAAAGCTGGGAGAGGTGAATGCCTCAAACCTCGGACGAATTCTGTCCATGTTCTGCGCCCACCACTGCGAATCGAAACGCAGTGCGTTGGCGAGGTTGGCTTCATTGGTGGGCAGCATCGCATCCATTTCGGGCGGCACCAAGCTGGCGGACGACCTTCTCGCCGGCCCATACGGGATGTAGCTCACCCATTCCGCCAACTTGTGCGTGCTGGTGGCATACCGCACGAACTCAATGGCGTTATCAAGGTTTCGTGCTCCCTTGGGAATGGCGAACAGGTCGTATTCCCAAATCTGACCATCCCATACGATTCGTATGTCGCGGCCCTCTTCGACGACGGGACGATACAAGCGGCCATTCCAGGCCATGCTCATCGAAACTTCGCCGCTGCCGAGCAGGCGAGCCGGTTGCGGACCTCGCTCCCACCAGACAATGCTTGAATGGATTTCCGCCATTTTGCCGAATGCGCGGGCCACTCCCTCGGGGGTGCCAAGCACCGAGTAAACGTCGGACGCCGGTACGCCGTCCGCCATCAATGCCCACTCGAGAATGCCGCGCGGATCGCGCCTGATTCCCCGCTTGCCGGGAAAGGCATCCACATCGAAGAAATCCGCGATCGTCGTCGGCGCGCTGTCAAAGGTGTCGCCATTGTAGGCGTAGACGGTTGACCAAATGAGGTTTCCGACACCGCATTCGTGCAGTGCACCCGGCCGGAAGTCATCCAGCGCCGATACTTCTTCGCTTCCGGCGGGAAGCCTGTTCATGTCGAACTCTTCAAGGAGGCCGGCTTCACAGGCTTGGATCAGGTCGGAATACTCCATGTCGATGACATCCCAAGTCACGTTGGCAGATTCGACCTGTCGGCGAATCTCTTCGATGCCGCCGTTGTATTCCACCATGGTCACATAGTCGCCGGTAATTCGTCCCCATGGCTGTAGCAGCGAAAGCATTTGTGCTCGGGCGGCGCTGCCTCCAAAATTCACCAAGGTAAGGTCCGAGTGTGCGGAGACTTGGCCTGGTGATGCCGTTATCAGCACTCCACCCAATATGCCTAACAGTCTTCCAATCCATCCTGCCATACTTCGTCTCCTTATACGGCGCAATTCAAGCGCCAGCAGTGGTTTTGCGACACTATGCCAATTTGAATTGCCAATTCAAGGACATTGTCCGCGGGTCCATGGACTTCTCAAATCATCCTCCGCACCAAACGCCGTTGCGTGAAACACGGATGTTTCCCCTGCCACCCGGACCAATTGTGCCTTCAAGACAATCATGAGGGCCAAGGACGGCGGCTGCCACAGATCGCAGCCGCAGATGTTCCGGCGTGGCGACGAAAGGGCTTGCCTCGTCACCGCTCGAAAGCGCTTCGACGGGCGCGGTCTCCGACAAGCGGCCGAACGGCGACACCAATGGGTGGCCTTGGTCGGCATTAGAGTCCCCTCCAGGACGTGCAGCCGGCCTTTGGGTTTCGAAATGGACCGAAATCGCCTTGCAGTTGGATCCCGCACAGATCGAATCCGCCGATTTCCGGTGAGGTCGACTGTGCAGCTTCCGACCCGGACTGGCATTGAGCTAACACAGTTCAGAGAGTATTGCAGCACGGCAGTCATACAATCGCAATCAAACTGACAAGGAGATTTTGCGTGTACAGGATAACCATGCGGACCGCGCTGACAGTCGCGGCCA
>JAPOOS010000020.1 GCA_026713305.1 Paracoccaceae bacterium
GCGAATGCATGTCCTCACCTCGTTGGCGAAGCCGGCGCCGAGATAGTGGTCGGAATAGAATTCGTTGCCGTTGACTATGCCCGTGAAGTCAATCGCCACGCGCTCATGCCCGCATAACCGCCACAAGACGCACAAAGGGCTGGACCTCGTCCGGCATTTGCTGCGTCATTTCGTTCCAATTCCACTCTGCGTCGAAACTGGCCCTGACCTCCTTGATCTCCTGCTCGCGTCGGCTCGCCGCAATCGACGCAATGCCGCCATTTGCTGCATAGCGTTTCCTGATGGCCTCTTCGTGGCGGTTCTTTTGACTTTCATGCTCATCCCATACTTTCAGGAATTCAGTGTCCAGCTTCTCCTGCACCTCGGCGCTCAACTTCTCCACATATCGAATGGCATAATCGACTGCGTCGTCGCTCAGTTGCCGCAGGTCACCAACCTCGATGTCTCCGGGATTCGGAACCGTCCCTTGCAGATCGTGCGGTTTGAAGAATGTTTCCAGCTCGGTCACGCTCACGAACCTGAACGGCAGCCCTCGCAGATCCCTGCTCATGCCCCTTTCAAAGAGCACGCATGGCCAGGAGTCGATCAGAGGCTGCCCCTTCTTGTTGGGCACAATGCCATTCAGAACAAAAAGCACTTCACCACTTTTGAGCCCCCCTGCAACGCGCATGACCGGAACCTGCCGACCGGGAAAGAACTCCGCCGTCTTGTTGCATAGCCATTCCACAACAGGATGAATTTCCCACAGATACTGAATGTCGGGCCAAGACTTTTCGTCATTCTGCCTGGCAAGCACTATGCTCCGCTCCATCTGCTCGCGATTTTTCGTCAGCCTGATCCTTTGCCTTTGAGGAATTGCCTCCCGAGGCATCCAGCGAGTGTCGATCTTCCTGGACCGTCCAGTTCCAAGGAAACCTCTCTCAAGGAAGTCCTCGGGCACATCCAGTTCCATGACCTCGTCATCGGTCACCAAATTGGTGACCACGCCTTTGGATTGCAGCAACTCCAATGCGGACTTGCAGTAGCTGAACACGTCTTCGTAGACTGACGGGCGGGCCTGCGGAGCCTCGGGCTCTTCCGTGACTGCGATTTCGCCTTCTTCCTCTTCCGTGTCTGCGTTGTCGTCATCTCCAAAAGCATCAATGAGCATTTGTTCGAGGGTACCCTCGGTTTCGGCGTTCCGGTCGAGTTCATCGGAGAATATCTCCGGCTCGTCGCCACGCTGAATTGCCTCTTCGACGACTTTTTCCTGCTTGTTGCGATCCTTGGATTCGAAAAACGCGGGCGGATCCCCAAGGCTGTCGTGGACTGCCTGATCCTTTTCGATCAACACCTCGAGAATGCGCAGATCTCCCTGAATTCTAGGCTCCTTGCTCTCCGTGCACAGGTACCAGATCAAGGGCTGTTCCTTTTGTCCGTATCGGTCAATTCGCCCGTTTCTCTGCTGATAGACCATCAGGGACCAAGGCAAATCGAAATGGATCAGCTTGTGTGCCTGGAAGTGAAGATTGATGCCTTCCGAGGCCAGGTCCGAGGCCACCAAGATGCGGACAGGCTTGGTCTCCTGACCGAAGTCGTCGACGATCGACTGAGTTTCGATGTCGGACATTTGCCCATGCAGCTCGACTACCTGCTTCTCGTTTAGATTCAGGTCGCTGCGCAGCTCCCGAGCCAGCCACTTCAAGGTGGCAATCCGCTCGGTGAAGATTACCAGGCGGTCCCTGCGATTCCTCTTGTTCCAGTTGATGTCCTTCAGCAACTTCAGCAGCCTGTGATACCGGCCAAATGCATCCTTGCCGATGTTTTCCACTCGTTCCAGCAAGAGGTCCAGTTCGCCGTCTGCGCCAAACAGATGGGCGAATTTGTCCCTGCTGGTTCTCTTGATGCGATTGCGCAAGGTCTCTGCACAGGCGGCTGGACTGGAGAACAGCGCCTTTTCGAGCGTGAGCGCAAACAATCCGCTCGAAGCGCCGGCGTTGCTCATGATCTCCTTGATCTTCACGAGCTCGCTGAAGGCCTCTTCCTCCAATGGAGATGCAGCCACCCGCAACTTTTCAATCCTGCGTGAGGGAATGTTCTCGCGAATGTCTCTTTGAACCATCGGCGAGGTTCGGAAGCGCCGCACAAACAATCCCCTGATGTCTTCCGGGCCGTATGTCTCCGGATCGACTATCGAGGTCGAGTCCAGCATCGTCATCAGGCTTGCAAAGCTTCTGCGCCTCCCGTCATGAGGCGTCGCCGAAAGAAGAATCATCGCGTCGGAACGCTTCGACAGGAGTTCGGCAAGCTTGTTGCGCTGGCTGCGTCCGCCACCGGAGTGCATCCTGGCAGCGACATTGTGGGCTTCGTCGATGA
>JAPOOS010000018.1 GCA_026713305.1 Paracoccaceae bacterium
CCGTGCTTCATGTCGCGCACCTTGTTCCATTCCTTCCTTGTGGCCAGGCCCACTGTTCTCAGGTTCTTGCGGGTCCATACGATGCGACCCTTGCTGTCGTACCATGTGTCGCGGTCGTAGCCTTCGAGAACAGGGAACATCGAACGATAGACTTGGATGAGTTCTTCGAGCGCAAGGCCAAGGGCCAAGGCGACGAGGACGTCGATTTCCAGCGCAGCCTGTCGCCTGGCAAAGTCGAGGCGCAGCCCGGAACTGCATGTCCAGTTGCCACAATCGATTGGTGGCAGGCGGGGATCGTCCGAAGCCCACGGGGCGGCGGCAAGGCTGGGTGCGTTTCGGTTCCAGAGTTCGCTGTACCAAGTCGTGAGGCAGTTCACTTGCAGCACGCGCAGGAGCGCCGCGTCCGGAAGTTCGACCCAGGGCAGAGGGTCGAGAGCGCCTTGGCGAATTTCTGTTGTTCCCGTCACTTTCATGAGGAAGTCGAGCGGCAGCGACATCCACAGCGCCGCTGCCGTCAGGAGGTCCTTGTCACTGGCGAACGCGGCGCTCTCGATTGCATTCACATGGGCAATTCCCGGTGGATACAGCGCCGCGATCAGCGTGCGTTCACTGGCTGGACCGACTCTCCTTCTCAGGAACAGTCGGTAGTGGTCGGAGTGCTTGCTGCGCTTGTCCCAGGGCACGGACGGCAACTCGTTCCGGTATTCCCGCATGTCGATGTTGGGCGTGTATACCGACTTTGGCAGATGGTCTTCAGGCAAATGCTCGAGATGGATGGTCTCGTTGTCGCCGTGTGTGCGACCGCCCGGCGACTGAAAGTACGGATTGCCCACAAAGAAGTTGGGACCGGTGAGAACGAGTTCCTCGGGTCTGTCGCGGAAGCCCGGGTTCTTGCGAATGATGCCGGCATGCTGGGCTCCGGTCTCATTCCACATGTCGCGGACCGAGTAGTTCTCGACGCTGTTCGACAGGCGCGTCGGCAGGCGGCCGAACTTCTCGAGCACGGTCATGACCTGCCGCGAATGCGGCGCCGGCATGCGCGTGTACGCCGCTTCGGAGCAGTCCGGTCCCTCCATGACGGCGGCAAACGCTTTCAGCGTGTCCGAGTTGACGTCGACGATGCGGTCGGCATGGCCGCGCAGCTCCCAGTCGTCGTTGGCGTCCTTGATGCCCGGCACCTCGTCGCCTATGCCGTCATGCGCAAAGCATGCATCGACCGTTTCGGGCAGGAACAGGTTGTGGATTGTCTTGAAGGACGGCTCCCTTTCATGCCCGCGGTAAATGTTGACGCTGAACTCCACCCTGTGGCCAATGCCCGGAAACATCCTTGCCGTGAGAGAGTTCCTGAACTGGAAGTGATGGATCAGCCTGCGAAAGGCTTCCCGGCGCAACTCGACCATGCCGGGGCTCAGCAAGTGTCCGTCGGGATGCAGGAGGCCAACACGACCGCTGTGCTTCACCAGCGCGAAGGCTCGTTCCATGAAACACTTGTAGAGATTGGTGTCGCCAGTTGTAAGATGGTAGTTCTGCCTGGCTGCAAGGAACTTCCGCCTCCCGTCGAAGGCGCGAAAGTCCGCAAGGTACCGGTCCCGCCACTCGGGCTTGCGCAGCAGCGACGTTTTTTGCCGCATTGTCTCAAAGGAAGTTGTCCTGCGCAGCTCGAGCCTCGGGTCGAAGGTCGACAGGTGCAGCTTGTCCTGCCAGGAAAGGCTGATCCATGGCGGATTGCCAATGACCAGGTCGAAGCCTCCGTCAAGGAGCAGGATGTCGCCCAGCTCCAGCGGCCAATGAAAGAAACGCTCCCGTTCGCTGACCCTATTGACGACACGAAAGCGCGGAATCTTCCGCACCAGCGCCTCGGGCTCGAACTCCGCATCGCCGGACATCGCAAACAGCGTTCGTGCTTCCCGCGAGAGCGTGTCCCGCAGCCGCTCGCTCCTGACCATGTCGAAGGCGCTGCTAGGCTGCCGGCCATGCAGGATCAGGTGCATTTCCGCCAAAAACGCTTCTCGGGACGGCAGCAGATCGACCTCGCCAAGCGGCCAGAACCACAGGGCGCACCAGTAGTCCATCGCCAGCTTGAGACGGCCGTGGGCCGTTGATGCCTTCAACTCGGCAAGGCGACGTTCCTTCTCGCCATGAACGCTGCCTTCGCCTTCG
>JAPOOS010000017.1 GCA_026713305.1 Paracoccaceae bacterium
ATGTCTCAATCGTTGCATTCCCGACAGGCAGACCCTTGAAGCGGAGATCATGGCCCGAAGGAAACAGAGAAATGGCGACAACAAGCAGACAAGCTGGATGTTCACCGTCGACAAGGCCAAGGACAAAATAGGTAAAGCCTGCCCCAAACCCGGACTGCCCAAAGCGCAGTCCAAAGAGACAAAATCACCGCGGCAAGGCACTGGCGGGGCGGTGACGGCGTCTCGACCGCAAGACAATGGGCAGTCCCGCGTGGTCGGCAAAGGTTGTGCTCCAACCTGACACTGAAACGTCAACCCTTGCCGAATGCGAGGCGGGCTCAACGGAACGATGGAAGGCAGAAGTGTCCGCTTGCCATGCTTTCAACCACCTCCACCGGTTGCGTCGCTCATGCTGACTGGCTGGCCTAGCTCCGCCGGCTTGACCGTCGCCACGAAGCCCACGATGGCCTCGAGCTCTTCAGGCGTGAGCTCGATTGGCACTAGCGAAGGAGGATGCCGTTTCGAAAAGGGCGGGGTGACCCCGACAATTTGGGTAAACGCCGGATGGGGCCTCAACAGGTGAAAGTTGCGAAACCTGTATTCCCAGTCTGCGAGCGTTCGCAGCATGTTGAACGAAGGCGTCGAGCCTATCCCCTTCATGTAGTTGATCTCGCCAACTACGTGACAACGGCCGCAATGCTTAAGCGATGCCTCCTGACCCGTCGAAATGTCGACGATTGTCCTCTCCGGCGCCCGAGTCTCCACCGGGGCTACGAATTGCCTGAATGCCGATCCGTCGTCGCCCTTGAAGTCTTCGAGCGTGTTTCTGCCGACGTCCGACATCAGCCAGTCAAGAAACTTGTTTGCGTCCTTTGCGTGGGCAGCGTCCGTATCCAGCTCCACGATCTCAAGCTTGTAGACGATCTCGCCGCTGGTCAGAACGGGAACACCGTCAACCACTGTGTCGGATGGCCCGAAACGCAGATGCGGTCTGGTCGCATCCGGTGCGCCCAGCGTTGCCCGCAGGATGCGCACATTGTGCTTGAAGGAAAAGCGCGGATACAAGTAGTCAAGAAGTCCTGACTTTGCGAGATCGGAGCTTGCGGCTATCGAAATCTCTCTCTGCTGTGCGCTTGCCGCGCCAAGACTCATGCAAAGAAGGATCAGTCCCACCGTTGGTGGACGCATTAGCTGTGCAATTGTTCCAATCTCCGTCAATTGTTCACGATGTGGTGGTCTAGTTGGAATGTCTGGTCAATATCAACGATGCACTCAATTGCGGCCCATTGCAGACAACCGCTTGGCAAACCCGCGGACGCTGGCCCTTCAAGATTAATTCTTTCGCACTATTTTGCCAGCAGGCAACAATGCTACTAATAGTGTCCAACGCAGGAAGCGGTTTTCTTGGCGCCTTTGCAGGCGTATTGCCGAGCGCCGGCGTGCAAGCTCCTGCAGCGGGGGTCGAGCATGTCTGTCGGATTCAGCAATCGTCGGCTTGTCCAGTTTCCGGAACGGAGAATACGAAGTGAGCAACGAATTCAACATGAGCATGCGAAAGTTTCTCAAGAGGGTCGGTGTTACTTCGCAGCGGGCAATCGAGGACGCCATTCGCAGTTCCGACGAAGGCGCGGCGGACCAGTCGTTCGAAATCAAGGCAGAATTGACCTGCGAGGAACTTGGGCTGCGCCATGTGGTTGAAGGCACCATCCGAAGAAGCGGCGAATGAAGTCGACCCGCGAGGAAGTTGTTGCGGCATTGAGCACAGTCGCCGATCCGATCAGCGGCAAGAACATAGTCGCCGCAGGCATGGTCAGAGGGCTGCTGGTTGAAGGCTCTTCAGTCCGGTTCGTAATTGAAACGCATGCCGCCCATGTGGAGCGACTGTCCGAAATCAAGGCGGAGGCAGAGCAAATTGTTCTTGCTCTACCCGGAATCGGCACGGTGTCCGTCGTGCTGACTGCGCATGCCCCAAAGGCAGCCGAACCTCCCGATCTTGGCCGGCCTGGCCGGAAAGTCGAAGAGGGACCACAGCCGCTCCCCGGCGTTGATCACATAATCGCGGTGGCATCGGGGAAGGGCGGAGTGGGAAAGTCCACGGTTGCTGCAAACCTGGCCGTTGCACTCGCATCCATGGGCTGCAGGACAGGCTTGCTCGACGGAGACGTGTACGGACCGTCTCAGCCCCGGATGCTGAGCATTTCGGGGCGTCCGGCGTCGCCGGATGGAAACATCATACTGCCGCTGCGTAATTTCGGCGTCACCGTCATGTCGATGGGGCTTCTCACAATGGAGGACGAAGCCGTGGTCTGGCGGGGGCCAATGCTCATGGGCGCGTTGAGCCAAATGCTGACGAAGGTGCAGTGGGGCGCGCTTGACATAATGCTTGTCGACCTTCCGCCTGGCACCGGAGACGTCCAAATGACGCTTTGCCAGAAAGTGAAGGTCACCGGCGCAATCATAGTTTGCACCCCGCAGGACATTGCGCTTCTCGACACTCGCAAGGGAATCGACATGTTCCAGCGGCTTGACGTGCCGATTATTGGGATGATCGAAAACATGGCCACTCATGTCTGCTCCAACTGCGGGCATGAAGAGCATATTTTTGGACAGCGCGGAGTGGAGCTTGAAGCAGCCAAGCTCGAAGTGCCGCTGCTCGCAAAGATTCCGCTCGACATTTCAATCCGTTCGGGAGCGGACGACGGTGTGCCGGTTGTGGTATCCCGACCTGGAAGCGCCAGCGCCGCGGTCTTTGGGAATCTCGCCAACAAGGTGCGAGGATGTGTCGCGTCATGCTAGGGCCGCAGGACAATCCACAGTTTCCTCCCCTGCTCCAGGGAGTCCGGGTCAAGGGCGCAATCGACCCTGTTGCCAAGGGATGCGCATTGGCCGAACTTGGCTGCGACGCCGGCACCGTTGTCTACAATCTGGCTGCCGACAGGATGTCCACGGCGATTGTGCTGGCGCCTGAGGTTTCGCTCGAGGATTCGATGGCGGCGCTTCCGGTTTGCGGTTTGGGGCTGCAGAACGCCCTGGGTGCATTGGCCCCGCCGGAAGTGTCGGTGCATCTGGGATGGACAGGCGGGATCTTCGTCAATGGAGCGCGCTGCGGAAGGTTTCGAAGCGACTGTTCGGACAGGGATCCAGATGCCGTCCCGTCCTGGCTGGTGATCGGATTCGAGCTTCAGGTCATTCCGGTCGATGCCGAGTCTCCTGGACTGGACCCCAACCGCACATCGCTGTTTGAGGAGGGGTGCGTGAATGTCAGCCCGACCGACTTGGTTGAAAGCTGGGCACGCCATACGCTTGTTTGGATCAACCGTTGGACGGAGGAAGGAACCGTGGCCGTCCATCGCGAATGGAAAGGGATTGCCCGAGGCTTGGGCGAGGAGATAACAGTCGGGTGGCGGGGAAGATCGCTTGAAGGCATCTTTCTGGGCGTGGACGAAAGATTCGGCATGCTGCTTCGGCAGCGGCGGGATACCCAGCTGTTGCCATTGTCCGGTTTGCTGGCAAGTGATAGGAACTGAATTGAAGTTTTCCCGCGCCATACATTTCGACGAGAGCGACCGAAACACCTACTTCAATTCGGCCCGCACCGGTGAATGGTGCATCCCTGGCAGCTTTGAATTTTCAAACTGGTCAAGGATCGACCTGCAGGGCAAGGCGCGGCAGGCCTTTGCCAGCGGTTGGCTGGGACTGGAGACCTTTGGCCGCGTGACTTTCGTTGCAGTCACCACAATTGAACCCTTGGAGATAGACTCGCTGGTGAGAGCATTGGCCAGGCACTTTGTGGAATTCTACGGTGCGCCAACCGTGGATGCGGCTGCCGGCGTTGCCCGCGGAGAGATTGAGTACATGATTGGAATCTGCCGGGATCATCCAATCAACACGGTGATGTCAATCAATCGGGAACTGGTCGACGAGGGTGTTCGAGAGCGCTTTCGAACCATCAAGCCAAAGGCCGCCGGCATCGAGCAGTTTGCCATTCATCTGGAACCCCATCACTGACTGGGCAAACAACGCCAAGGATTGCATTGCCACCGCACCGGGAGCCGCCCGTACACAGGAGGCAGGCGACTTGGACGGCAGTCGCAACTTGACCTTCCCTGGATTCACCCGTTGCAGGATGCGTTGTGCCTGAAGAGAGATTCTCCCTGCAGCCTGAATCCGTTGATGAGTTCCCCGCCGCGCGGTCCTGACAGCCACCTCTCGACCCGGCTGGCGAGCTCGGCCTTGACATGGGAATGCCTGGCTTGGCTGACCTGCAGGAACGCATACTGATTGTGCAGCTCGGCATCTCCCGAATACAGCAGTGCAAGCGCTCCCTTGTTGCCGAAGGCCAGCCAGCTTGCTCTGTCCGACAGGATGTAGGCATTGAGAGCGGAAGCTGTGTTGAGCGAAGCTCCCATGCCGGCCCCCACTTCGCTGTACCACGATCCGAACTCATCAGGGTCAAGATCCGCCAGTGACCAGATGTGCAACTCCCGCGTGTGGGTGCCGGAATCGTCTCCCCGACTTACAAACCTTTTCTCGAATGTCGCGATCGCCGACAGGGCTGCGGCCGCGCTGGCGGCGGCCGCGACGCCGGCAGGATCGTCCTTCGGCCCTATCAGAACGAAATCGTTGTACATCAGTTCGCATCGACGCACTCCAAATCCTTCGGCCACGAACTGTTCCTCTGCATCCCTGGAGTGCACGAGCAACGCATCGACATCACCGTTGCGTCCAAGGCGCAGCGCCTGTCCGGTGCCGACCACAAGTAGCTGCACCTCAATTCCCAGCTCCTGTTGAATGGCCGGCAGCAACGTGTCGCTGAGCCCGCTGTTGTGAAACGACGTGGTGACTGCAAGCCGCACCGTCTCGGCATGTGCTGCCGAAAGCAGTACTGCAAGAGCTGCCACGAAGGCAGGAATGTTCAGCTTCATTCAACAATCCCTCCCTGCAGGAACGATTCTCCCTCCGCGGTTGCAGGTTGGCGGAAGAACCCTTCGGCGCTGCACGCCTCGTGCACCTTGCCTCGCAACAACAGAACGATGCGGTCGGCAAGCCGACGCGCCTGGCCAAGGTCATGCGTCGACATGACTATGGTGGTCCCCTGTCTGCGCGTCTGAATCAGAAGTTCCTCGATCTCCCGTGTCGACGTCCCGTCGAGACTGGCGCAGGGTTCGTCGAGAAACAGAACTTCGGGATCCGTGATCAGGGCCCGCACCATTGTCATCTTCTGTCGCTCTCCACCCGAAAGCGCGGAAGCGGGCCGGTCCAGATAGGCGTCAAGGTCAACGCGAGCCGCCCATTGCACGGCTTTTTCCCTTGCATGTTTCCGACCTACGCCGCGTACGATCAACGGGTAGGCTATGTTTTCGACAACCGTGCGCCGCATCAGAATGGGTGTCTGAAACACAAAGGCCTGGCGGCGCCGCGCCAGCTCCTTGGACACCGCCCACGAAAGGGTACCATCCCTCGTGCGCTCCAAGCCGTGCAGCATCCTGAGCAGGGAAGTCTTCCCGGAACCGTTGGGGCCAATGACCATAGTCAATTCCCTTCCGGAAATGGTCAGGTCAACCGGTCCGACCAGCGCCTTGCCACGGCGGCGCACACAAGCCCCGGCCAGTTCAAGCGGCAAAATTGATTCTACCATAGGCTGGCGCGCTCCGTGCGCAGGAGATTGTGGATTGCCAGGTTTACGGCAATGGCCAGCAGGATCAGGATGATCCCAAGTCCGAGCGCCAGCGAGAAGTTCCCCTTGCTCGTTTCCAGGGCAATTGCAGTCGTCAGGACACGCGTTGCCTGGTCGATGTTGCCGCCCACGATCATGATCGCGCCAACTTCCCCAATGGCGCGCCCAAACCCGGCCAGCGCCGCAGTGAGGAGCGCCCTGCGACCGTCCCATATCAATGTGGTCATGCGCTGTCGCTTGCTTGTGTTCAGCGAAATCAGCAGGTCATGATACTGTGCCCACAACTCCCTCAATCCTTGATGGCTGATCGAGACAACCAATGGCGTGGCGATGAACACTTGCGCGATTATCATGGCAGTGGGCGTGAACAGCAGCCCGAGCACTCCGAAAGGTCCCGAACGACTGAACAGGAGATAGACGAAGAGGCCAACAACCACCGGTGGCAGTCCCATCAGCGCATTGATGCATGCAATGGCTTGGCGCCGTCCCCTGAACCGGGTGACAGCAAGCCAAGAGCCCAGAGGCGCACCTATTGCGGTGGCGATCAACACGGCCGTCAGCGACACCTGCAGCGAGCGCAAGGTGATTTCCACGAGGTCCTGATCAAGTGTGACAAGCAGGCGAAATGCCTCGATCAAGCCCTGCAGGAAGTCGTTCATCCGCTTTCCCGCTTGTTGGTGGCAGCAACCACCAAGCCGGCAGCCAGTTGTGACTGAAGCGGCTGTTCTCCTCCAGCGTTCAATTCAAGCGAGCTGTTGGATAGGGCGGAGAAGCGGCGTGGGCATGTCAATTGCAATTGTCAGGCCGCGAGAATGTGTTGAACAGCAGGGAGGCGTTCGCCTCCACGACTTCAATGCTGATGCCTTCAGGCGCTCCCGGCCCGTCGCGTGCATGCAGATGCCAGTGGCGGCAAGCAACGCGCAAGAGCGAGCTTCGGCGTCCGCAAGTCGAGTGCGGCCCTTGGCAAACAGGCGCTCCTTCCCGGACTGGCGTGCCTTGCCGAAGACTTAACAACACGAGGCGCGGGGATTCCGGAATCAATCGGACCCGGCCCGGCCCTTTTTCATGACGACCCTCAGCACGTTCCGTTCGCCGTCTCGCTTGTAACTGATGCCGTCCGCCAGCGAGCGAACGATGTGCACACC
>JAPOOS010000016.1 GCA_026713305.1 Paracoccaceae bacterium
CGACCCGGAGCGGAAGCGGAGAATCATTGGCAAGCTGTTCATCGAGGTGTTCAGTGAAATTGCCCGGGAGATCAAGTCGGCAAGGTACCTCGCACAGGGCACACTCTATCCGGACGTCATCGAGTCGGTGAGCGTGAGCGGCGGACCTAGTGAAACCATCAAGTCTCACCACAATGTTGGCGGGCTGCCTGCCGAGCTGGATTTTGAACTGGTCGAGCCCTTGCGCAACTTGTTCAAGGACGAGGTGCGATCACTGGGCAGGCAGCTGGGCCTTTCCGAGGAATTCATCAGGCGCCATCCGTTTCCGGGGCCCGGTCTGGCCATTCGCTGCATCGGTGAAGTCACGCCGGACCGCATCGCCACAGCGCGCCGAGCCGACGCGATATTCGTCGACCAAATTCGAAGGCATGGCCTGTACGACAGCATATGGCAGGCATTCGTCACGCTGTTGCCGGTTCGCACTGTCGGTGTCATGGGTGACCGGCGCAGCTATGAATCCGTGTGCGCTCTGCGGGCGGTGACGAGCACCGACGGAATGACCGCGGACTACTTCCGGTTTACCCACGAATTCCTTGCCGAGACCGCCAATCGCATCGTGAACGAGGTGGCCGGCATCAACCGTGTGACCTACGACATAACATCAAAGCCGCCGGCGACGATTGAGTGGGAGTAGCAAGGCAATGTTTGGGCCGGTGTCCGGGAGCCGAAAGAGGACTGCCCTGCCCTGCTTCCGCTGCCGCCATCCGGATAGTTGTCCCGGAGCGATGTCATTCACGGCTCTTTCACGCGCTCAATTGGGCAAACCGCTGCAAATGCGTCGCCGGACATCCCGGAAACCAACCGACAATTCACGGAATGATCTCGTTGCATTTCGGCTCCATTGACACAATATAGTGCTTCCAGTGTATGTTGGCGGCAACCATCCTGAAACAGGCGTGTCCGGCGGGACAAGCAGGAAGTTGCGTGCTGGCGGATGGGCTGTGCGACCGGTTGCATTCATGGCAGACCTCACGTCGACATTGCCCGAAGTGCATCATCTGTGCGATAGAGACCTCCTGTGATCTACAACACTCGAAAGCGGTGGCTGGCGGAAAGGGAAAAGCGGGTACTGCTGTTCGGAATGTCAGGACTGGGAAAGACCTACCTGTCCAATGTGCTTCGAACCACTGGTTCCTGGTTCCACTACTCGGTGGATTACCGCATCGGAACGCGATACATGGGCGAGCACATAGTTGACAACTTCAAGCGGGAAGCCATGAACAACAAGTTCCTGGCTCGCTTGCTGATGAACGACTCGATCTACATTGCATCAAACATAACGTTCAAGAATCTCGAACCGCTTTCAACCTTCCTCGGGAAGCCAGGCAACGTCGATCTGGGCGGCATCTCAATCAAGGAGTACAGGAGGAGACAGGAACTGCATCGCAGGGCCGAAATTGCCTCGCTGCAGGACACGGCACATTTCATAGAGCGATCCAAGGACCTGTATCGATATCCGAATTTTGTGTGCGATTCCGGCGGGTCGATTTGCGAAGTGATCAACCCCTACGACCCTGAGGATGCGCTGATGTCCTTTCTGGCCCGGCACCTGCTCCTTGTTTGGATTCGGGGCAGCGAGGAACGAACCGAGCAAATGAAGAGAAGGTTCAACCTGTCTCCCAAGCCGATGTACTACAGGCCGGAGTTTTTCGACTCGCAGTGGTCGCTGTATCTTGAGCAGCACGAGCTCGCGCCCGAAAGTGTCGATCCTGATCACTTTGTCCGCTGGATTTTCACGGAGGCGATCAAGCAGCGAAAGCCTCGATATGAAGCAATGTATCGTCGGTGGGGCGTTGTCGTGGAAGCCAGCGATCTGGATGACGTGTCCGACGAGGAATCAATCATCGACGCAATCGGCGACGCAATCGAGCGCCGCGGTTCGGCAAGCGCATAAGCAGGGTCAAGCATTCATCATGCCCATCAACATTCCGGAAAACCTTCCCGCCTACGCCAAGCTTTGCGAAGAAGGCGTGATGGTCATGACCACCGAACGAGCGCAGCGGCAGGACATTCGGCCGCTGGAAATTGGCCTGATAAACCTGATGCCGAAGAAGGAGGAAACCGAAACCCAGCTGGCCCGTCTGATCGGCGCAACGCCGCTGCAGATCAATCTGACTCTGATCAGAATGACCAGCCACGAGAGCCGAAACGCGTCCAAGCGTCACCTTGAGGAATTCTACTGCACGTTCGAGGAAACACGCTCCCGAAAGTACGACGGTCTCATCATAACCGGCGCGCCGATCGAACACCTCGAATACGAGAGGGTGAACTACTGGAACGAGCTGGTTGAGGTGTTCGAGTGGGCGAGGACCCACGTTCACTGGACACTCGGACTCTGCTGGGCCGGCATGGCCTTGCTGAGTCATTGGCGGAACATTCCCAAGAGACTTCTGCCGTCCAAGACTTTCGGATGCTTCGAGCACCAGTTGATCGATGCCAGATCGCCCTTCATGCGCGGCTTTTCGGATCAATGCCAGGTTCCGGTGAGCCGATGGGCGGAATGCACACGCGACGACATCGCCCGCAGTCCGGCTCTGAATCTGCTGCTGGACTCCGCCGAGTCTGGCCCATGCATCGTCGAGGATGCGTCCTGTCGATACCTTTGCATCTTCAATCACTTCGAATACGACAACCTAACGCTGGATTCAGAGTATCGCCGGGACGTAGACGCGGGCAGGCCAATTGAAGTGCCGCGCAACTACTATCCCGACGACAATCCCGGTCGAGCGCCTCGCAACAAATGGCGCAGTCACGGCCACGTGCTGTATGCCAACTGGATCAACTACATTTACCAGACCACGCCATACGACATTGAAGAAATCGGGCTTGCCCAGTTGCCCAGGTAGCTGAGGTTCTTCCCGCAACACCAGATTCTGGATAGGCGAAATTGGCCAGGCGGAGCTATCATCACGGCAACCTGAAGCAGACGTTGATTGAAGCGACTCTGGACCTGGTCGAGGAACGGGGGCCGCAAGCCTTCACCTTGGCGGAGGCGGCAAAGCGGGCGAAGGTGTCGGTGGCGGCGCCATACCGGCACTTTCGGTCCAAACAGGATCTCTTTGTCGAGATTGCACGACAGGGATTCGAGATGTTTGCCGACCTCATGGAATATGCGTTCGAATCGGCAAACGCCTCGCCTCTCGCTGCCTTCGAGGCGACTGGCCACGCCTACCTGGCGTTTGCACGCCGCTATCCCGGGCACTACATCCTGATGTTCGAGTCCGGCGTTCCGCTCAACGCCACGCCCGGCCTTGCACACGAGGCCCAACGCGCCAAGGCTGTCGTTCAACGCGCCGCCGAGAGGCTGGTGGTTGGAATTCCCGAAGACAGTCGCCCTCCCCCGACCATGGTCAGCGACCATATCTGGGCATTCAGCCACGGCGTCGTGGAGCTTTTCGCCCGCAATCCGGACGGCACAAGGACGCTGTTCAGCGCGGAGGATCTCCTGGAAACGGGAATGGGGGTCTACCTGCGGGGACTTGGCCTGCTGGAGATGGACACGCGAAAATAAATTTCGCCAGGCGCTTGCGAAGCCCTTCCCGAGCACTATATTGCAAGTGTTAATGTAATTAACATTAACATTCGCCGTAGGTTGTAGGGAATGAATCGATGTTGAAGAATCCAGTCCAAGAAACCCTGCGCGTCGGAAAGTTCCGGCGGCGAGGTTCATCGAAACCTAACCACACAACATTTGATTTCGAACAATTTCGAGAGGGTATGAGCATGAACACGCTCACATCAACGTTTTCGGACGCAATCAACTGGATGGACAGCAAGGGTCGCAAGGCATGGATCGCCTTGATGATCGTGTGCTTCATCTTCGCTTGGCCGCTTGGCTTGGCGCTTCTGGTCTTTCTTCTGTGGAGCAATCGCATGTCAAAGAAATTTTTCAAGGGAAAAAGAGGCTTCGGTAGCCTCAGAAACACAAGAAATTCGGCCTTCGAGAATTACAAGGCCGAGACGATCAGTCGCCTCAAGCAGGAGCAAAAGGACTTCGAGAGCTTTCTCGAGCGGCTCCGGGCGGCCAAGGACAAGGCCGAATTCGACCAGTTCATGGAGCAACGGGAAAAGAATCCCACGTCATCTTGATCGGTCCCGCCAAGACACGCTTTGGAACCGGCGGCTCCTTCGGGCGCCGCCGGTTCCGCTTTGCGGCCCAACGGAACCGGCAAGGGTACCGAATCGGGGCCAGCGCTGCGGTTGTCCTCCCGCTTCGCGGCGAGCAGCCGCCCTTCGAAACGGAAGGCGCACCGCGCCAATTTCAGAAAAGCCCTACTTCACAGTTGAAAAAAGCTGCTCGCGCAATACGATTGCATTCCGCTACGTTTTGAGTGGATTGAAAAACCATCGCCGGAATTGTTGAACATTCCGGCGTCGGGTCGGTTTTCGCTGCGAGTGTATGCGGCTCTGAAGACAACTCAGGAGACGGGTTGATTATGTCCTCCAATGGCAATGGCAGCAATTCCGCGCGCGTCATGACAGGCGCCCAAATGGTCGTCCAGGCGTTGAAGGACAACAACGTCGATGTTGTGTTTGGATATCCCGGCGGCGCGGTGCTTCCGATATACGACGAAATCTTCCAGCAGAACGAGATTCGTCACTACCTGGTGCGACATGAACAGGGGGCGGTTCATGCCGCCGAAGGGTATGCAAGGTCTGCAGGAAAGCCGGGCGTTGTCCTTGTGACTTCCGGCCCCGGCGCAACCAACTCCGTGACCGGCATGACGGACGCGTTGATGGATTCGGTGCCCATTGTCGTGTTCTCGGGACAGGTGCCGACATTCATGATCGGCAACGATGCGTTTCAGGAGGCCGACACCGTTGGCATTACCCGCCCCTGCACAAAGCACAACTGGCTGGTCAAGGACACGAACCGGCTTCCCCACGCAATCCATCAGGCGTTCTATGTTGCCACCAACGGGCGGCCGGGCCCGGTGCTGGTGGACATTCCCAAGGACGTTCAATTCGCAACCGGAACGTATGTCCCGCCTGAAATGGCCGATTCAACCAGCTATCGTCCCAGGAGACACGGCGACCCACACGCGATAGCCGAACTTGCGGAACTCATCGAGCAGGCGGAGCGCCCCATATTCTACACGGGAGGCGGCATCATAAACTCCGGCAGCACAGCATGCCAGCTGCTCAGGAGGTTGGTCGACGGCACGGGATTTCCCATCACTTCGACGCTGATGGGCTTGGGCGCGTATCCAGCGTCCGGCAAGCGCTGGCTCGGAATGCTCGGCATGCACGGGTCATATGAAGCGAACTTCGCCATGTACGAGTGCGACCTGATGATCAACGTCGGCGCCAGGTTTGACGACCGAATCACCGGCAGGGTCAGCGATTTCAGCCCGGGATCGCACAAGGTGCACATCGACATCGATCGATCCTCGATCAACAAGGCCATACCGACCCACCTTCCCATCATCGGCGATGCCGGAAGCGTATTGAACGACCTTCTTGCACGCTGGACGGAGCGAGGAGGCAAGACGCAGAAGGACAAGGTTGGAGAATGGTGGAACCAGATCAACGAATGGAGACGCAAGGACTGCTTTCACTACGAAAACTCAACCAAGCGAATCAAGCCGCAGCATGCCATCCAGCGCCTTGAGGCGTTGACCAAGCACCTCGACCGATACGTCACCACGGATGTCGGTCAACACCAGATGTGGGCGGCGCAGTTCATGGGCATGGAAGAACCGTTTCGATGGATGACCTCCGGCGGATTGGGAACCATGGGATATGGGTTGCCGGCGTCGATCGGCGTTCAGGTTGCCCATCCCGATTCGGTTGTCATCAACGTGGCCGGCGACGCAAGCTGGCTGATGAACATGCAGGAAATGGGCACAGCCGTTCAGTATCGCCTCCCGGTCAAGCAGTTCATTGTCAACAACAAGAGGCTTGGCATGGTTCGGCAGTGGCAGCAAATACTGCATGGTCAGCGATATAGCCATTCATGGTCGGAAGCCCTTCCGGACTTTGAACTGCTGGCGCAGTCCTTCGGATGCCATGGCATACAGGTTACGCACCCCGACAAACTGGATGACGCGATCGTTGAAATGATTGAAACCGACGGTCCGGTAATTGTCGACTGCGTCGTGGAGCGGCACGAAAACTGCTTCCCAATGATACCTTCGGGCGAGCCGCACAATCGCATGATTTTTGCAGACGATGTCGAGCAGGAGTCCGACGACTTGATCGGCGATTCCGGCTCCGTTCTGGTTTAGTTGGAGGGCCTGTCATGAATGCGCTTCAGCTGGACAAGGGTGCGTCTCACCATTCGGCCTACGACCTGAGAGTGCCGTCAGAGCGATCCGAGACACACACCATCACGGTGCTCGTGGACAACGAGGCAGGCGTGCTTGCCAGGGTTGTGGGTTTGTTCTCCGGGCGGGGTTACAACATCGAAAGCCTCACTGTCGCCGAAGTCGATCACACCGGTCACCGCTCCCTCATCACAATCGTGACTCGAGGAAATCCTTCCGTAATCGAACAAATCAGGGCCCAGCTGGAACGCATCGTTCCGGTTCACGAGGTTCACGACCTCACCGTGGATGGCGATTCCGTTGAGCGTGAGCTTGCCCTGCTCAAGGTGCGCGGCACAGGCTCGCAACGCGTGGAGGCGCTGCGCCTCGCCGACATTTTTCGGGCCAAGGTCGTCGATTCCACGCTCGAGTCGTTTGTGTTCGAGATCACAGGCACCACGGAGAAGATCGACAAGTTCGCCGAGCTGATGCGGCCGCTTGAGCTGGTCGAAATCGCCAGAACAGGCGTGGTGGGGATCTCCCGCGGGTTGTAGCGTCCGAATTCCCGCCGGGCAGCCTTCGAGCGCTTCCGGCCGTCGACAAGATCCAGCAGATTTTTTGTAAACCGATTCGCAGGCACTAATGGCAATGATATGTTAAGGTTTCAGTCCGGTTGGCCCGCGGTTTGCCTGAAGTCCCCAAGGTGTGAATTCGCGTCGAGGTATTGGAAAGGCAATGAAATCGACTGGAAGGCTTGATGTTCGACAGGACTGGCGAGCAACAGACCGTTGGCAATTCGACGCACTATCTAGTAGGCTTGTTGTTTTGAGATACCATATGTGGAAAACATACGTTCCACAGGCCGCCCGCCGGGCGCGATCGAGAAATGAATCGACTTGTACTGGATCTCTTCGAAGCCAGCCTGCAACCGATTCGAGATCACCCTCCCGGAGCACTTGTCGGTTCGTCGAACATCGGCCCATTCTGGATCGTGTGCAGGCAACAGACATGAACAACTATAACAATAAGCTGAGGGCGGCGCGAACACGAAGAGGCGAGCATGCGGGTTGAACGAAGGTTTACCGATTCGGGCATTTGTCCCTACTCTCGTGTGAAGTTCAAGACTGTGGAGTCGGTTATTCGAGGCACCGACGGAAGCATTGTCTTCAAGCTTGAGCAGGCAGAGGTTCCGCGTTCCTGGAGCCAGGTTGCAACTGATGTCATGGCACAGAAGTACTTCCGCAAGGCTGGTGTCCCTCGCCGACTGAAGCCAGTCCCGGAACCCGACGTTCCGGAATTCCTGTGGCGTCATGAAGCCGACACCGACCACCCCGACATTGAAGCCAGTTCGCGGGGGGGGGCGCGCTTAACCGGTTGCGAAACATCCGCACGACAGGTTTTCGATCGACTGGCCGGCACATGGGCCTACTGGGGTTGGAAGGGCGGCTACTTCGACTCCGAGGAGGATGCCAGAGCCTATTTCGACGAAACCAGATACATTCTGGCCACGCAGCTCGCGGCGCCGAACTCGCCTCAATGGTTCAACACCGGCCTGAACTGGGCATACGGAATCAAGGGTCCGCCCCAGGGACACTACTATGTGGACATTGGCAGCGGCGAACCGATTCGATCGTCGTGCGCCTACGAACGTCCACAGCCTCACGCCTGCTTCATTCAGTCGATCGCAGACGACCTGGTCACCGAAGGCGGGATCATGGACCTGTGGCGTCGCGAAGCCCGCCTGTTCAAGTTCGGTTCAGGAACAGGCACCAATTTCTCCCGCCTGCGCGCTCAGGACGAACCGCTGGCAAGCGGCGGGAAATCCAGCGGCATGATGAGCTTTCTGGCGATAGGAGACCGTGCCGCCGGCGCGATCAAGTCGGGAGGCACAACTCGCCGAGCCGCAAAGATGGTGATCTGCGACATGGATCACCCCGACATCGAGGAGTTCATCGACTGGAAGGTGCGCGAGGAGCAGAAGGTGGCCTCGCTGGTTGCCGGCTCGCGGGCAATTGCCCGGCATCTGGACAGAATTTTCGCAGCCGTGACCGAGTCCGATCTGCCCCCCGAAGAGGCCAGCAATCCGGCCAGGAACGAAAGACTCAAGCGCGCCGTCCGACGGGCGAGGCGAGCAATGGTGCCCCGCACGTTCATGAGCCGCGCGCTTCAGGCCGCCCGGCAAGGCATCACCAACATCGAATTCACGGAATTCAACACCGACTGGGAATCCGAAGCCTACGCCACGGTTTCGGGCCAGAACTCCAACAATTCCGTGCGAGCGACGGATGCCTTCATGAAGGCGGTGGAAGCCAATGGAAACTGGAACCTCCACTGGCGAACCAGCGGCAAGGTGGCAAAGTTCGTGAGCGCCACCGCACTGTGGGAAAAGATCTGTTTTTCCGCTTGGGCCTGCGCCGACCCCGGCGTTCAGTTTCACGACACAATCAACGACTGGCACACCTGTCCGGACAGTGGCGAGATCAGGGCCTCGAATCCCTGCTCCGAGTACATGTTCCTCGACGACACGGCGTGCAATCTTGCATCCATCAACCTCCTTGAGTTCTGTGAAGGCAACGAGTTTGACAGCGACAAGTTTTCTCACGTTGTCCGCCTCCTGACGCTGACGCTGGAAATTTCCCAGATGATGGCCCAGTTTCCGTCCAGGGAGATCGCCGTGCGTTCGCACCGGTACAGGACGCTCGGCCTTGGCTACGCCAATCTGGGCGGCCTGTTGATGAACATGGGGCTTGGCTACGATTCGGAGGCCGGCCGCAGCATGTGCGGAGCCGTAACTTCCCTGATGAGCGGCGTGGCGTATGCAACTTCGGCGGAGCTTGCCGGAGAACTGGGGCCTTTCGACGGATTTGAAAACAACCGTTCGGAAATGCTGCGGGTGATTCGCAACCACAGACGGGCGGCACACGGCAGGTCCAGCGGCTACGAACGACTGGCGACATTGCCACAGCCTTTGCATGCCAGTGATTGCCCTGACCGCAACCTGGTCAAGGCAGGCCGGCGGGCTTGGGATCAGGCGCTCGAATTGGGCAAATTGCATGGCTTCAGAAACGCCCAGGTTTCTGTGATTGCCCCAACGGGCACCATCGGACTGGTCATGGACTGCGACACAACCGGCATCGAACCCGACTTTGCGCTGGTCAAGTTCAAGAAGCTGGCCGGTGGCGGATACTTCAAGATCATAAACCGCTCCATTCCCAACGGGTTGAGGGCGCTGGGCTACGACGAAGCCGAAATTTCGGACATCGTGGACTACACGATTGGTCGGGCCACGCTGAGCGGCTCCCCGCACATCAACCGTGATTCGCTGAAATCGCTTGGGTTCCGGGACCAGGAGCTGGACCGATTGGAGGGTGTTCTCGATTCGGCGTTCGACATCCGACTGATTTTCACTCCCGAACAGGTGGGAATCGACTTTTGCCTGACAACGCTGGGCTTGGACGTGAAGGAAATCCGGAAGCCCGAGTTCCGTCTGTTGAAGGCCCTTGGATTTTCCGAAGAGCAGATCGACGACGCCAACAGGCACATTTGCGGCACGATGACTCTTGAGGGAGCTCCGCATCTGCTCCCTGCGCATTTGCCGGTTTTCGATTGCGCCAATCCAAACGGCAAGATGGGCAGGCGATGCCTAGGCGTCGAAAGCCACATTCGCATGGTTGCGGCAGCGCAGAGTTTTGTGTCGGGCGCGATTTCCAAGACAGTGAACATGAAGTCCGACGCAACGGTTGAGGACTGCAATTCGGCGCTTCGTTTGTCGTGGAAGCTTGGGTTGAAGGCCATTGCGCTGTACCGTGACGGGTCGAAGCTCAGCCAGCCACTGTCATCGGCAATGGCGGAGCTTGTCGAAGCTGCCGAAGATCTTGAAGATTCCGAAAGAACAACCGCCGACAAGACCGTCGAACTCGCTCAGGCCATCGTCAAGGCCCAACGACGCAAGGAACGGCTTGCCAATGAACGTCGAAAGTTGCCGCAGCGCCGAATTGGATACACTCAGAAGGCCGTCGTGGGCGGCCACAAGATCTACCTGCGCACCGGCGAATACGACGATGGCACGCTCGGCGAAATCTTCATCGACATGCACAAGGAGGGCACGAGCTTCCGGGCGATGATGAACAATTTCGCCATCGCCGTCTCGCTGGGATTGCAGTACGGCGTGCCGCTGGACGTGTTCGTTCAGGCGTTTGTCGCCACACGCTTCGAACCATCCGGCATGGTGATCGGCAACGATTCGATCAAGCACTCGATGTCGGTGCTTGACTACATTTTCCGTGAGTTGGCCATCAGCTATCTCGACCGTACCGACTTGGCGCACGTAAAGCCGAGCGAAAACCGATTTGATGATATCAGCAGCTCGAACGGAACTGGAAACGGCGCCGCCGCCAAGAGTGGTTTCAGCGATCAGTTGTCAATTCGACAACCGGCGTCGGCAGGCTTCCACCGCACAAGCGTTGCAGCCTCGAACGAGGATGGCGGACTTCAGGTTCATGCTGTTCATGCCGATGCCCCGCCCAGTGTCGTGCCCTTCGGCGGTGTGACGGACAAGGACGAGACCGCCAAGGACCTTTCGAATCTGAGATTCGATGGAACCGGGAACGGCTCTGCTGCGCCAAAGCCGCGCTATTCCGGAGACGTCTGCCAGGAATGCGGGAACTACACGTTGGTTCGCAGCGGCACCTGCCTCCACTGCATCAACTGCGGCACAACCACGGGATGCAGTTGACGGCAATCGACAGGAACAAAGGCGCAAGCCGATGGCTGTTCAAACATCCATCGGTGAAAACGGGAAGATTGGTCGGGGCGATTGGATTTGAACCAACGACCTGCGGTTCCCAAAACCGCCGCGCTACCATGCTGCGCCACGCCCCGGCAATCACGCCGACATATTGCAAACTCGAAGTCCGGTAAAGCGGAATCAACCGGGCTGACAGGGCCAGACCGCCAGGCGCTGCTCAAAGGAAACATGCCTGGCCTCGGTTCCGGCCTTTATGCCATATAGCTCGGCAACGCCTCCATTGACCTCCAGCACATACCTGATGGAATCGCCTCCATGAATTGAACGTGTTTCATATGGCGTTGCGCGTTCGTGAATGAACACAACACGTCCGGATTCGTCCATGAAGAGCATGTCAAGCGGCATTCTGGTGTTTTTCATCCAGAAGCTGACCGGCCCGGTTCGTTCAAACACGAAAAGCATGCCTCGGCCAACCGCAAGGTGATCTCGGTGCATCAGGCCAAGTTTTCTCGTTGGCTCGGTGTCCGCGACCTCGACCTGGAAACTCGCCCTGCCCCAGTCACCTCTAAGTTCCACGACTCCAAGGTCGCACGCGGCCTCACCTGCCGCCGGTATCGTTGCGAAAACGAAAACGGCCGAGGAGGCAGCGAAGGCGCTCCGCAAACGACGGAGGACCGCCGCTAGCCGACGCGACTGTCCCAAGGACGGATTTCCTCTGCAACCAACCCTCTGGGGCCTATGGCAACTCTCAGACTGATCGCTTCTCCGGGCTGCAACTCCGACATGCTGCTGTTTCGCAACACGTCCACGTGCAGGAACACGTCACGGGGATCGCCGAAGACGTTCAGGAAGCCAAAACCGCGGCTGGGGTCAAACCATTTGACTCGCGCAGGCAGAAAGTCGTCGCTCCGGTCGACGTCTTCATCTCCGTGCAGTCCTTCAGCGTCCTTTGTTGCCTGGACAGCGATGTCGATGATGCGCGTCGCCTGCAAGCCTCGTTCGGACTCATGAACCTCAAGCCTTACGGCGGTGCCTTCCGCAATTGAGCCCTGACCAAAGTTTCGCAAGATGTTGGCATGCAGGAGAATGTCGCGATCAGCCTGTTCGGAAACAACGAAGCCGAACCCGCGCCTCGCGTCGAACCATTTTACTTCGCCATCAATGGTCCAGCGATCTGACATCTTCTTCAATCCATGCACTAGACAACGCAATGCCGCATTATGCTCGGCATTCAAATTGAGTTTACATCGTCGTGGCGCTTCATTCAAGGACACAATCTACATACTTCCCAAGCGCCGCAGTTTGGCGAGCTTCGCGTCCACCGAAATCGATCGTGAAGCCGATGATCGCCCTCGCTCCAAAACTCGATTTCCAGAGGGCGCAACCGGTAGCCACCCCAAAACGACGGTCGGGGAGGTGCATTGCCGTACCGAAGCGCAATCTTCGCTGCCCTCGCAACCAACTGCGCCTTCGACTTCAAGGGCGACGACTGCCGGGACGCCCACGCACCGTAGCGGCTCTGTAGAGGCCTGCTGGCAAAATACCGATCAGACAAGTCCGCTTCGAGCTTCTCCACGATTCCGCGCGCCCTGATCTGGCGATTCAATTCTCGCCAGTACAGCACAAACGCGGCTCGACCCGCCGACAGCTCGGCAGCCTTTGCGCTGCCGTAATTTGTGAAGAAAACAAACGCGTCGTCCTCCACGTCCTTTAGCAGCACCATTCTAACGTTCGGCATTCCATGCCGGTCGGCAGTGGCCAGCGCGATGGCGTTGTGATCCTTGATGTTCTCCTGCTCAGCCGCAGCAAGCCATTGCCGAAACATTGCAATGGGTTCGCTGCACTGCTCCCTGTTTGGGCCAGTCTCCATGGGTTGCTCCGTGACAATTGAAGCGGCACTCATCGTTCGCAGCAGATAATTCACTTCCATTGGCGCCCGTCAAGAAGTAAGGTTCGGCGCTGAATGGTAGTGTTTGGGTGAGTAGGGAACAGGCATGTGGCTATTCTTGCCGGAAAGCGCGGGCTCGTCATGGGCGTGGCCAACAACCGTTCAATTGCATGGGGAATTGCGAAGGCATGCAGCGAACAGGGAGCGTCGCTAGCGTTTTCCTACCAGAGCGAGCCTCTTAGGCGCCGGGTTGCCCCGCTAGCCGAGAGCGTTGGCAGCAAGTTGGTGTGGCCATGCGACGTCGCCAGCGAGAGTTCGCTTGACGGACTGTTCGACAGGGTTCGGGCCGAATGGGGCAGTTTGGATTTTGTTGTCCACGCAATCGGTTTTTCCGACAAGAACGAGCTGCGCGGTCGCTATGTGGATACGTCGCCTGCCAATTTTGCGATGACGATGAACATTTCGGTCTATTCGTTCACGGCGGTTGCACAGCGAGCCGAACGGCTCATGCCGGATGGCGGGTCGCTCATGACCATGACCTATTTCGGCGCCGAGAAGGTCATGCCGCACTACAATGTAATGGGTGTCGCAAAGGCGGCGCTGGAAGCTTCCGTCAGGTATTTGGCCGCCGATCTTGGCGGCAAGGCAATTCGCGTAAACGCCATTTCAGCTGGAACGGTTAAGACCCTTGCAGCCTCCGGCATCGGAGATTTTCGCTACATCATGCGGTGGAACGAGTTGAACTCGCCCCTTCAGCGGAATGTCACCATCCAGGAGATTGGCGAATCGGCCATGTATCTGCTGTCCGATCTGAGTTCGGCGGTGACTGGCGAGATTTTGCACGTTGATTCCGGATATCACATTGTTGGAATGAAGCGTGTCGATGCTCCGGACATCGATGCAACGAAAAACAGACATTAGGAATTTGACGTGACCGGCAAGGATTTCAATGTCACTTGGGAGGAACTGCATCGCGACGTGAGGGCGCTTGCGTGGCGACTGGACACCGAAACGCCGGAACAGGGCGCATGGAAAGGCATATTGGCTGTTACCAGAGGGGGCATGGCGCCGGCAATGATCATTGCCCGAGAGCTGAACATCCGTGCCGTCGACACGATTTCCGTCAAGTGCTACATGCACCAAGATCAGCACGAACCGACGATTCTGAAGAATGCCAACCGGGATTTCGTTGGCGATGGAGAGAACATCTTGGTGGTCGACGATCTGGTAGACACAGGACGCACGCTCGAACTTGTTCGGGGCCTAATTCCCAAGGCCAAGTACTGCACCGTTTATGCCAAGCCGATGGGGCGGCCGATGGTGGACCTTTACGTCACGGAGGTCAGCCAGGACACTTGGATTTATTTCCCCTGGGATCTCGACAGGAAGTACTCCGCCCCCCTGCGAAGCTAGCGATCTTCTCGAACGCGAGCGTGCCGGTTCCAATTCACATTGGTTGCCTGCCCGCGGACTGATCGCATCCGAATGGCAGACTTGATCAACCTGTTGCGACTGACGCGAACGGCGGCCTGCCCGTCAATCGCAGCGTTTCCCAACATCGGCTTGCCCAATGCCGCGAATTCTGGCGGCGAACACATCAAGCGTTGCAAGGGCATCGTCCCGCCAATCTCACTTCAGAACCCCCATTTTGCAAAAGCTCCAAAGGGTTCAAACCGATGCTGAACAGGTATTCCCGCGACGGCATGGCATCAATCTGGTCCCAGCAGGAGAAACTGCGCATTTGGTTCAGGATTGAAGCGTATGCAGCAGAAGCCATGGCCGAGTTGGACGTGATCCCCGACAGCTGCGCCAAACAGCTTTGGGCCAGTGAGCCCGCAGAGTTCGATGTAGAGCGCCTCCTACAGATCGAAAGGGAGGTTCAGCATGAATCTCTCGCATTTCAGATGTATCTGGAGGAGCTCATGGGCACGCCGGAGGCTCGCTTTGTTCATCGCGGGCTTACTTCGTCCGACGTGCTCGACACCTGCACCAACTACCAGCTGAAAAGGGCAGCCGATCTACTGATTGACGGACTGTCCAGTCTTGCCCGCGCGTGCAGGCGGCAATGCATGAGGCACAGACACACGGTGTGCATCGGCAGGAGTCACGGGGTTCATGGCGAGCCCGTGACATTTGGCCTGAAAATGGCCCGGGCATATGCAGAATTCAGTCGCAACTTGCAGAGGATGCGCGCTGCGCGCACCGAAATTGCCGTTGGCAAGGTATCGGGAGCCATGGGGACCTTTGCGGATGTCGATCCGTTTGTGGAGCGCTATGTTTGCGAGCGTCTTGGACTTGTCCCCGAACCTGTTTCAAGCCAGATCGTTCCGCGTGATCGGCATGCCACTTTCTTTCTGACGCTTTCGGTTGTGGCGGCCAGCCTGGAACGGCTCGCCACCGAACTCCGGCAGCTTCAGATGACCGAAGTGGCCGAGGTTCACGAAGCTTTCGGCAAGCGCCAAAAGGGCTCGTCGGCCATGCCGCACAAGCGAAATCCAATACTTTCCGAAAACGTGTGTGGCCTAGCTCGAATCGTGCGCGCCAACTGCGCTGCGGCGCTTGACAATGTCCCCCTATGGCATGAGCGTGACATGTCTCATTCCTCGGTTGAGCGAGCCATTGCACCCGATGCAACGGCAACGCTGGACTTTGCCTTGTGGCGCATGAAGCACGTTGTCGAGAACCTGATGATCGACGATCGGAGAATGAAGCACAACTTGGAACTCACCAAGGGTCGCATCGCCTCCCAGCGTGTGATGCTGATGCTCACCGACAGCGGCGTTGCCCGCAATCAAGCCTACCGGCTCGTGCAAGCCTGCGCATTCGAGGCAGTCAAGTCTGACACTCATTTTCGAGAGGCTTTGCTGAAGACTCCCGAAATAGTCGAGAAACTGTCGGAAAGGCGCATCAACCAGGCCTTTGATTGCCGGGACTGGTTTCGTCATGTCGACTTGATAGTCGATCGGGTGTTCGCTGCATATCCAGACCATGACGATCTGTTGACGGCGACGAATTCCAACTGAACTCGGCAAAGCGCTGGGGAACTGCGAGCAAGTGATTCAGCCCGGCGGCATTCAACACGGGCGAGCCGGGCTCCGGCTTGCAGGCGGCGTGCAAGCGTCCAAGGCTGCGCCTGCCTTTCGGAGCTATCCGTTCTTCATTCGCTGAAGTTCAGCTTCATACAATTCGGCGGCCTTTTTGCGAACCACGAACTCGTCGAACGCGTAGCCTAGATCGGCCTTGATCTTGCGCAGGACATCCCCGAATCCCGGTTCCTCGAAATCACTCCTGACAATCTCGATCGCATATGCCGCGGCCTCTTCCGGAGACAGGTCGAGTTGATGTGCAACCCAAAGGCCGAGGGCTTTGTTCGCCCGTGCCTGTGTCTTGAACGCGACATCTTGATCGAAAGCGAATCTCGCTTCCGCAGCTCTCCTGCGTTCTTCGAACGAATCCATTGAGCACCTGTTCGCCTGCTCTTCCGGTCGCCTTGATATGGAACGCTCGGCCAATCATCAAGCTGCCGGTCCGGCCTCACCGCGCAGGCGTCAAACGACTTCCGAAAGTGGCGCGCTTGCCAAATGTGCTGGCCGGCCAATCAGGTTTTCGCCGCGCCTGCCTTGCCTAACTGTGCTGCGAAACTGCCGAATCTCGGAGCCGGGGCATCGAAAGCGCCCTCTCGAGATCGCCGTATCCAGTGAAACGCCGTTCAAAGTCGAGCTGCAACCTCGCGGCACATTGCCGTGCCTTGCCTTCAAGTCCAGGATCGTCTGTCTGGGCAAGATAAACAACCTTGGTGTAATGGCCGAAGTAGGTCTCAAGCAATTGCGGAAATCGGTCCAGACCCAGCGGCTTGATGACAAACGACTCAAACTGCCGCACCAGAAAGTCCGTGAGGTAGAAGCTCGTGATGTCCGTCTCTTCTCGGCTCGCGTAGGCCTCCAACCCGTCGTAGAATGCGTAGCAGTGAGGCCCCGCAATCATCTCGACACCGAGCTCGCGGCACTTCTTTTCCAGGAGGCCACCGGTTCCACAATCGGCATAGACCACGAACACGTTGTCATACCGCTTGCGAAACTTGACAACTGCCCTTTCCACTTCGGCTGGAATTCGATCGGGATAGAGATGAAGACTGGCGGGCAGACAGTGAAGGTGGAAATGGCGCCATTGATTGAGACGAATGATTTCCGTGATTTCGCGCGCAAGCGCTCCACAGGCGAGCAACAGGGTCTTGGCCTCGGTGGGTGACGCGCTCTGCGAATTGTCGTGGCGGCCGCGCGTTGCCGGCCTGCCAACTGTCAACGTATCGTAAGCCATTTGAACTACCTGCAAGCCTGCCCTGCCCTTCCAACTGGCAACGTCGGCCCTGGCTGCAATTGCGGACCGCAACGCGGTCCGCACCGGGAGCCGGTCAGCCGGCAACTGCCATTTGATTGTGTTTCCGAGCCATGTATTCCTTCGCCGTCTCAACCGCCACCGCCGCGTCCCGACAGTAGGAATCCGCACCGATCGCACGGGCGAACTCTTCGTTGAGCGGGGCTCCGCCGACCAGCACAATCACCTTGTCTCGAATGCCGAGTTCCTTCAGGCGGTCGATGACAACCTTCATGTAGGGCATGGTCGTCGTAAGCAAAGCGGACATCCCAAGAATATCCGGATCCTCCGTTTCGATGGCTTCGAGATAATTCTCAACCGGATTGTTGATGCCGAGATCAACCACCTCGAATCCGGCCCCTTCCATCATCATGGATACGAGATTCTTGCCGATGTCATGTATGTCGCCCTTGACCGTGCCAATGACCATCTTTCCCATGCGAGGTGCGCCGGTTTCGACCAACAGCGGCTTCAGGATCTTCATCCCCGCCTTCATGGCATTGGCTGACATGAGGACTTCCGGCACGAAGAGAATGCCGTCCCGAAAGTCGATGCCGACTATCCGCATGCCTTCGACAAGCGCCTCGGTCAACACCCTGTATGGCAGCCAACCGCGTTCCAGCAAGATGTTGACGCCTTCGACCACCTCCTCGTCCAAGCCATCGTAGAGATCGTCGTGCATCTGCGGCACAAGCTCTTCATTCGGCAATTCCGAGAGTATCAGGTCGTCGTATTCATTCATGTGCAAATCCTCTGAAGCCGCAACGCATGTTACGCGTTCGTAATCGCGAACTAACGGCGAATCAACAAGCTTGTAATGAATTCACGCAGTTTTCCACACGAAATCAGCGTCCCGTTTGCCTTGAGGACGCCCGGCGCCGCCTGCGGCGAGTACGTCGCCTTGCACCGCCGGACTGGGCTGCGTAGCTCAGCGGCCCCAGCCTGAGAACAATTTCGTCCAATTCCGGTGGCGGGCCAATGGTTGCAGTCTCCAGCCGCTCGCGCATTCTGGCCAGGTGTGCAGGCGAGGTGCCGCAACATCCGCCAATTATGGATGCGCCGGCATTGCGGGCCATTTCGGCGTAGTCCGCCATGACCTCCGGAGATCCGGCGTAGTGAATTCTTCCGTCGACATATGTTGGAATCCCGGCGTTGCCCTTTGCGATCACCGGGCGCCTTGGGTCTCGTGCGCAGATTTCCAGCAATGCGTTCATCAGATCGGAAATTCCAGATCCGCAGTTTGCGCCGAACGCGACTGGCTCGGGCGAAGCTGTCGAAGCCAGTTCAACCAGGCGCGCAGGCGTGATTCCCATCATTGTTCGACCGGCTGTATCGAAGCTCATCGTTCCACACCATGGTATGTCAACCAGCCGGCATGCCTCGACCGCAGCAAGGAACTCCTCTTCCGCCGACATTGTTTCGATCCAGAGAACGTCAACCCCGCCCGCCGCCAAGCCGTTGGCCTGTTCGTGAAACAGCTCCACAGCCAAGGAATGCGTGAGGTCGCCCATGGGCGCCATGAGTTCTCCGGTTGGGCCCATGGACCCTGCAACTATGCAGTCGCTGGCGCTGCCGTCCGCCACTTCGCGCGCCAGCATGGCGGCCACTCTGGAGAGTTCATGACTGCGATGGGACGCATCGTGCAGCTTGAGGCGAGCCCTGTTGCTGCCAAACGAGTTCGTGAGAAAGAGCTGCGCGCCCGCGTTGACCGCATCCGTGTACAGTTTGGTCACGCGCGTCGGTTGTTCGGTGTTCCAGAGCTCCGGCGCCTCGCCCGCCTCCAGCCCCTCGTTGAACAGGTTCGTGGCCGTGGCGCCATCCGCCAGTATCCATCCCTGCCGCTCAAGCAGTGCAGCCAAATCCATTTCGCATTCCAAACCTTGAACTAGAACGATCTGCGACCCAGGGAAACGCTGGAGCCGGCATCGCCGCACAAGGCTCCCCTGCTCCCGTTCGAACTGACAAAAGATCCAGCCATTTCGCGAATGCGCGCGACCATTGACGTCAACCCGTTGGAGCGTTGCGACGACAGGTGGCTCTGCAAGTCCAGCCTGCCAAGTTCGCCAAACGCATCGATGTTCAGAACCGCCTCCGGAGATTGTCCATTGTACAGTGATTTCAAGATGGCAATGAGGCCGCGGACAATGAGCGCGTCGCTGTCTCCCTGAAACCTGAACCGGGGCGGTGACTTCCCGTGATCAACCTCTGCAACCATCCATACCTGACTGGCGCATCCCGAAACCTTGGTTGCGGACACCTTCAGCACATCGTCGAGGCCCTGCATGCGCTTGCCCAAATCGATCACGTAGCCGTATCTTTCCTGCCAATCGTCCAGGAAGGCAAAATCCTCGACTATGTCCTCAAACTTTTCTGTTTCCATTTCGGCCACCAAACAATCGTTGTCCTGCAATGTATTTTGCAATTTGCGGGATTCAATCTTAACAGTCTTTCTGTACAGGAACTTCATGGATTGAGAAAAAACTTCAAAGCCAAACATCACGGAGCGAGGTTCTCATGATACGTCTCATTGTCATTGCGGTCGCGTTGCTTGCCGTCGCCGGTTGTTCTTCCGATTGGATGAAGTGGCCCAGACAGGTTGCGGGGAACGCCAACACCTTGCCTGCGGACACTTCGGCGGAACCCACGCCAGACGAGCCTGCTGTCGCCCCAGCTGCGAGCCAAAACATTGTCGACCGTGTCGAATCCGTCGAAACGGTCATGCTGTCTTCGGGAGTCATGCTCATTGCCGTCGGTTACACCCGTCACGAAGGGGCCACGAATTCCGAACTTGCTGCCTTGAACAACGGCAGGCCCGATGGCGACGGCATTCTTCGGTATGAATTCCGAATTACGCCGTTCGAGGACGCCGCTCCATCGGCCTCGGCATCCGAGCAATTGGTGACGCTTTCGCAAACCATCGACGCAAGCCGACTTGTTGGTGTGAAAGCCATCGAGGTGATTGGGGACGTCAACTCCGCAATGGCTGACATTCCAGGTTGATTATCCTGAATTCGGAATCCTTCAGCGTAAGCGCGATTTCACCCCGGCAAAGCTGCAGCGCCAGCCGACCAAACAGTTCGTTGCGCCAGCCGCGCAGCGGGCGCGCGCTGAGATCTCCGACGGCGATGGCCTTCAAATCGGATTGCGTTGCCAGCATGTTCTCGGCAACGCCATTCTTCTTGGCCACGATTTTTCGCAGCAGCCGCAGCATGTGAGTCGCATCCTTGCTTGGCGACGGCATTTGAGGCAACCTCTGCGAGACTTCCTTCGATCCGATCTGCCTTTGACCTGAAGCCACAGCTTCCAGAACTTCCGGTCCAAATCGACGCACAAACTGGGAATTTCCCCCAAACCGCAGTCTTCTCAACTGGCGAATCGAATCGGGCTGCAAACTTGCCAACGCTACAAGACCACTGTCCGCAATCAGGAAGTTGCGTGGAATGTTCAGCCTTTGCGCCAACTGTTCCCGCAGACGCGCGAGTTCCTTGATGACCGGCAGCGCACCCTTTGGCACTCTGGACAACTTGATCCTGCGCCAAGCTTTGTCCACGTCTATGCGGAGCGATTCGGGATCGGTCAGGCTTTTGACTTCATCCTCTATCCAATCCGCCCTGCCCTGCGAATCCAACATCTCCCGAAGCTTCAGGTACACTGTCCGAAGGTACGTGACGTCGGACATCGCGTAATCCATTTGCTGGACACTCAGAGGTCGCTTCGACCAGTCCGTGAACCTGCTCGACTTGTCGATGCGTGCCGACGCGAGTTTTCTGACAAGGGTTGCATAGGCAACCGAGTTGCCGAATCCGCATACCATCGCCGCAATTTGAGTGTCAAAGACCGGTTGCGGAATATGGTTTAGCGCGTTGTACAGAATTTCGATGTCCTGCCTGCCCGAGTGGAAAACCTTGACAACGGAACGATCAGTCAGCAGAGATTTGAGGCTGTCGAGGCGCATGCCCTTTGCGAGAACGTCAACCAGCACGCCCGAACTGTTCAATTCAGGAGTGGCTAGCTGAATCAAGCACAGTTTTGGGTAATAGCGCTTCTCTCCCATGAATTCAGTGTCAAGGGCCACAAATGGATGACCACGCGCTCGTTTGCAGTACTCGTCAAGTTCAGTTGTCTTGGTTAGCATCGGCATGGTGTGTTCCTCAGGAGCGCCGCCTTCGGCTGCTTGCCGAGAGTGACGGGTTCTTTCGCCGAAAATCTGCTGCCACATTGAGATCGAAATGCGCTGTCTAGTCCAGAGAGTCAGTGAGGCAGAGGTCGCCGTCGGTGGCAGCGTAGCAGGAAAGATAAACGCTGGGCTAGTCGTGCTTGTGTGTGCAATGAAAGGCGACCAAGTTCAAGCCGTTAGGCGCATGGCTCAAAAGATCTCTCGGCTGCGCATATTTGCCGATGAAGCCGGAAGAATGAATCGTTCGGTAATCGACATGCAGGGCGCTGTGCTGGCGGTAAGCCAGTTCACGCTGGCTGCCGACACATCACGCGGAAACCGTCCTGGCTTCTCGGATGCTGCGCATGCGGCCGATGCCGAAAGACTGTTCGAGGAGTTCGTGGCAGCGCTGCGAAACACTGGGATCCCAGTGGAAACTGGATTGTTCGGCGAACACATGATGCTCTCGCTCACCAATGATGGCCCGGCAACGATCTGGCTGGAACTGCCATAACAGAAACGCGCCAGCCAGCGTCGTCCTGCATCTTGAATGCAGGCGCGGTGGACTGTATTCATGTCAACCGGCGGAGGCGCTGCCCACCGTGGCGGCAACCATCGTCCAACATCACATCCCATGGCAGGTGGAGACCCGGACGGGAGAAACGACATGACACTTTCGGCGAAGCAGATTGAGACGCTTGGCATTTTCATCCTTGATGAAGACCGCAGCGTGCCGCCCTACTATGCAGGCCGCAGCGAGATTCTCGCCGACATCGAGGCCCGA
>JAPOOS010000015.1 GCA_026713305.1 Paracoccaceae bacterium
GAAACGTGACGCCTGGGCCTGTTGTGGAGACTCTCCCGGCCCGGCAGTGGTTTCCAGCCTGAACGTCCTTGGACAGGCTTGCCAATTGCGTCAAGTGTGGAAATTTCCGCCCCGGAGTCTTCGGATGGACATGGTTGGGCCAGTCGGTCAAGATCATCCAGTGCATTGAAGGTCCTGTACATCCATGCATGGAACCGAATTGCTGCATGTGGAGCACACTTGCAAGAATTTCGGGCAGCAACAGCTGATGGAGATTGATGCAGCTGTTCTGCACGTCGAGTGGACCGAGACCGTCCTGCTTGCGACGGTCGGTCCACTCGGGGCGATTGATCTCTCTCGACTTCTCTCTAGCTACTGCCAAGACTGTGTTTTCGTCACTGCAGGCCGCTTGGCGCACCTTCGAAGACAAACTCATTGAGAAACATGCGCTGACCGAAGTGGTTGCGCTCAACCTCGGTCAATTCGGCCTCCTCACAGACGTCGTCCCATTCATCCCGGATGGCGCCGATTTGCCGGACGATGATTTCCTTCGCCGCCTTCTCGCTGAGCTGGAAAGCAAGTGCAGCCTCAAGGCAGGTCGCAAGTGTGCTCATCCTGTTGTTTCCAGCGATCAGCATTGCCTGGCTGGCAATGTTGCCGGAACGGTTTTGCGGGCAAATGTCATAGGCAGGCGTCAGGGTCAGGTGTTCGCCGTCCCAAAAGCCCGCATGATTGCGGGCGTGATCATCGGTATTGCCGCACAAGACATTGAACACGAGCCGACCAAACAGCTCGTGCAACGTCGATCTCGGCGAGCTGAATCGATGCCGAATGACTTCCGCCAGGTCTTCATAGCTGGCGTATCTTGCCATCATCTCATCAAGTTCGAAGATCGTCAGTGCGGAGACCATCGCCTTGCGCGTCCAGCCGTCAATCGTCCTTACGCGATCGAAGCGCTGGACCAACAGAAAATCCTTGCCGGCGACCTGTGCAAGGCGTACGGGAGCGACGTCAAGCCCTGCCTTGGCGGCAAGGCGCATGGCGACATATTCCGCCTTCACTACATTGTAAGTGTCGTTCGAAGTCGCGAACTTGGCGATCATCTTTGCGTTGCCGTCCCGGATCATCGACTTTGGGCGCGCACCGCCTATCGACGTGCCGTGAAGCAGCGCCTGATCCAGACCAGGCGTCAGCGGCATACCGTTCTCGACTCTATCGGCTGCACTCAACAGTTCTTCAAGTGTCGCGGCCTGAAAGGTGCGCGGCACGTACTCGGAGGGAGAGGTTTGGAAGTCCAGAGCGCCAATTCGGTCGGAGCCGGATTCCAGCAGATAGGCAAGCTCGTCAAGCTCAGCGGTGTCGGCATCCTTGCCCTTGGGTCCGAGTTTCCAGTTCAGGATGACTCGACGACCCCATGCGTCGGGAGAGGCGTCGCGCAGGCATCCTGCCATGCCTAGCCCGCCACTGGGCACAATCGTTCCACCGCGCAATGGCAGTTCCGGCTCGTAGATCGGAATGCGATGATTCCGCCCCAGATAGCTCTGGCCGTAGTTGAAGACCAACCGTTTGCCGTCCCGCGCGATGCGACCGGCGACAACTGGTTCGGTTGCGCCGGGCAGCCAAATCCAGACGTAGGCTTCCTCCGACGCCTTCGTTTCGGGGCGGTCAGAAGTCATCTTTCACACTCTTCGTTCCCGTGCGAACTGATTGGGGCAGCAGAGTGAGCTTGTCGCGCTCCCTGGACACATGGCGCGTCAGCGTTGTAGGCTTGGCTTCGAACAAGCGCAGTCCGACAATGGCGGCCAACTCGAAGACCGGACCGATGGAGGTGCCCATTTCGCCCCTTTCGATGCGGTGCACGAGGCCGCGCGAAATCCCTGCACGCTCTGCGATTTCGGCAACGGTCATTCTGCGCTCGATTCGCTCGATGCGGATCATCAGCCCGAGAAGCTCTGCAGCTTCGCGGGCATAGCGGGAATAGCTTCTTTGTGCGGGCCTTGCCATTGCTATATGTGCTCCATAAATGGATCTTAAGTAAAGATTGCGCTCCATTTATGGAACATTCTGGAAA
>JAPOOS010000019.1 GCA_026713305.1 Paracoccaceae bacterium
GCTCTGTAGGGTTTGAGAATGTCATGCCGCTGCAGTTCCTCCAATGAGCGCTCCCTGCGTTCACGAAACGCCTGCCGATTGCAAAGCCACAACGTGGACAGCCGGAATTCGGTCCGGTTATCGCGGGTTGACGGGAGAACGCATCTGCCATTCGCATTCAGGCACGCCATATCGAGGTTCACGCTGGTTCCAGCCGGCTGGAATCCGTTCAATACGCTTGGTTACTCAAGGGCATGCATTGCACGCAAGCACAAAACCGGAAACTGGTCCTCAATGTCAAGCGTCACCACCTAGCGGCCTGTGGCCACGGCCCTCGAATCTTACCCCGATTCTGGATATGCAGGACGACTCTTTGTTGGGAGGGACTCAATTTCCCCAATGAACGTGAGTCGATGGGGAAAAAAACAAGAAACAGGATCCCTCCCATGAATGAAATGTCCATCACAGCGCTGTTCGTTTGTCGCGACGACTTCGCCATCCTCTTCGAACAATGGCAGCGCCATCACCTGATCCCCAGCGAGCGAAAGCGCTTCCGCCAGAGTCGCGTCATCGAGACGCTGTTCGGCCGACTCAAGGAGTGCGTGCAACCGGAAAGCGTGGACTTTCTTGCACAGTATTGGGGTAGAACAAGAGCGAGGCGCCAATGTCAATTGCTGCACCAGCGTCAGCAAGAGTCCCAAGGAGTCCTTTCAGGAAAAGCTTCACAGCACAGTTTTAAGTACACAATGCCAAGCGATGACAGCAACGCTAGCTACGAAGATCACTTCCAAGACTAGACCAAGAGCCCCAACTGAACCCCACGCAAGAATTTTCCTTTTGCTGAGAAACCATTTCCACAATCTCATTTTCATGCCTTTCCGTCTACACAATCAGGATGATGGTCAAACAGATCACCAATGCCTTCAAAGCGCACTTTCTCCTTCTCCTGGTTGCTCTTTTGGGTCTTCCAAGCGGTCACTTAGAGCTGTGCCGCCAAGCTGTGGCGGCTCCTGAAGGATGGCAGCGACTTCTCGACGATCGAGACGGGCTTTCGGGACTGTTTGATGGAGGCAGGCCGCAAGATGCTGGGCCTGGCCGCTGGCTACATGGGCGAGCGCATGCAGCTGGTCGACGGCTGCATGACGGATGCGGCGGTCACTCTGTCAGTCTATGCGCTGTCGCAATTGACGCCGCGCGATGCGGTGCGTCTGTTCAAGCGCATGGGCGCCATGACGCCCTAGGCGAGCAGAGTGTTGCATGTCATGGTAGAATCCAACAGCGTTTCCTTCAAGTCAATCCGTGCGGATTGAGACGGCTTTTCCCGAGTTGTTTCGGTTGCAGTGTCGCTTGACGGGGTGATGGCGAACATGCGCCCGTGACAAACGGATGTCTCGGAGGCTGGCTGGCGAGAGGCCTGTTGCAGCACGCTGGCCTTCTACGATTCCTACGCCAAGCGGCTGCTGACGCGGGAGGTCAAGCGGGTGCGCCCCGATGAGTGGAACCGGCGGCAGAGGGGTGTTGTATGCCGCATTGTCGCTTCTGTTCTTTCGAATTTACCTCAACCGCACCGTGATCACTGTTCTTTTTCATGCTCTGCCGCGTTTGCCGGCATCTTAGGCAAGTCGAGCACGGAGCATTGGTTTGCCCCCTTGTGCAATGTGCGAGCGCAAAGCCGATTCCCTTCCTGCTCCGCCAGAGATCCGCCGACCTCGATGCGCCAGGTTTCGAAGGCCTGCCTTCGATTGAAACGTGATGTTTGGTGCTGGGCGCGCCGCGGCCTCTGCCAGCGCTTCATCCAATTGCGTGGAATCGAGCGCGGGATTCGCGTAGATTGCGCTCCGGCATTTGAACTGCAATGGTGATGCTTGATCGGGATGTGTCGCAACAACGACCGAAGGGTCCAGGGGACATCTTGCGGCTGACGACATCAAGAAGACTGGATTCCCGCGCAGCGCCGCCAGCTCGGAGGCGACGGAAGAATGGAATGGCTAGGTTTGACTTTACGACTCTTGGCGAAGGCGTGATTCGCCTCAGCGTGCCGCCAGGCACGCGCATTGAGGAGGCTGTCCGCTTTGACGTAACTGCCGGTGGCGCGGAGGCCAATGTCGCCGCCGCCCTGGTACAGCTTGGCTGGAAATGCGGGTGGGCCAGCGCGCTTCCGAGCACTCCAACCGGGCTGCGAGTGCTGAATGAATTCCGTCGCCGAGGCATTGACTGTTCCAGTGTTCTCATGCGCAGCAAGGGACGCGTGGGCTGCTGCTTCATTGAATTCGCCCATCCTCCCCGTTCCACTCGGGTTGTGTTTGATCGGAGGGAGTCCTGTTTCGCCCAGATGACCAGCGACGAGATGGACTGGGAATACCTTCTGGATACGGGCCACTTGCACGTGAGCGGCTTGACGGTGCCGCTTTCCCCCTTCTCCGAGAACATTGTCGCGTCAGCGTTGGAGAAGGCACGCGAACGAAGCCTTTCGACAAGCCTCGACATAAACTATCGGCATCTCCTCTGGCCGGAATCGGAAGCCCGGACCAGACTGCTTCCATTGACGGAGGGAACGGACATCCTGTTTTGCAGTCTTCGGGATGCCAGGAAGGTGTTTGAATGTGTCGGAGAGCCAGAGCTGGTCGCAAGACGCCTTGCGGAACAGGCCGGCGTCGCGAATTGCGTCATCACATTGGGTGACCGAGGCGCGTTGGCATGGGATGGCGCTACGCTGTGGCATGAGAAGGCATGGCAGGTTCCGGTGATTGATCGGATTGGCGCCGGGGATGCGCTGGCCGCCGGGGTCATCTTTGGCTGGAAACAGGGTTCGTTGAAGCAGGGGCTTCGATATGGAAACCTCATGGCAGCGCTGGCTCTCACTCAATGTGGCGATGTGGTGTCCACATCGCTCGAGGAGCTTGATCGCTTGCTGGCAGGTCCGGTAGAGGACATAGTGCGGTGAGGTCCGTTCGACACAATGCTTTCCAATTTCAGGAATCCGTTCCGGAGCAAGCTTTGCCCGTTTGCGGCATGCTTTGGTCAGGCATTCGTTTGAAGGATGCGTCTACATTTGATATCGCACTGACCGCGGTCAGGATGCTAGGGTTACGATTCCACTGATGCACAAGAGTATATTTCGCCTACTTTCAGTAGCTGTTGTTGTGGTTTCGCTCGTTGCGTGTTCGACCATAAGGCAACAGCACGGATACGCTCCCTCCGAAGAGGAGGTCGCTTTGCTTGAACCCGGAATTTCAAATGCGCAACAGGTCGCCAACACTTTCGGAGTTCCGACGCTGGTCGAGGATGTTTTTGGAACGACCTGGATCTACGTTGAAAGCAGCACTGCACGACGCGGCTGGAACGCCCCCGAGACTCAGCGCCGACGAGTGGTGGCCATCTCGTTTGACGAGGTCGGCGTCATTACGAACGTTGAGGTTCTGACTTTGGAGGACGGTCGGGAGATTGCGCGTACGCGCCGCGTCACGGAGTCGTTCTCCGACACGCTTTCCGTGTTTGAGCAGCTGTTCTCGAATTTCGGACGCATTGGCGCCGCGGATCTGTTGAACTAGGAATCACTGTCGCGCTGCCCGAAGAATGGCGGCAATCAGCGTGTGACGACTGGTTTCTGGCTGGACCTTGGTGGCTTGCCGTAGCGGTGTCCGTGCATCCCCCGTGCGTCGGATGTCCTCAAGTTCTCAGCCTGAATCCGGGCGCCGAATTGATTGGCGTTGCGCGCCGTCGACACAAGGCAGGATCGGTCTAACATTGCAATGCGAGGTGGCGTGGCGAGCAGCGCCGGAGCCATCCGGAAGTCCTTCAGCGTCAAAGGGACCCGTCGCCTCTGTAGGCCTCAAACGGATCAACTGCGTTGCCGGCATGCCGTCGGAGAGCCGGGCGGCATGGCGACTGGGGCTGTCTGACCTTGCCGTCGCGATGTGTCAGGAAAAACCCATTGCTCTGTGGGCCGGGGCTTGAGGGCGACAGGGCGGGCGGACTGGCGAGCGCAGAAACTCTTGCGGACATTCGTTCGCCATCTGACTTGATGTCGCCAAAGCTGCCGGAATCGGCGCTCCCGACATCCGCCAGCATTCATCCAAGTTGCTGATCATGCATTGCCCTCGGGATGGCAGCATCCCTGTGGGCGGACCTTCGTCGCTTTGTTTGCCTTGAAGTTGGCGCCGCGTCTGCGCGAACCTGCTAGTTCGATGCCTCGAAGGTGAGTGCGGCGCCGTTGATGCAGTAGCGCAACCCGGTGGGAGGAGGCCCGTCATTGAAGACATGGCCCAGATGGGCATCGCAGTCGTTGCACAC
>JAPOOS010000014.1 GCA_026713305.1 Paracoccaceae bacterium
CAAGCCCTGCAGGAAGTCGTTCATCCGCTTTCCCGCTTGTTGGTGGCAGCAACCACCAAGCCGGCAGCCAGTTGTGACTGAAGCGGCTGTTCTCCTCCAGCGTTCAATTCAAGCGAACTGTTGGATTGGGCGGAGAAGTGGCGTGGGCATGTCAATTGCAATTGCCAGGCCGCGAGAATGTGTTGAACAGCAGGGAGGCGTTCGCCTCCACGACTTCATTGCCGATGCCTTCAGGCGCTCCGCGCTCGTCGCGTGCACGCAGATGCCAGTGGCGGCAATCGTCGCGCAAGAGCGAGCTTCGGCGTCCGCAAGTCGAGTTTGGCCCTTGGCAAACAGGCGCTCCTTCCCGGACTGGCGTGCCTTGCCGAAGACTTAACAACACGAGGCGCGAGGATTCCGGAATCAATCGGACCCGGCCCGGCCCTTTTTCATGACGACCCTCAGCACGTTCCGTTCGCCGTCTCGCTTGTAACTGATGCCGTCCGCCAGCGAGCGAACGATGTGCACACCGAGTCCGCCCAGCTCGCGTTCGTCCAACGGCGCGTCCACATTGGGATCCGGAGCGTCTTCCAAGGGGTCGAACTTCGGACCGTGATCGCTCAGCACAAAAACCACTTCGGCTTCCGAGGTTGTGATTTCGGCCTCGAAGTACGGCACTTTGGAGTTGGCCCCGTGATTCAGCAGGTTGAGGCAAAGTTCCTCCGCGATCAATCTGATCTGACCCTCTAGTTCGTCTGACCATTCCTCGGCCTTGGACAGGATCTCCATGGCTTGGTCGATCATCTTCCACTGGTTCTCAACGTAGCGAATTCGAAAACTAACGTGATTGTCAAACACGACGACTCCCGGCAATGCTTAGCGACATGCAGGTAATGTCATCAGTTTGCGGCTCGCCTCTGCTGTATTCATGCACCGCGTCCACGATCGGCACGGTCAGATCGCGCACCCCGTGCAACACGGCGTCGCAGACAATGTCCTGCAGTCTCTCTTCTCCAAATAGCTCACCCTCCGAATTCATCGCTTCGGTAACGCCGTCCGTATACAGAACCAGATTGTCGCCCGGCGCGAGGGTGCACTGCTTCACGTCGTAGTCAAAGCCGTCAAACACGCCCAGCGCAATCCCGTCAGGCATTTCAAGGTAACTCGACGTACCGTCCTCATGTACCAGGAGGGGAGGATTGTGTCCGCCGTTCCCAAACGTGACGGCGTTGGTGGCTTGATCGTAAATTGCATACAATACCGTGACAAACATGCCGGTTGGATTGTCGGCGTTGATGATCTTGTTCACTTCGGTCAAGGCATTGCCCGGATTGCGATGCCCGAGCGCGGCGCCCTTCAGCAGGGTTCGGCTGGACATCATGAACAATGCGGCTGGAATGCCCTTGTCCGAGACGTCGGCGATTGCAAGACCGACAAGCGAATCGGACAGATTGACGACATCAAAGAAGTCGCCACCGATGTCGCGGGCCGGTTGCATGCGTCCAAAGACCGAAAAGCTGTCGGTTCGCGGAAAGACCTTCGGGAGTATTGACTGCTGTATCTGGTTGGCAAGCGACAGTTCGTTGTTGAGCGAAATGAGCTTGTCGCGGGCGGCCAGGGCTTCCCGCCATTTGACGAGATGGTCGATTGTGCGTTCAACCGTGATTCGGAAATCCCTGAAGTCGAGGGGTTTGGTCACGAAGTCGAAAGCCCCGCGATTCATGGCGGTGCGGATGTTCTTCATGTCCCCGTAGGCGGAAACTATGATTGCCCTGAGATTGGGATTGATCGCGGGGATCTGCTTCAGCAGCGTCAGCCCATCCATTCCAGGCATGTTGATGTCCGACACGACCAGATCGATGGTTGGGTCCGCCGACAGCACGTCAACCGCCTCGAATCCGTTTCCGGCGAATTCAAAGCTGTAAACGCGCTTCCTGATCTCCCTTCGCATTCGTTGCAGCACAAGCGGCTTCACGTCCGGTTCGTCGTCGACGTAGAGTATGCGGTATGTTTCGGGCATACGAAACTCCAGGGCCGTGCTGGTTCAAACCCGAGGGAGGACACTTTTGCGGCCGTTGCATGCGGCTGGCGTCGGGCGCTCCCTTTCGGAATTGGCAGGGAATCAAGCCCCCATGTATCACCAATGCAGGCGTACAACAATTCAATTTCGAGCAACGCACTGGCGGGCAAGGCCGTTCCGGAAGGCGAACGGCAGTTTGGCTGGCCTGGCGGGCAGTTTGGCGAATCACGCGGGCGTGTACCGTGTTGCGCATTCGGTCCGGGCTTTGAATCCCGTGAGAGGCAAGCTGGTGCGCATTGACGGCAGGGGACAGAATGGCGTGATGGTGGCGTTTGGCGGCGCAGACGATCGTTCCTTCCGGGCGCCGTTCCCGTGCCTCCAACTTCTGAATCTTCAGGAACGCGCCGCCTTGTTCACCTATTCCCTCAGCTCCATGCTGCACTCCACGGTGGACAACCGACAATCATGGATGCGTTGGACAATGGCTTTCACACGGGGCTCATGCTCGAGCTCCTCGGCTGGTTTCGACAACCTGACTCCAAACAAGCACGACGCCCAGTTGATTTGCTGGCTTCACAACTCGGCAATTCTGGATGAGCTGGAGAAGGAGGAAATGTGCATTGTTGAGAAGGGCGACGACGGCGCCACCTCTTGTCATTGTGCTGCCGATGTCAAAGGGCTCCGCAGGAAATGAATCGACCATTCCAGCAAAGGGGAAGGAAAAATGCCATAGTGAGAATTGCTGGACGATCGCAGGGCACGTGCATCTTCGCGGCGGCGGATTGATTTTCGCGGCAATTCGTTGCGAATGTCGCAATTAGCTGTTATCGGGCAATCCAGTTCCGCATCGGCGGCTGTCTGCCACTTGAGGCTGCCGCCGAGCGATGTCACCCGGATGTAACATCCATTGAACAGTTAAAGCCCGCGAAAAGATTCGAAAGAAACGGCGGCAGGTTAGTTTGGGGAGTTGCCTTGGAAGCATTCCTTCAGGAGTATCTGGCGGTTGTGATATTCTTCGGAATCGCCATCGGCTTGGCCGCGTTGCTGCTTCTCGCCGCCGGCATTATCGCCGTGTACAATCCCGACCCGGAGAAGGTCTCGGCCTATGAATGCGGATTCAACGCCTTCGACAATGCACGCATGAAGTTCGATGTTCGCTTTTACCTGGTGGCAATTCTGTTCATCATCTTCGATCTCGAAGTGGCATTCCTGTTCCCATGGTCAGTGGCCTTCAAGGATATTGGGGCGCTTGGATTCTGGTCAATGATCGTGTTCCTGATCATCTTGACGGTCGGCTTCGTCTACGAGTGGAAGAAGGGAGCGCTTGAATGGGAGTGACCACACTTGAACCGACGCCCATTGACGCCGAAAAGCCCGCCATTTCCGGACGCGAGCTGCAGGACAAGGGATATGTGCTCTCTTCGGTCGAGGACGTCATCAACTGGGCCCGCACCGGTTCTCTGCACTGGATGACTTTTGGCCTCGCCTGCTGCGCCGTCGAGATGATGCACACCTCGATGCCGCGTTACGACCTTGAAAGATTCGGGACGGCGCCCCGGGCATCGCCGCGTCAGTCGGACCTGATGATCGTTGCCGGGACGCTAACCAACAAGATGGCTCCTGCGCTTCGCAAGGTCTACGACCAAATGCCTGAACCCCGGTATGTCATTTCAATGGGATCCTGCGCCAATGGCGGAGGCTACTACCACTACAGCTATTCCGTCGTGCGCGGATGCGACCGGATAGTCCCCGTGGACGTCTATGTGCCAGGATGCCCGCCGACCGCCGAAGCGCTGTTGTACGGCGTCTTGCAGCTGCAACGAAAGATCCGGCGAACCGGAACAATCGCACGGTAGTCGAGCGTCATGACCAGCATTGAGGGCAAGGATCTTCTTGAGCGCATCGCCACGCGCCAGTCGGACACCGTTCTGCGGGCGGAGTACCAACGCGACGAAATGGTTGTCGAGGCAGTCACAAACGCCTTGGGCGACCTGTTCGAGTTTCTCAGGTCGGATCCACAGTGCCGATTTTCGACGTTGGTGGACATCACCGCAGTCGACTATCCAGGACGGGAACGACGTTTTGAGGTGGTGTATCACCTGCTCTCGATGAAACACAATTGCCGACTCCGCATAAAGGTTCCGATTCTGGAATCCGAGGCGGTGCCATCGATTATGGCGATATACCCGAGCGCAAACTGGTTCGAGCGCGAGGTGTTCGACATGTACGGCATCAAGTTTACCGGCCATGTCGACCTGCGACGTCTTCTAACCGACTACGGGTTCGAGGGTCACCCGCTGCGAAAGGACTTTCCTCTTACGGGGTATTCGGAAGTCCGTTACGACGAAGTGCAGAAGAAGGTCATCTACGAACCCGTGAACCTGGTTCAGGAATACCGAAGCTTTGACTTCATGAGTCCGTGGGAGGGAGCCCTGGCCATGAACAAACGCGAAAGCGCGGAAGATGACGGCTAGTTCCGTGCGGTCGCGCATTGTGTTGCCGCCATCCTTCGTTGCTCCGAAGGTGGTGAGGGGGCGCGCATGTTGCGAGGAAACGAAATGACCGGCAACGGCGGGCAAGTGTCCGAGCAGGACATCCGAAACTTCAACATCAATTTCGGACCACAGCATCCGGCGGCGCACGGCGTGTTGCGTCTGGTGCTCGAGCTGGACGGCGAAGTTGTCACGCGCTGCGACCCGCACATCGGGCTGCTCCATCGCGGCACGGAAAAGCTGATGGAAAGCCGGACCTATCTGCAGAATCTGCCCTATTTCGATCGCCTGGACTACGTTGCGCCGATGAACCAGGAGCATGCCTGGTGCTTGGCCATCGAAAAGCTCACGCGGACGAAGGTCACCCGCCGCGGATCGTTGATTCGCGTGCTCTATTCGGAGATCGGCCGCATTCTGAACCATCTGCTCAACGTGACCACGCAAGCGATGGATGTCGGCGCGCTGACGCCTCCGTTGTGGGGATTCGAGGAACGCGAAAAGCTCATGGTGTTCTATGAACGAGCCTGTGGCGCAAGGCTCCACGCTGCCTATTTTCGGCCAGGCGGAGTGCATCGTGACTTGCCGCCCGACTTGCTCGACGACATCATGGAGTGGACCGAAACCTTTCCGGCGGCGCTCAACGACATTCATGAACTTCTGACCGAGAACCGAATCTTCAAGCAGCGAAACGTCGACATTGCCGTGGTCAGCGAGCAGGATGCGCTGGATTGGTCGTTCTCCGGGGTGATGGTGCGCGGATCCGGGCTGGAATGGGACCTGCGCAGGGCGCAGCCCTACGAGTGCTACAACGAGTTCGATTTCCTGATTCCGGTCGGCAAGAACGGCGACTGCTACGACCGCTATCTGTGCCGGATGGCTGAAATGTTGGAAAGCCTGAAGATAATCCGTCAGGCTGTCGAAAAGCTGGAATCGGCGGAGGGAGACGTCCTGGTCAGGGGAAAGCTGTCGCCGCCGCGGCGAGAGGACATGAAGCAGTCAATGGAGGCGCTCATTCATCATTTCAAGCTGTACACGGAAGGGTTTCGCGTGCCGGAGGGAGAGGTCTATGCCGCAGTGGAGGCTCCAAAGGGAGAGTTCGGCGTCTACCTGGTGTCCGACGGCAGCAATCGTCCATACAAGGCCAAGATCCGAGCGCCGGGGTTTCCGCACCTGCAGGCCATGGACTATCTATGCAAGGGCCACCTCCTGGCCGATGTTTCAGCGGTCATCGGATCGCTGGATGTCGTGTTTGGGGAGATAGACCGATGAGCACGGCATTGCCTGCGCAAGTGCAGCTTGCCCTTCAACGCGAAGCGCTGACGGTTGGTTGACGCCATGCAGCGCAAGTTTCATTCCGAGCAGCCGGAAAGCTTCGAGTTTTCGGACGGCAACCTTGCCTGGGCTCGAAAGCAGTTGGAGAAGTATCCCGACGGCCGGCAGGCCGCGGCAATCATTCCTCTCCTGTGGCGCGCCCAGAAGCAGGAAGGCTGGTTGACCCGCCCGGCCGTAGAATATGTTGCGGACATGCTTGGCCTGGCGCATATCCGCGCCTACGAGGTCGCGAGTTTCTATTTCATGTTTCAGCTGCGACCGGTGGGCTCGAAAGCGCACATTCAGATTTGCGGAACGACCTGCTGCATGATCTGCGGCGCCGAGGACCTCATTGATCTGTGCAGACGCAAGATCTCGCCAAAGCCTCACCAAGTGTCGCCCTGTGGACGCTTCAGCTGGGAGGAGGTCGAGTGCCTGGGCGCTTGCGCCAATGCGCCGATGGTTCAGATTGGCTCCGACTACTACGAGGATCTTTCGCCGGACGATCTGTCGAACATCGTGGACGAATTCGGGCGGGGACGGTTTCCGGCGCCCGGTTCCAGGCGAGGCCGCTATTCCTCGGAACCTGAAGGTGGCCCGACAAGCCTTGCCGTCGACAACCAGAAGAGACCAGCGCTTGCACCTGCTGTGGCGCTTGCAATGCGTACAACCAATGGCGGCGGAGAGAGCTGATGGCGGGCAATCGCAGGCTGGAACACTGCCGTCAAGTCAAATGGAGCCGATCAGTTGCTTAGCGACAAGGACAGAATCTTCACCAATCTGTATGGCTTCGAGGATTGCAGCCTTGCCGGCGCCCACAAACGGGGGCATTGGGACGGAACTGCCGAACTGATGGCCAGGGGACGCAACTGGATCATCGACCAGGTGAAGGCGAGCGGACTTCGCGGGCGGGGCGGCGCCGGATTCCCGACCGGCTTGAAATGGAGCTTCATGCCCAGAAAGTCCGACGGCCGACCGCACTATCTGGTTGTCAACGCCGACGAGTCCGAACCCGGAACCTGCAAGGATCGCGAAATCATGCGGCACGAGCCGCACACGCTGGTCGAGGGCAGTCTTCTGGCCGGATTCGCGATGGGTGCAGAAGTTGGCTACATATACATTCGAGGCGAATTCATTCGCGAAAGGCAACTGCTTCAGAAGGCCATCGACGAGGCCTACGATGCAGGGCTACTGGGAGACAATGCGGCTTCGTCGGGGTGGCGGTTTGATCTTTATCTGCATCACGGCGCCGGCGCCTACATTTGCGGCGAGGAAACCGCTCTGCTTGAGAGCCTGGAAGGCAAGAAGGGCATGCCGCGCATGAAGCCACCCTTTCCAGCGGCAATCGGACTTTGGGGATGTCCGACAACCGTGAACAACGTCGAGTCCATTGCTGTTGTTCCGACCATTCTCAGGCGCGGTGCGGAATGGTTTGCCGGACTTGGATCAAAGAACAACACCGGCACGAAGATCTTCGCCATCAGCGGCCACGTCAATTCCCCCTGCGTCGTGGAAGAGGAAATGGCGATTCCGCTCAGGGAACTGATCGATCGGCACTGCGGGGGTGTGCGAGGCGGCTGGAGCAACTTGAAGGCCGTCATTCCGGGAGGAGCGTCGGTTCCGCTGTTGCCTCGCCACATTTGCGACAACGCGTTGATGGAGTTCACCTGGCTAAGCGACAATGGTTCCGGCCTTGGAACCGCGGCTGTCATTGTTATGGACGAATCGACCGATGTCATTAAGGCCATCTGGAGACTGTCGAAGTTCTACAAGCACGAAAGCTGTGGCCAGTGCACACCTTGCCGGGAGGGTACAGGCTGGATGATGCGCGTGATGGACCGGCTGGTGCGCGGCGAGGCCGACGTAGCCGAAATCGACATGCTGCACGACGTGTCCAAGCAGGTTGAGGGTCACACGATCTGCGCACTGGGCGATGCGGCGGCGTGGCCAATCCAGGGTCTGATAAGGCACTTTCGCCACGAGATGGAGGAACGCATTGCGTCATGCAATCGGCAGGCCAACCGGATGGCAGCCTGACATGGACTGCAAGCTGAATCGTTTGCAGGGAGCGCCGGCAGCGCGAACCTCGGCGCGGAGGCGGCCGCCACGGACAACAACATTTGCTGGGAGCACATAGCGTGCCCAATTTGTACAAGCTGATGATCGACGGACACGAAGTGTCCGCAGAGGGCGAGCTCACCCTGATACAGGTATGCGAGCAGGCCGGAGTCGAGATTCCACGCTTTTGCTACCACGAACGCCTGTCGATTGCCGGCAACTGCCGCATGTGCCTCGTGGAGGTCGTCGGCGCTCCCAAGCCGGTGGCGTCCTGCGCAATGCAGGTTCGTGACCTGCGTCCGGGCCGAGATGGGTCGCCGCCGCAAGTCCGCACATCCGGTCAACTGGTCGAAAAGGCCAGGCATGGCGTGATGGAGTTCCTGCTGATCAACCATCCTCTCGATTGCCCGATTTGCGACCAAGGCGGGGAATGCGACCTGCAGGATCAGGCAATGGCGTACGGCATCGACTTCAGCCGCTACATCGAACCCAAACGCGCGGTAGACGATCTTGATCTGGGTCCGCTGGTAGAAACTCACATGACGCGCTGCATTTCCTGCACACGATGCGTGCGTTTCACGACCGAAGTTGCCGGCATTACCCAGATGGGACAGATTGGTCGCGGCGAGGATGCAGAGATCACGAGCTATCTGAACTCGACCCTGGATTCCAATTTGCAGGGCAACATCATCGACCTCTGTCCAGTTGGGGCACTTACTTCCAAGCCCTATGCATTCGTCGCCCGGCCGTGGGAGCTTGCCAAGACTGAAACGATCGACGTCATGGACGCGCTCGGTTCGAACATTCGCGTCGACACCCGCGGACGCGACGTCATGAGAATCCTGCCACGCAATCACGACGGGATTAACCAGGAATGGATAAGCGACAAGACACGTTTCGTTTGGGACGGTCTTGCATGCCAGCGACTTGATCGCCCATACGTGCGGCGCAGTCGCGGACTTGAGGCAGTTGACTGGGACACCGCGCTGACCGCTGCCGCCTCGGCCATTTCTGCAGGCCGGAAGCTCAGCGCAATCGCAGGCGACTTGGCGCCCGTCGAGGCAGCCTTCGCGCTGCGCCAACTCATTGAAGCCAATGGAGGCGTGTGCGAGTGTCGCGTGGACGGCGCCGCCTTGGCCAGGGACAATCGCTCCGCCTATGCAGGCACGGCTCGCATTGAAGATGTCGATGCGGCGAAGCGCATAGTGCTGATCGGCACGAATCCCCGAGTGGAGGCGCCGGTGCTCAATGCCCGGATTCGACTGGCATGGTTGAACGGCGCCGAAGTGGGGCAGTTCGGAGACGCCGAGAAGCTGACCTACGACTGTCATGCGCTTGGCAGCGACATCGAAGGCCTGCGATCATATTGCGAAAGCCTGACCGACGAATCCACCTCCGGCATGCTTGTCATCGTTGGGCAGCCGGCTCTCCGACAGAACGGAGGCGATCGCATCCTGGCTCTTGCCCTGGAGCTGGCACGGCGAGGGGCAGGACTTCTGTTCCTTCACTCGGCCGCAGGCAGAGTGGGCGCCTTGGACGTCGGCTTCAGTTGTGACGGTGGCATCGAGGCGGCTCTGTCCGGCGCAAATGTCGTATTCAACCTGGGCGCAGACGAGATCGACATTCCGGATGGTCCGCAAGTCATATACCAGGGAAGCCACGGCGACCGCGGGGCGCACCGAGCCGACATCATACTGCCATCCGCTGCCTACACCGAGGAATCGGCGATATTCGTCAATACCGAGGGACGTCCCCAGCTGGCGCGGCGCGCAGCGTTTCCACCCGGCCAGGCAAGGGAAAACTGGGCGATTGTCCGCGCACTGTCGGGCGTCATGAACAAGCCCCTGAAATTTGACACGCTTGCTCAGCTGCGCAGCACGGTTTTCGCGTCGGTTCCGCATCTCGAACGCATTGACGAAGTTCCCGTGAACGAGCTTCGGCCCCTGCCCGTGAGGTCAGGCAGGAACAGCCCGATTTCCAGCGGCTCGGACAGCTTCTACCTCAGCAACGCAATTTCCAGATCCTCGGCGGTGATGGCTGAAATGGCCTCGCTCGGCAATGCAAAGCGGCAGCCGGAAAGGATGGCGGCATGAAGGTTAACTGGCTGGCGGAGCTGCGGAGAGTGTCGCCGGGCTTGAATTCGGTTGGGCGGAGGTTGCGCCGCCATGACTGAATTCTGGGGCACCGGCCTGGGCATCTTCGTCATCATTTTGGCGCAGTGCCTCGCGCTGGCGGGATTCGTGCTGATCACCTTGGTGTTTCTGGTCTACGGCGACCGAAAGATATGGGCCGCCGTTCAGATGCGGCGCGGCCCCAACGTGGTCGGCGCTTTCGGTCTGCTTCAGTCCGTCGCCGACGCGCTCAAGTACCTGCTCAAGGAAATCGTCATTCCGGCGGGAGCGGACCGCAGCGTGTTCATTCTTGCGCCGGCGATTTCGTTCATACTTGCGCTGTGCGCATGGGCGGTGATCCCGTTTTCGGACGGATGGGTTGTTGCAAACCTGAACATTGGCATCCTGTACGTTTTCGCCATGTCGTCGCTTGAAGTTTACGGCGTCATCATGGGCGGCTGGGCATCGAATTCGAAGTACGCCTTTCTTGGAGCGCTTCGCTCGGCGGCGCAGATGATCTCCTACGAGGTCTCGATAGGGTTCATCATAATCGGCGTGTTGATTACAACCGGTTCGCTGAACCTGTCGGAAATCGTGCGCGCCCAGGATGGGTCGGCGGGATTCTTCAACTGGTACTGGCTTCCCCACCTTCCCATGGTCGTGCTGTTTTTCGTGTCCGCTCTTGCCGAGACCAATCGACCGCCATTCGACTTGCCGGAAGCGGAATCGGAGCTCGTTGCCGGATACCAGGTCGAGTACTCCTCGACGCCCTTCCTGTTGTTCATGATGGGGGAGTACGCGGCCATCCTCCTGATGTGCGCGCTGATGTCGATACTCTTTTTCGGTGGATGGCTGTCGCCCATCCCGGGACTGCCTGACGGCGCCTTTTGGATGATCGCCAAGATGGGAGTGTTTTTCTTCCTCTTCTCGCTAGTCAAGGCTGTTGTGCCGCGTTACCGCTACGATCAGCTCATGCGACTGGGGTGGAAGGTGTTTTTGCCGATTTCGCTCGGTTGGGTTGCAGTGTCCGGACTGTTCGCGCACTACGGCTGGTTTTACGGTTCATACGCCCGCTGGGCAATCGGAGGATGATCCATGATTGACAGATCGAATGTGAGGCGGGCCGTCCGATATGTTCTGCTGGCCGATTTCATCGGCGGTCTGATGAAGGGCATGCGCTATTTCGTGTCCCCGAAGGCCACCTTGAACTATCCGCACGAGAAGGGACCGCTTTCTCCGCGCTTTCGGGGCGAGCATGCGCTGCGGCGCTACCCCAACGGCGAAGAGAGGTGCATTGCCTGCAAGCTCTGCGAGGCGATTTGCCCGGCGCAGGCGATCACGATCGAGGCCGAACCTCGTGCCGACGGGTCAAGGCGCACGACGCGCTATGACATCGACATGACCAAGTGCATCTATTGCGGCTATTGCCAGGAAGCCTGTCCCGTGGACGCAATCGTGCAGGGACCCAACTTCGAGTTTTCGACCGAGACGCGGGAGGAGCTATTCTACGACAAGGAGCGGTTGCTGGCCAACGGCGATCGCTGGGAAGCCGAGATTGCGCGCAACATAGAGCTTGATGCGCCCTACCGGTAGCGTTTCAAGGTTTCCACCCAAGGCGCAGCGAAATTCAATGGGCAAGACGACGCGAGAGACAGTGCAGCATCCCCTTCACGACAATTGTGACCGCGTCCGTGCAGTGGCGCGCCGGAGCTGGCGATGAGCCTGATTGAACTTGCGTTCTACGGATTTTCCGGCGTCGCGGTTTTTGCGGCGTTTTCGGTTGTGCTGGCGCGCAATCCTGTGCATGCAGTCCTGTTCCTGATTCTGACGTTCCTGAGCACTGCAGGTCTGTTCGTGCTGATGGGCGCGGAATTCATCGCAATGCTGCTGATCATTGTCTATGTCGGGGCGGTTGCCGTGCTGTTTCTGTTTGTCGTGATGATGCTTGACGTTGACTTTGCGGAGTTGAAGGCGGGCATGGCCCGTTACATCCCCGTTGGACTTCTGATCGGAGTTGTGCTGCTGATGGCGCTTGGAATTCAGTACACCACCTGGGAGACATCGCCCGAAGCCGCGGCGCTTCGCCAGAACGAAACGCCGGACATGAGCGAAGTGCAGAACAGCGTTGCCCTGGGCAGGCTCATCTACACGAAGTACATTTTTGGATTTCAGGCTGCCGGGTTGATCCTTCTGGTCGCCATGATCGGCGCGATCGTGTTGACCCATCGCCGCCGAACAAACGTGAAGCGTCAGGACATCGTTGCTCAGATATATCGCGACCCGGATGCCGCCATTGAGCTTCGCGACGTCAAGCCGGGAAGTGGGACCGAATGATCGGCATTGAGCATTACCTTATCGTCGCGGCGATTCTCTTCGTGATCGGCGTGTTCGGAATTTTCTTGAACCGCAAGAACGTCATTGTCATCTTGATGTCAATCGAGCTGATGTTGCTGGCGGTCAACATCAACCTGGTCGCGTTTTCCGTGCACCTGGGCGATCTGACAGGTCAGGTCTTCACGATGTTCGTGCTGACGGTGGCAGCGGCGGAAGCTGCCATCGGGCTGGCCATCATCGTCTGTTTCTTCCGCAGCCGCGGCTCGATTGCGGTGGACGACGTCAATCTGATGAAGGGGTAGCGGTCACATGGAAGTGGTGATCCTGTTCGCTCCGCTGCTTGGCGCCTTGGTCAGCGGCTTTTTCCACCGTCTGATCGGTGAACGGGCGGCGACGTTTCTCAGCACCGGGCTGCTGTTCCTGGCGGCCGCTCTCAGCTGGATCATCTTCCTGACCTTCGACGGCACGACTGAATACATTCGCATACTTCGTTTCATCGACAGTGGGGAACTGTCCTCCGATTGGTCGATTCGACTGGACCGGCTAACGGCGATCATGCTTGTCGTGGTGACAACCATTTCGTCGCTGGTGCACCTGTACAGCCTGGGATACATGCACGGCGACCCAAACTGGAAACAGCACGAAAGCTACAAGCCCCGTTTCTTCGCCTACCTTTCATTTTTCACCTTTGCCATGCTGGCGCTGGTGACTTCCGACAACCTGTTGCAGATGTTCTTCGGATGGGAAGGAGTCGGCGTTGCGTCCTATCTGCTGATCGGGTTCTACTATCGCAAGGATTCGGCAAATTCCGCTGCCATAAAGGCGTTCATCGTCAACAGGATTGGCGATTTCGGCATGGCGCTGGGAATTTTCGCGCTGTTCTACCTCACCGATTCAATCTGGCTCGACGACATCTTTGCGCAGGCGCCGAGACTTGCGGAAACCGAACTGTCGTTCCTGTCGCTGAGTGTCAACGCTGCCGAGCTGACTGCGTTCCTCCTGTTCGTCGGCGCATGCGGAAAGTCCGCCCAGCTGTTCCTTCACACATGGCTGCCGGACGCCATGGAAGGCCCAACCCCCGTTTCAGCGCTTATACACGCCGCAACGATGGTGACGGCAGGTGTATTCCTTGTGTGCCGAATGTCGCCGCTCTTCGAGTTTGCCCCGGTGGCCTTGACCATTGTTGCGCTGATCGGCGCGGCCACGGCCTTTTTCGCCGCGACCGTCGGTCTCGTCCAGAACGACATCAAGCGAGTCATTGCCTATTCGACCTGCTCGCAGCTTGGCTACATGTTCGCCGCCGCGGGCGTCGGCGTGTACCAGGTGGCGATGTTTCACCTGTTCACGCATGCCTTTTTCAAGGCGATGCTGTTTCTCGGTGCAGGTTCGGTCATTCATGCCATGCACCACGAACAGGACATGCGGAATTATGGCGGGCTGCGAAGGCGCATTCCATGGACGTTCGCGGCCATGGTGATCGGCACCCTGGCGATTACCGGCGTTGGCATACCTCTGACGCATTTCGGTTTTGCCGGCTTTCTTTCAAAGGATGCGATCATAGAATCCGCATTTGCCGCGGGTGGCGAATTTGGCTCGCTTGTTTTCTGGTTGCTTGTCGTGTCGGCGCTGATGACCAGCTTCTATTCATGGCGGTTGATCTTCCTGACATTCTGCGGCGCCCCGCGCGGGGACCCGGACACGCATGCGCATGCGCACGAAGCGCCGTTGTCGATGCTTGTTCCACTGGCCGTGCTGGCGGTGGGCTCGTGCCTGGCAGGCATGGTGTGGTACGACGATTTCTTCGGAAGCAATGTCGATCAGTTCTTCACGACCTCGGTCTTCGTGGCGAGCGCCAATCATGTGCTTCACGATGCCCACTATGTTCCAGCCCTGGTAAAGGCTTCGCCGTTCATTGCCATGACAGTTGGGTTTGCCGTTGCCTGGCTGTTCTACATGGTCAATCAGGATCTGCCTCGGCGGCTGGCAAGCGCCCACCGGCCAATCTACCTTTTCCTGCTCAACAAATGGTACTTTGACGAGGCATATGACCTGCTGTTTGTGCGGACCGCCAAATGGCTTGGCAGAACCCTCTGGCGACGCGGCGACGGGTCGGTGATCGACGGTGTCATTGACGGGCTTGCATTCCGCATAATACCGGGGATCACTCAGCAGGGGCAGCGTTTTCAGTCGGGCTACGTGTATCAGTACGCGCTCGTGATGGTCGTGGGAGTCGCGGTCATTCTGGTCACAATCGCCATTGCCGCAGGTGGCCTCTGATGGAGTTCACGCTTTCCATAATCATTTTCACGCCGTTGATTGCCGCCGTGATCATGGGGGTCTTCCTGCGTGGGGATGACGCCATAGCCGTCAGAAACGTCAAGTTCCTGGCCCTGGCCGCCTCCGTGGCAACATTCCTGATTTCGCTGGTGGTGCTCTTCGGCTTCGACACCTCGGCAAGCGAATTCCAGTATGTCGAGCAAGCCACCTGGCTGCCGGGACTGCAATACAAGCTTGGCGTCGACGGGATCAGCGTGTTGTTCGTCATACTGACGACCTTTCTCATGCCAATCACCGTTCTCGCGTGCTGGCATGTGGAGAACAGGGTCAAGGAATTCATGATGGCGTTCCTGATCCTGGAAACGCTGATGATCGGCGTGTTCTGCTCGCTGGACCTGGTTCTGTTCTATTTCTTCTTCGAGGCCGGCCTCATTCCGATGTTTCTCATAATCGGGATTTGGGGTGGCAAGCGAAGGCTTTACGCGACGTTCAAGTTCTTTCTGTACACGCTTCTCGGTTCCATTCTGATGCTGATCGCGATGATCGTGCTGTGGCAGATTGCAGGAACCACCGACATCACCCGGCTTCTTGAGTTCAAGGTGCCGTCGGTGCCGATTTCGCTGCTGGGCTGGCAGATCGAGGGCGGTCTGCAGACCATTATGTGGCTGGCCTTCTTCGCGTCGTTCGCGGTCAAGATGCCAATGTGGCCGGTTCACACCTGGCTGCCGGACGCGCATGTCGAGGCGCCGACCGGCGGGTCGGTGATACTGGCGGCGATCCTGCTCAAGATGGGTGGATACGGCTTCCTGCGCTTCAACCTGCCGATGTTTCCGATTGCTTCGGACCTGCTGGCTCCCATGGTGCTTTGGCTTAGCGTGATCGCAATCATCTACACCTCGCTGGTGGCGATGATGCAGGAGGACATGAAGAAGCTGATTGCCTACTCTTCAGTTGCCCATATGGGTTTCGTCACCATGGGCATCTTCACGGCAACGCGCCAGGGAATTGACGGCGCCATATTCCAGATGCTCTCGCATGGCCTGATATCCGGTGCGCTGTTCCTGATAGTCGGTGTGGTCTACGACCGAAAGCACCGACGAGACATCGAATACTACGGCGGACTCGTGGTGCGAATGCCCCGCTATGCCATGGTGTTCATGTTCTTCACCCTGGCCAACGTTGGATTGCCAGGGACAAGCGGCTTTGTGGGCGAATTCCTGACACTGGCTGCGGCCTTTCAGGTTAGCACCTGGATAGCGGCTGGCGCCGCCACCGGCGTCATTCTCTCGGCGGCCTATGCATTGTGGCTGTTCCGCCGTGTCGTGTACGGGGATCTTGTGAAGACCGCCATCCGGGACATCGCCGACCTGACTCGGCGCGAGAAGCTTGTTTTTGCGCCGCTGCTGGTCATGACCTTGCTCCTCGGAGTTTATCCGAGCCTGGTGACGGATGTCATTGGAACCAGCGTGCAGGGTCTGGTCGATCACGTGAACACCCAGGCTTTTGCGGCATTCGACTTACACGCCAACGAATCTTTGGTCGCCAATGACTCTCGATGATCTAACTGTAGTTCTGCCGGAGTTGGTGCTGGCGGTTTTTGGCATGTCAGCCCTGATTTGGGCGGTCTTTTCGACTGGCGGCCGCAGGGGAGCTGCCTTGATCTGGCTGACCAGCGCCGTCTTCGTTGGCATGGCGGCCTGGATTGCATTTGCCACGACCGGCGAAAAGATGGCCTTTTCGAACTCGTTTGTCGACGACAGCCTTTCGCGGTTTGCCAAGGTGATGATTCTGTTGTCGGCGTCGGTCGTGCTGTTCATCAGCCGGGATTTCCTGAGCCGCGAGCGCCTGGCCAAGTTCGAATTCCCGGTTCTGGTGGGATTCGCCGTGCTCGGCATGATGGTGATGGTGTCTGCCAACGACCTGATTGTCCTTTACCTGGGCCTTGAGCTGCAGTCGCTGTCGCTCTACGTGCTGGCCGCCTTTCACCGCAACAGCGTGCGCTCGACCGAGGCCGGCCTGAAGTATTTTGTGCTTGGCGCGCTTTCTTCGGGCCTGTTGCTGTATGGAGCGTCCTTGGTCTACGGATTTGCCGGCACAACCTCCCTGCCCGGCATCGCCGCGGCCATGTCGCCGGAAGGCTTGGCGGCCCAGTCTCCGGCAGGTGTGAACAAGTCGATCGGTTTGCTGTTCGGAATGGCATTCATGATTGTGGCCCTTGCGTTCAAGGTTGCAGCCGCTCCGTTCCACATGTGGACGCCGGATGTGTACGAAGGCTCTCCCACGCCCGTTACGGCGCTGTTTTCGACTGCGCCAAAGGTTGCGGCTCTTGTCCTGCTGGCTCGTCTGTTGACAACAGGCTTTGGCAACGTCGTGGCGGATTGGCAAAACATCATAGCCGCGGTTTCGGTGCTGTCCATGTTTGTTGGGGCCATCACTGCGATAGGCCAGACGGACATCAAGCGTCTGATGGCCTATTCCTCCATTGCGCACATGGGATTTGCGTTGATGGGAGCCGCGGCCGGAACGGCGCAGGGACTTGAGGCCATGCTCCTGTACATGGCAATTTACCTCGTGATGAATGTTGGCACGTTTGCATTCATTCTGTCCATGCGCAGGCGCAATCAACCGGTAACCGACATTTATGCGCTGGGCATGTTCTCGAAGCAATCTCCAGTGCAGGCGCTGTCGCTGATGTTGCTGCTGTTCTCGATGGCTGGCATTGTCCCCCTTTTGGGTTTCGTTGCAAAGCTGTACGTGTTTCTGGCGGCAATCGACGGTGGCATGGTTTGGCTCGCCATCAGCGGAGGCATCGCCTCGGTTATTGGCGCATTCTATTATCTTCGCATTGTCTACGTGATGTACTTTGGCGAACAGAGAACCCCGCTGGACAACACGATACCGCGTTCGGGATTGATCACTCTCGTCGCCTCAGCCATCATAGTCGTGGTGGGCGTTGTGAATCTCTTCAGCATCACCCAGTGGAGCACAGTTGCCGCCTTGGCGCTGTTTCAGTAGATGCAACTGACTTTGGAAGGCCAGCGCTGTCGTGTGCGCGACGAAGTCGACAGCACAAATGCAGAGGCAGTTCGCTGCATCGCAGCCGGTGCAAGGGAAGGCTGGGTTGCTGCCCGCCGCCAAAGCTGCGGCCGAGGCCGCCGAGGCCGCAGTTGGGTCTCCTGCCCGGGAAACCTGTTTGCCAGCCATTGGCAGATTGTCGATGAATCGCCAGCCATGTCGGTGCAGCGCTCGTTCGTTGCAGCCTTGGCGCTGCGTGACGGCATCACGGGACTGCTGCCCGCCGGACCGACAGTTACCTTGAAATGGCCAAATGACGTATTGATGGACGGCTGCAAGGTGGCGGGCATTTTGCTCGAAAACATATCCAAGAACTCGGTTCGACATGTCGTAACCGGCTTCGGCGTGAACCTCGCTGCCGCTCCGGCTCTGACCAAGCGGTCGTCGCACAAGCCCAGCGTGGCAAGTGTGCTTGACCTGGCGGATGTTGCGATTGCGCCGCTGGATTTCCTGAGAGTCCTGGCGGCAGCGTTTCGCTTTCGCAACTCACAGCTCTTGCTCAATGGCTTCGCCGAAGTTCGCGACGAATGGTTGAACCACGCCCACTGGCTCAATGAACCGGTGAGAGTCGTTGGCGCCGGAAACAGTTTCAACGGCATTTTTCGATCTATCGACAGGTCGGGCCGGGCCGTGGTTGAGAGAGCCGGAAGGCCCGAATTCGTGGCGGCCGCGGACATGGGCCTGGCAGGAATGCCGTAATGCTCTTGGCAATCGATGTCGGCAACACAAACACCGTTTTTGCGATAGTCGACGGAAGCAGCATCGTCTGTCGATGGCGATGCGAGAGCCGTTCACGCCGCACCGCGGAGCAGTATCAGGCTTGGCTCTCGGTTTTGCTGGCCGCCGAACTGCCGGATTCAGTGATCACCGCCGCGACAATTTCCTCGGTCGTCCCTGGCACGGTGTTCAATCTGGAAGGGATGTGCCGCCGTTTTCTGGGCATAACGCCGCTGGTGGTTGGCAGCGAGGGTTGCAAGCTTCCGGTTGCCGTCCGGGTGGACAGGAACACTCATGTTGGGTCGGACCGTCTTGTCAACACGGTTGCGGCAAACGACCGCTACGGAGGCAATCTGATTGTTGTTGACTTTGGCACGGCCACGACCTTCGACGTGGTTGACGAGGACGGCGGCTATGCCGGGGGAGTGATTGCGCCAGGCGTTGAACTTTCCATGGAAGCCCTGCACCGGGCCGCCGCCGCGCTTCCCGCAATCGATGTCGCAAGACCAAAGTCCGTCGTCGGACGAAACACCCGCGACTGCATGCGATCGGGGATCTATTGGGGCTACGTCAGCATGATTGAAGGAATTTGCCGGAGGATCGAGGCAGAGCGTGGCATGCCCATGCGAAGAATTGGCACAGGTGGCCTCGCTGCGCTGCTGGCCGACCCAGCGTCAAGCCTCTACGAGGTAGACGCCGACCTCACGGTTCACGGGCTAATCTGCATTCACAATCACAACAAGAAGAACTTTCATGACTGAGCCGAGGCTCATCTATTTGCCACTTGGTGGAGCCGGCGAGATCGGCATGAACATGTATGTCTACGGCTATGGCGAGTCCGGAAGGGAACGCCTGATTGTCGTGGATGCCGGAGTGACATTTTCCGACGATTCGTCCACGCCGGGCGTGGAGTTGATCACTGCGGACTTTTCGTGGCTGATTCAACGCCGGCGCCAGGTCGAAGCGATCTTCGTTACGCATGGGCACCTGGACCATGTCGGTGCGCTCGAGTTTGTTTGCGATGAGCTCCAGGTTCCCATCTACTTGCGGTCTCTCACGGCGGAGATTGCCATTTCCAACATCCGTCGAAGCGACGACTTCACCCACTTCTTTCGGATTGCCGATCCCTATCCAAGCGTTTGCGCAGCCGGGCCATTCAGTGTGTCCTTCCTGCCAGTTGCGCATTCCATACCGGAGGCAGCGGGACTGGTCATCGAAACGCCCGTCGGAAAGATCATTCACAGCGGCGACTTTCGACTGGACGTGTCCCCGGTCATTGGAGAGGCATTCGACGAGGAGTTGTGGAGGGAGGCGTCGGATGGCGAAGTTCTTGCACTGGCCTGCGATTCGACAAACGCGCTGAACCGCGCCGCCGGTCTTTCGGAAAGCGTTGTGGGACCCAACCTGCAGCAGCTGTTCAAGCGCTGCAGTGGAACGGTGTTTGCCACAACATTCGCATCCAACATTGCGCGCCTGTACCAGATTTCAGCTGCCGCCGGGCAGTGCGGCAGAAAGATCGTGTTGCTGGGAAGAGCAATGACCACGCTGGTTGAGGCCGCTGCTTCGGCAAACTTTCTCGACAGGCTTCCGAATGAAATTTCTCTTGCAGATGCTCGGCAACTGCCTCGCAACAGCCTGGTTGTCATTGCCACCGGCAGCCAGGGGGAGGAAAGGGCGGCAATGGCTCGGTTGGCCAGTGGCCGCAAGTTCAAGGGGCTTGCTGCGAGAGCAGGCGACACCGTGCTGTACTCCTCTCGCACGATCCCGGGAAACGAGACGAGGGTTGCTGCAACATTGAATGCGTTTTCCCGATTGGGCGTTGAGACCATTGTGGATCCAAAGGACCGCTACCATGTGTCCGGACATCCAAATCAACCCGATCTTTCACAGATGCACAGGTTGGTGGAGCCGGAATTGGTGATACCGCTTCATGGCGAGCACATACATCTCGCGGGGCATGCCAAGCTTGCAGAGGAAAACGGATTCGAAGCATTGGTCGCTTCCAATGGAGAGATTGTGGATGTTCTTGCCGGAACTATCCTGCGTGGCGAATCCATTGCACCGAGGCGCTGTTACCTGGATGGAAGAATATTCTCGTCTTCAGGAAAGTTTCTGAAGACCCGGCTAGGCATGGCGCGCAACGGAGTGGTCTTCGTTGTAGTCCGCATGGACAAGCGTGGCCGCAACCTGCAAGACGTCACTGTTTCGCAAGCAGGACTTCCGCTCGACGATTCCGAGAGCTTCAACCGGCAATTGGCGAGTGATTGTCTGGACGTGGTTGGGACTGAACGATTGAGGCGTGCATCCAGATCGAATGCCTACTCAAAGAGGATTCTGGGTTTTACGCGCGACTATTGCCGGGAAAACATAGGGAAGGTTCCCATCATTCGCGTTGTGACCATTCGCGGTTAGGTCGAAACTGGCGAAAACAAAGCCATCCGGCGAGCCTCTAGTCATTTGCACACACTTCATTGATGTGGCGGCGGCCAGTACGCTCGGGAACAAGTGCCCAGCAATGGGCCATGTGTTCCCATACCCGTCCTTGGCATTCAACGAGGCGCATTTGCAGTCATGCGCTCAGATCAAAATGGTCCTCGTCGATGCGTTTGACCATATATTGGCTGCGTGTTCGAACGCCTATGTCATGCTTGACCATGAGGCGGGCAAGTTTCTCGCCGTTGATCAGCACAATCCGCTTGGGGCTTCGACGCACATACCTGACTGCTGCAGCCGTAAAATGGGATGTGGTGACAAAAACCCCTTTGGTTGTGCCGGCAGCGTCGATGGCGCCGGCAAAATTGCGAAGTGCATCCTCTCCCACGGAGTTGCCGGCGGCATATCTCTTCGCCTGCAAGTACACTTCGTCCAGCCCCAGCGCGTCTTCCCGGATCGTGCCGTCAATTCCGCCATCGCCTGACCTTCCGGTCACTTGCCCCATAGTGGCGTCGCCACCTCCGTATCCCATCGCAATCAGAAGCTTGACAACCGTATGCTCAAGCAATGTCGGTTCGGCATTGCGAAGACGTTGAAGGATTTCCTGTTCAAGCATGGAGTTGACCTGCTCCATTGCGCGGCCAAG
>JAPOOS010000013.1 GCA_026713305.1 Paracoccaceae bacterium
GGCGAAGGCGATCCATGCATGTTTCATGTGTGTTCTCCCTGTTTTCCTTGTGTTCAGGCCCCGCCGCGCCTTCCGCTTCCCCCGTGGTTCCGCCTGCCGCGACCTGCGCCTGCTTCGCCCACACTCGTCACCAACCCGATCCCCAACATCCGTGGACGCAACAAAACCAAGGGGAGTTGATGGATTGAGGGAGACGTCTTTCGAACTTGCCCGCAATTTGCCGACACAATGGAACTTGGCAGGCAGGCGCAGCGACAGACAGCGCTTCAACCGACCGATGCAGGCCGAAGTGATCTGGAAAGGGAGTGGCGCCGGCAACGATCAGGCATCGGAATGCCAACCCTGCGGATTGTGTTCATCGCAGGATGTTGGCCTCAAGCCACAAAGCGCCTTCTGCGGCCGTGGTGGAGCGAATGTCGGGAGCGACCTACAGGTGTGTGCGGACCTGTCGATCGAACAAGAGGGAACTCCATTGTCGGTTTGGCTATGAATGCACGCGATGGCGAGCAGGCGAACTTGGAAGTGGAGGCCTGCAATGTGAGAGGAAAGTGCAATCGGCGGAAATGGCCTGTGGCGCCACGAAAGTGCCGACCGGCTCAGGTCACCGATTGCGCAATGTTTCGCTGCCGTCAAAACAACGCGTTACGGCGCTGCGCCTACCGCTGCCGTCGGCTTCGCCCGAGACATCGCGAATGACTGGAAGCTGTGGAGTTGGGGGCTTGCAATGAAGGAGGCGGGCCCGCTATGGGCCCGCCTCCAATGTTTGTCCGCTTGCAGCGCCTTTCGGAACTGCCGATTGCCGATCAGCTGTCTGGATCAGAACGACATCGAGATGCCTGCATCGGCTGCCGTCTTGCCCTTGACGCGTCCGGCGCCGAACTTGAAGGACGCTCCGCCGCCTAGATCGTGCGACATGCCAATGCCAACGCCTCTTTGCGACATGCCGTCACTGTCGTAGCCTCTCGAGACGCCAACGTTGACCGATGTGCCTTCGGCCACCGACATGCCGACGTTGATGCCCATGTTGGGACCCATTGTGACAACGTTGTCCTCGGCATCCATCGTGTCCTTGGGCTTTTCGTAGTAGAGGGCCATGGAGATGCCGCCTATCGACGATGCGACGCCCATGTTTACGAGCTTGTTGCTGTCGTAGCCGACGCCAATGTCAACGCCGCCGGCTGCGAAGCCAACGCCGATTGCCCATTCGTCCTGGTCATCCGTCACGTCCTTGGTGACGGCGGGAGTTCCGGGAATGTACTTCTCGACCGTCTCGGCGACCTTCCGAATCGCGTCATCTCTTGGGCAGGCTTCCATTTCATCCTCCAAGTTGGTCTCAGCCTCCGAAACGGCGGTGGCGGAAACTTTGGCCTTGATAGCATCCTTGGCCATCTTTGCAGTGATGCCGTCACCGTCGCAGTCTAGCGTGTCCAGAGCTGCTTCGGCAGCCGCCTTGCCCTTTTCTGTGCCGTCGAAAATCGTTCTTTCGCTTGTTCGCGTCGCGCGATTCTGCGGCATCAGGCTCGTGATGTAGGTTTCCTGTTCTTCCTTCAAGCGCTTATTGTAGGCTTTCATTGCCGCAGCGATCTGTTGGTTCACTTCTGCGTCGGGGTTATCTGCGTCGGGTACCAGCACGTCATCGGTAGCGGTAGCGTCGGCATCATTAACCCATGATACCGCACCATTGTCGGCCATCAATCGGGTTACCGTCGTCGGATTGTCAGTCCCATCGTCTGTAAGGTCAGCCATGAACTGAATTCCATCAGACGCGTCAGGGGTGGTTGGGTCGTCGTCAGAATCTACGTCAGCCACTGTATCCACCTTGTCAAAGAACGTATCGGCCACAAGACTCGGCCTGTCGGTCGAATGCCACCCAACGAACTCCACCATCTGCACAGCCGTTCTTCCGTCCGTTCCGGTCGCCGGCTTCTCTTCAGAGAGCGGATTCTTGATCCGGATGTCATAGTAGCGCACAATCTCGCTTGTCTCGTAGGATTCCGCCACGGCCGCCGTCACGACTTCCGTCTTGACGGTCGAGCTGTTCCCGTACGTCATCTTCAGCGTCGCCCCTCCGAGCGTCACTCCCAGCTCTATGTCGGCTGCCGTCGAGACTGGGCAGATATGCTGACGGCGCCAGGCGCGTCTTTCTTGTCGGCTTGTTTCGATTGCCCTGCATGCTCTTGCCGCTTGCGATTTCGGCAAGTCGCGGCGAAGCGACATGGACGCGACGACCCACGCTGCCGCATCGCAAAAACCTGATTGCGTTCTGGCGTCGAAGCGCCTATGCGGCAGAGCATCCGAATCGTGTCGGTTTCGACGTTTCCACGAGGCTCAGAGGGGTTTGAGGCGATGGTCGCCAGACGCTACCAGAAAGTGCAGTCACGCAACCAGATGATGATGTATCCGTTTTGTTTGGACGACTACGTGTCGGCGGACAATCCGGTGCGCGTGATCGACGCCTTCGTGGATTCACTGGACATGGAGGCGCTGGGGTTCCGGCATGCCGATGCGTATGGCGGCGCCGGCCAGCCAGCCTTCGACCCGGCGCTGTTGTTGAAGCTGTATCTGTATGGCTATCAGGAGCGGGTGCGGAGTTCCCGCCGTCTTGCGGCCGAGATGCGGCGCAACGTGGAGGTGATGTGGCTTTGCCAGAATGCGCAGCCGAGCTATCGTACGATTGCGGGGTTTCGCCGCAACAACGGCAAGGCTTTGAAGGCGGCCAGCCGGGCGTTTGTGGCCCATTGCCGCGAGCTGTCTCTGATTGGCGGTTCCACGGTTGCGATCGACGGGACGTACATGAAGGCGTTGGCGGGAGTTGCCAGTTTCCACACGAAGCGGACGCTGGCTCGGGACCTTGAGCGTGTGGAGGCTCTGATTGCGGCGTACTACCGGCAGCTGGCCGAGGCTGACGGGGAATCGGACGGCGCTGCGGAGGATGCGGTGTCGGATGATGCGCCTTCGGATGCTGCTGCGAAAGGTGTGGTTTCCCCGGACTCCGAGGCTAGGCTTGAGGCGTTGAACGAGCGGAAGCGGAAGATCGAGGCGTTGAGCGAGAGGCGGCAGGAGAGCGGCGAGGGTCAGGTGTCATAGGTTGACGCCGACGCCCGCATGCTGCGCAAGAACGGCAAGACGGTGGGCGGCTACAACTGCCAGACAGCGGTTGACGACAAGCACAAGCTGATCGTTGCCGACGACGCAGTGGATGACGACAACGACAGTGGCCAGCTCGAGCCGATGCCGACCTCGGCTCGCGTTCATTGTGTAAGCCGAACAGCTGGACGCTTTCGGCACACGCCAAGAGGAGCGATTCCCCACAATGGCGATAATCACACCTGAGAGCGAACTCGAAGAGTCGCTTATCAAGAAGCTAAAGGACCTCAAGTACGAATACCGCCCTGACATCCGTGATCGGGCAACGCTTGAAGCAAACTTCAGGGAAAGGTTCGATGCCCTGAATCGCGTCAAGCTCTCGGACGGCGAGTTCCAGCGACTCCTCAATGACATCGTGACACCCGACGTGTACGAAGCCGCGCGCTCCCTCCGCAACCGGGAAGCGTTCACCCGAGATGACGGCACGCCGCTCAACTACACCCTCGTCAACATCAAGGACTGGTGCAAGAACAGCTTCGAAGTCGTCAATCAGCTCCGCATCAATACCGACAACAGCCATCACCGGTACGACGTTTTGCTCCTGATCAACGGCGTCCCCGTCGTTCAGATCGAGATGAAGAAGCTCGGACTCAGCCCGCGGCGGGCGATGCAGCAAATCGTCGACTACAAGAACGACCCCGGCAACGGATACACCAAGACGCTCCTTTGCTTCGTCCAGCTCTTTATCGTCAGCAACCGCACGGACACGCGGTACTTCGCAAACAACAACGCGCGGCACTTTGCCTTCGACGCTGACGAGCGGTTCCTTCCGATCTACCAATTCGCGGCCGAGGACAACAGGAAGATCACCTACCTCGACGACTTCGCCGACCGGTTCCTCGCCAAGTGCACGCTCGGCGAGATGATCGGCAAGTACATGGTTCTTGTCGCGAGCGAGCAGAGGCTCCTGATGATGCGCCCGTACCAGATCTACGCCGTCAAGGCCATCGTCGACTGCATCGATCAGAACTGCGGCAACGGCTATGTCTGGCATACGACCGGCTCGGGCAAGACACTCCCCTCCTTCAAGGCCTCGACGCTGCTCAAGAGCAACGAGAGCATCCACAAGTGCCTCTTCGTCGTTGATCGCAAGGATCTTGACCGCCAGACCCGCGAGGAGTTCAACCGGTACCAGGAGAGCTGCGTCGAGGAAAACACCAACACCGAGTTGCTCGTCCGCCGCCTCCTGTCCGACGACTACGCGGACAAGGTCATCGTGACGACCATCCAGAAGCTCGAACTCGCTCTCTACGAGAACAGCAAGCACAACAAACGGAACACCGCTCGAGGGCGGTCGACTTTCAAGCAGCGGCTCGACGAGCTCCGCGACAGGCGCATGGTCTTCATCTTCGACGAAGGCCACCGCTCGCAGTTCGGCGAGAACCACCGAGCAATCAGGGAGTTCTTCCCGAACTCCCAACTCTTCGGCTTCA
>JAPOOS010000186.1 GCA_026713305.1 Paracoccaceae bacterium
AACAGCGTGCAGTAAAAGCGCGCTATCCTCGGATCCCAGGGAAGCTGCATCATCGTTTCCGGTTCAGGAATGCCGACAAGTTCCGCAGCCTCGGGGCCGTATCCCAGGTAGTCGCCGCGACGATTTGTGAACAGGTTCACGGTTGCGCCGTAAACCAGCTGGAAGCCCTTGCTGGCTACGGATTCCCAATGATCCGCCGGAATGCCCTTGCCCATAACCTTGCCAGTGACGGACACGAACTGCAGGTAGAGATACTCGATCCCCAACTGGTCAATCTTTGAGCGGACCTCCCTGACCTGTTCGGCGCGTCCTTCGGCCTCGACGAACCTGGTGATGTCCATTTCTGCCATGTGCTTTTCTCCTGTAGGGATTCGGTTGCAGCCGTGTTCGTTCAGCTCCAAGGATAGGGACTGCTGGATACCGGGTGAAGCTCTCCCTTGGCAAACCTTGAAAACCGGAATGGCTGCAGCAGTTCCTGTTCCTCACCGAGCATTTCGTCGGCAATCAGATGGCCAACGCCGATCATTTTCCACCCGTGGTTGGAATCTGCAACAACAAATGCGTTTTCGCAAAAGCGATCGAAGACCGGGAAGCTGTCGGCGGTGAAACAGCCGATGCCACCGGACGGTTCCCGATGGTACTTGGGCATGCAGCCTTCAAACCGCTTGTGGCAATGTGCAAGCGCCGACACCCACATGTGTGCAAAGTCATCGCTGGCAACAAACTCCGGGCTTGCGGGTCCATAGGGGTCGATTGCCACCTCGTCCACGGGCGTGTCCACCTTGTACGGCGAAGCGCCTCCCTGGACGCCGCCGAAGTGCCAGTCCGGCTTGTAGTAGATGCCCCAAAGGTCTTCGGAAATGACGGAGCCGTCCACGTCGGACAGCAGGGGCGCGTCGGTGTCGACATGTATGACAGGCGGCACCTTGCCATCGTTTGTCAGCAGGGTTTCGGGAGGAACCATCAAAACGCCTTCCTCCAGCTGCCAGTACCGCCACATGTCCACATCCTGGTGGACATTGCCCTGGAGATCCTTGACGGTGATCGCTCTGGGCAGTTCCAGCATGTCCCAGAAATCCCTTATCCAGGGACCGGTGCAAATCGCCACCTGCTCGCAGCCAATGTTCCCCAAGCTGGTTTCGACCGTTCTTATGGCCTTGGAGCCGGATTCCGGAACAAATGCCTTGACCTCCGGGCCGGCGACAATTTCGACGCCTAGGTCTTCAACCTTTTTGGCCATGCCGTGCAGGGAGAGAGTGTTGTTGGAGTAGCCCCCTCGCTTTTCGTGGAGCACCGACGTGATGTTGCGCGCCTGCCAGTCGTCGAACAAGCCGCGCATGTAGTTCGTTGCGGCATTGGCGCCTTCGACAAAGACGCTTTCGTATCCGATTTCCCTCTGCTGCTCGTAGATGGACCTCACGTCCTCGCGCATGACTTCGCATGAAATCTGCATGTATCCTACGGGATGATAGCTGAGGCCCTCGGGGTCCGATTCCCAGATGCCAACCGAGTGGGCCATCAGGCGGCGCATCGCAGGCTGAAAGTAGTTGTTGCGCACTACACCGCAGGCGATGCCGGAGGCGCCGGCGGCAACGCCGGTCTTGTCGATCACGACAACCCGGCCATCAACTTCCTCGCCTTCGTCCACCATGCGCTGCGCCAGCCGCCAAGCAGTCGAAAGGCCGTGAATGCCCGCCCCGACCACGACAAAGTCGGCATGTTCCGGTAACGTCAAGTCGCTTTCCTCGAACTGCGTTTCATTGAGCAATACAACGGGACGATTCGCCCCATTTGCAAACCATTCTTATCGCCATTGTACCATTTTGCAACCCTTGATATACCACATCCCATCATTCATTGCAATTCAAGCCCTAATGGTATATGTTTGGTATACTATGGCTTCAACTGAACCGGCAACCGGCAATGCCGCCAACCTACCCTCCGTGGAGATCGCCGCCAAATTGCGCGCCGAGATCATGGAGAGCCTTCCTTCCGGTTCGCGCCTAAGTCCCGAAAGAAAGCTGGCGACCAGATTCGGCGTGGCCAGAAACACGGTTCGCAAGGCAATCATGATTCTGCAGAAGGAGGGGGTGGTCGAAACCGTTCAAGGCAGCGGCACGTTTGTGGCTGACTACCAACGACCCCGGCTCCAAGCCTCGTTCGAGACCGCGAGGCCGCTTGAACTCATGGATGCGCGCTTTGCATTCGAGCCTCACATTTGCCGGCTGGCTGTGCTCAACGCAAAGCAGGTGGATCTTGACTCGCTCTACGAGCTCGTTCGGCAGATGGAGGAATTCGCCAGCGACGCTGCGCGGTTTGCAGAATTGGATGCCCGTCTCCACGTCAGCATTGTCGAAACAACAGGCAATCCCCTCCTGGTCTGGATTGCTTCGCAAATCAATCTTGTGCGAGGCCAGAAGGGCTGGACGAAGATGCGCGAACTGACGCTGGGACCGGAAATCATAGCGGCCTACAATGTCCAGCATCGGAGCATCGTCGATGCGATCAGCGCAAGGGAGCCGGAAAGGGCCGCTTCGCTAATGAAGGAACACCTAGAGACAGCCAGGCTATCGCTGACCAGAGCCCATGAAACATGATTGCCCGCGGGCGGTGTGCAGCCAGTTGATGTAGACCCGTTCGGTCATGTCCTGGAACTTGTCCATCGACTCGTCGCATGCGTTGCGAAGCAATTCGACTCCGTCGTCTCCGAACTGATTGACGAGCGCCTCTGCGTATTCGGGGATTGCTGCCCAGTTGTCGACCGTTTCCGGTTCGACTTCAACATGAAACTGGACCGAAAACGCCCTGGTGAACCAGCTCATCGCCTGGATGCTGCAGGCAGGCGAGCTTGCAAGGCACTTTGCCCCCGGCGGCATCGTGACCACTTCCGCCCCATGCCACTGCAGGCAGTCGAAGCTTTGGGGAAGGCCGTCGAGGAACTCGCTGTCCATGCCCGCTTCCGTCAGCTGGACCGGCATGACACCCACCTCAGACTGCTTTGCCTTGCCGCACTTGCCTCCCAATGCCTCGGCCAACAGCTGGTGTCCAAGGCAGAGTCCCAGAAATGGCATGCCGCGGCTTTCAACCGCTTCCCGTATGAATGCCTTTTCCGGCTTCAGCCAGGGATGGATGTCCTCTTCCCAAACATCCATTGGTCCACCCAAGACCCAGAGCGCGTCGTAATCGTCGAGCAACGGCAGCTGCTCGCCTTCGTCCAGTTCGACCGAATCCCAGGTGTGTCCATCCTCGGCAAGCAGATTCCGGAACGATCCGGGATGCTCGACGCGGGCGTGCTGAAGTACCAGAATGTGCATTGCGTGTTTGCTCCAGACTTGTGGATGCCCGGTTCAGGCCAAGGTGGCGCAACCCCGCGCATTCACCGCACGGCCTGATTGCATCAAATGTTCGACGTCACCATTATCGACAGGAACTTGGCAGGAAGCTCCTTCAATTCCAATGGACCATGGGCGGCATCCGAGTCAAAGAACAGGGAATCGCCCGGGTGCAGTTCATAAACCTCCGTACCGTGCCTGTAAACGACCACCCCCTCCAGCATGAATATGAACTCAACTCCCTCATGCTGGAATATCGGATGCGCGCTCGAACCGGCATTCAGCGTTATCAGGTAGGGTTCGACGGAAAAGTCACCGCGCAGCTTGTGTCCGAGGAGCTCGTAAATGTGGCCCTTGCTCGAGCCGCGGCGCACCATGGTCAGTCCATGGCCGCTTTTCACGAAGGTCGCGTCCCATTTCGTGTCAACCTCTTCAAAGAATGAGGCGATCGGTATGTTGAGAGCGGTTGCTATCCTGTGCAGCGTGGCGATCGAGCCTGATGTGTATCCGTTCTCCATGCGTGAGAGCATGCCTGCCGAAATTGATGCCGATTGCGCCAGTTCGGACATTGTGACGCCCAGCATCTTTCGCATTTTCCTGATTCTAGACCCAACTTCGACCTCGAGTGACTTGGACCCCTTTTCGCTGACGATGTTTTGATCGGGCATTCCGACTCCAGTGAGCCATTTGCCAGTGAACAATTGTTACAGAGGAATACCGTTTATACCGGCGTGGACTGTTGGCTGCTCCTCAATTGGGAATCTGAACTGCGATTGAATGCGAATTCCGCGCCGGCAAGGCTGCATCCGAGACCGAGATTGGCCAGCCTGGTTCTGATTCTGCGCGGCGGCAAGTCTCACTCGCCCAATCGTCCGTTAAGTGGCTGACGGAGGCAACTCGTCATGAGGATAGGCTGTGTGTGACAATTATAGCCGGTTCCCGGTCTGTTTCAAGAAGATGTACATTTGCTCTGCGCGCCACTGCATTGCCGCTCGCACTTGTCCGCCGAAACGGTCAAGCCCGCTTTGAGCGCAGCAGTGCAGCGAGTGAGAATGCCGGCGTTCCGGCCGGACGATTGCCGACCAGACCGAAGTTGCCGGTTCACGTGCAGGTTTGGAGCGTCCGCCAGCGCAGCCAGTCACGGTTGCATTTCGGCAGGGAATTTCGGAATTGTCACATGAAGGCACCCAACAGACGGAAGCATGCAATGTCGACGATTTTGACCGAACTTGAGGAACGGAGAGAAAGCGCCCGCGGGGGAGGTGGCGAGAGAAGGGTTGCAGCGCAGCACAAGCGCGGCAAACTGACCGCCAGAGAGCGAATTGAATTGCTGGTCGACGACGGCTCCTTCGAGGAGTTCGACATGTTTGTTGCTCACCGCTGCACCGATTTCGGAATGGCAAGCAACCAGATCTCCGGCGATGGCGTGGTTACGGGATGGGGCACCATAAATGGCCGGCAGGTCTATGTGTTCAGTCAGGATTTCACGGTCTTCGGCGGATCGCTTTCGGAGACGCATGCCGCCAAGATTTCCAAGATCATGGACATGGCCGTCAAGAACGGCGCCCCGATTGTCGGCATCAACGACTCGGGTGGAGCCCGCATCCAGGAGGGTGTTGCCTCGCTCGCAGGCTATGCGGAGGTCTTCCAGCGCAATGTCCTGGCATCGGGCGTAGTTCCTCAGATCAGCGTGATCATGGGACCTTGCGCTGGCGGCGCGGTGTATTCGCCGGCCATGACCGACTTCATCTTCATGGTCCGCGACACGTCCTACATGTTCGTAACCGGCCCCGATGTCGTAAAGACCGTAACCAACGAAGTGATATCGGCGGAAGAGCTTGGCGGGTCAAAGACACATACGGCCCGCTCGTCGGTGGCTGACGGCGCCTTTGAAAACGACGTCGAGACCTTGATTGAGATCCGTCGCTTCTTCGACTTTCTGCCGCTCAACAGCCAGATGAAACCCCCAACATTGCCTACCTACGATAGTCCCGACCGCCTGGAATGGTCCCTCGACTCGCTGGTGCCGGACAATCCGAACCAGCCCTACGACATGAAGGAGCTGATCTACAAGCTCGCTGACGAAGGGGATGTGTTCGAATTGAAGGAGGAGTTTGCGCGAAACATCGTAACCGCATTCATCCGGTTGGAGGGAACGACAGTCGGTGTGGTGGCCAATCAGCCGATGGTGCTGGCAGGCTGCCTGGACATCGACAGCGCCCGCAAGGCGGCGCGCTTCGTCCGGTTTTGCAATGCCTTCGAAATTCCCATCCTGACGCTGGTGGATGTGCCGGGATTTCTGCCAGGAACATCCCAGGAATATGGCGGCATCATCATTCATGGTTCCAAGCTGCTGTTCGCCTATGCCGAGGCGACCGTTCCCAAGGTCACGGTCATTACACGCAAGGCCTATGGGGGCGCCTACGTGGTCATGGCATCCAAGCATCTTCGGGGAGACTTCAACTATGCCTGGCCCAGCGCTCAGATCGCTGTCATGGGCGCCAAGGGTGCAGTTGAAATTCTCTATCGTTCCGAGTTGCACAACCCCGAGACAATTGCCGCCAAGACCAAGGAATACGAGGATCGTTTCGCCAGTCCGTTCGCTGCGGCGGAAAAGGGATTCATCGACGATGTCATCATGCCCCATTCGACTCGAAAGCGCGTGTGCCGTGCGTTTGCCTCGCTAAAGCACAAGTCGTTGTCTGGCCCGCCGAAGAAACACAACAACATCCCCCTGTAGCAACAGCTTCCGTAATCAGTTTCGCGCTATGTGCAGCTTGATGCCTGCTGCATTGTTGGGGTTCACAGCATTGCACACGGCAATCACGTACCCGACATGAGTCGCCAATATCGGCTTCACCGTCGAATCCCGGGGCCAAGAAGGTCGTCAGCGAAGCGCTCCGAATGCGGTGGAAATCATTGATGCCGAGCCGGACGACTCGGCTCCAGTCCTCTAAGCCAGCAGGTGCGCCGAATGCATGTTGCCAAAGCCTGTAGCGTACCTTGGCGTATATGGCATATGTCTTGACGAGAGCAGCCCGGCAGCATCGATCAGTGTCTGTTATTCGGAAGCAGATGTTGGATGCGATTGGAGATGATGGTCGGTGAGCCAGAGTAGGCTTTTCAATGCCATGTGCCTGTGCTGTGGCCACATGTGCATCTTGTCGGGAGGGGAGTTGATGATGTGCAACCAGTTCTGTGTCCAGACACTGGGCATCAAAAGGCTGGCGAAAGGCCTGAATTCACTTGTGCTGGCAATCAGCAGGTACAATGCAGCCGAACTGCCTGCAAGATACAAGTTGATGTGTCTATGTCACGTGTCCAGCGAATCAACACATGTTTGCTTACTTGCGCGGAACTTGGCACCAATCCGCCTTCCTAACAACCGGCTCGGCAGCAAAGAACCTTTCCCAATGTGCACAATGTTTCGCAGTCACAAGATCGGATGGCAGGAAAGCACGAAATTGCCGTCTTTCTCGCTCGGCAGATTGTCAATTCGCTCTAGTCGCAAGGGCTGCCGTTTTTTGACAAATTTCGGCACCAAGATCTGCGGTACAAACGCTCCGCTCAAGGTCCGGGCCGCAAACTTGTAAATGTACCGGTAACCAAGACCATCAAGCATTGCTTCGACACGAGCACACTTCTCCAAATCGCCTTCCCCTCCCCAATGACATTCCAACAATATGACCGGACGTGCGGCTGACAGCAGTTCGCGAGCGCCGGCAATCACCTTGTCCTCGTGACCCTCAACATCAATTTTCACAAAGCTGACGTTGCTATACAGCGGACATGATGCGATGTCGTCTAGGAGGCCGCGCAGCGGGTGGCCCTCAAAAATGCGTTGGGTCATGATGCAGCCACAGCGGCCTTCCCTTGGTTCGTTCGACCGCTGCCAGCAAGCCGAAAAAACCCCTTGCATGCATTGAAACTTTGGTGTAGTGATCA
>JAPOOS010000307.1 GCA_026713305.1 Paracoccaceae bacterium
TCGAGCACGAGGATGTGCTTTTGAACGCGCTTGAAGGTCTGGAAAAGTCGGTCGCACTCCTGAAGGGCGTCATGCCGACCAAGCCGACAGACTACAAGCCGCAGGCGATCTAGTCTGCCTTCGGCGCCCGGTAATTTTCGCGGATTGAGACATGCTGTTTTCAGGGTCGACAGTTTGTTGGAATTGTTGAATGCCCGCATGCTCCCCTGGTTGTCAAGGGATGCGTCGATGAAACCGGCTCGATCGGTTGAGGGCCATGTGGTCCACGCACGGCGGGTGGCGGCGGTTGATCTGCGAATGGGCGTGAATTAAAGTCGGCCGCCGGCCCTGTTTTCCAACATTTCCGGCCTACGGGGTATGGACAAGGAGCTTCGTTTCGATTCATGGAAATGTCCACAACAATGGAGGCGCCTGTGAGCAACAGGTGCTGGCGAGTGGAACATTTGCCATTAGCCGGAAGCAAAACGGTTTGGTATCAGGTGCAACAGTGCTGGACAACGCTTTCGGGAGCGGAAGTTTCCTTGTCGCAGCCGCTCTGGAGAAACGACGTTTCATTGGCATTGAGTTGAACTGCGACATACGCCACTTCAAGAGAAACCGACTGGATCTCATTTCGATTGCCAAGCTACGTTTGGCGGAGGCGAAGGGCATTTTGGCTTCGCATGAGGGCCCGACATTGTTGGAGCACGCTTTGCAGGCGAGTGGGCACCCGGCAATTCGGAAGTCCGAAGGCCTTCGCTGTTTGACAACACCCAGACGGAATCATGAAGGCATCCATCAACTACAATGAACGGTCGTGGGCAACCAATTCCCGAAACACCACTCAACCGAAACCCCTTCAATACATTGCCCGACTTGACGCGACCGCATGAATTCCTGCAAGTTGCCTTCAGGTTCTGCGCTAAAGTGATTCGCATGACACTTGTGAAACGACGGGCCATCGAATGCGACTTCTTCCTGTTGACAAGCAAAGGCTAGAATTGCTGACATTCTCGAATGCGTCTCCCTATCGCCAGAAACTCGAGGCGATGTGCGTCGCCAAGTGGAAGTGGTCAGGAGGCCCCCTTGGCAGCGAAAGACCGCACCTGAACTGAAGCTGCTTGCAGTTCGTTGTTGATGCAACTGAATGCGCTTGAGGGAAGACTCGCAAACGCTTGCCAATCTGTCGACCCATGCTACAGTTGCAAAAGCTTGCATGGAAAGTCGAACTCAACAGGATAGTTTTCGTGAACGGCTCTGCAAGACATGCCATTCCATTGGAAAAAAATGACAGGTATCCCCTTGATATAGGGTTTTGATTGATGCAAGTGCTCGTTCCTGTCAAGACAGGGGCGTTTCATGGCCGAGCCAAACTGGAAAAATCAGACAATGTGGACCGGTGACAACCTGCCAATCATGCGGGGAATGAACTCAGAATCCGTTGATCTGATCTATTTGGATCCGCCGTTCAACTCCAAAGCCAATTACGCCGCCCCGATTGGAAGCAAGGCTGCCGGTGCCGCCTTCAAGGACACATGGACGCTCTCGGATGTGGACGCCGAATGGGTGAACCTCATGGAAGCGAAGCACCCGGCGCTGCACCGCGTGCTGCTGGCCGCCATGACGCCGAGCGACAAGTCCTACCTCGCGTACATGGCGGTGCGGCTGCTCGAAATGCGGCGCCTCCTGAAGCCCACAGGGAGCATCTATCTGCACTGCGACCCGACTATGGGCGCGTATCTCAAGCTCCTGCTTGATTCCGTATTTGGGCGCAAGGCGTTCCGCAATGAGATCGTATGGAGCTATCAGCGGTGGACAGGCGCGACCAGGCACTTCCAGCGGATGCACGACACGGTATGGTTCTATGCTATGGAGCGGGCAGGCTTCAACATGCTAAAGGAAGCCTATAGCGCGAAGTCAAAGCACAAGGGAGCGCGACGGACGGTGTTTGTGGGCGGGCAGATAGAGCAGTCCTACACAGGCGACACGAGCCGACAGAAGGCCATGCGCGACGTATGGGAGATTTCGTATCTCAACTCCCAAGCGAAGGAACGCACCGGCTACCCAACGCAGAAGCCACTCGCTCTGCTCCGGCGCATCGTCGAAGCAAGCTCGAACCCCGGGGACATGCTTCTCGACCCGTTCGCCGGGTGCGCCACGGCGTGCATCGCCGCCGAGCAGTTGGACCGCCAGTGGGTCGGCATCGATATCAGTGAGAAGGCCGCCGAACTGGTCAAGCGCCGGATGGACGCCGAACTGGGGTTGTTCTACAAGGGAGCGCACCGCACCGACATCCCCAAGCGCACGGACCTAGGCAAGCTCGCGCCGTACAACAGCGCGTCGAACAAGCGAAATCTGTACGGCCAGCAGGAAGGGCAATGCGCGGGCTGTGATACGCACTTCGAGGCGCGAAACCTTGAAGTGGATCACATCATCGCCCGCGTGAAGGGCGGGACGGACCACTTGGAGAATCTTCAACTCTTGTGCGGATCATGCAACCGCATCAAGGGTGACAGAGGCATGGAGTACTTACAGGTGAAGTTGCAACTGAAAGGATTTTAGTATCTCTTCACAGTGGTTCTGAATCTCTGGATTGCGGTTTGGAAACTTTGGGTTTGGGATTGGCTTTGCCCATTTTATCCCTGGCCTTGTCGACGGTGAACATCCAGCTTGTCCGTCCCTTGTCTTCATTTCTCTATTTCATTGGAGCCGCGACCTCCGCTTCAAGAGTCTTCCTCTCGGGTATGCGTCGATTGAGACACTGACCCTGCAGAACGCCAATCTCGATCTTGAGACACATCTTCCGCCCACTTCAATCATTGCCGTCACGGTCGTTTGTTCACGTGAACTGAGGGAGACCACAGGACCGGCGGTTTGCGCAAACCGCGCTGGCCTTCCTTGTTCCTGCAAGTGTGAAAGGGGCCGTCCCTTGGCGTGCAGGGGCAAATGGCCGCCACACCCCGTGTCCGACGAAAGCCGTTCTGGCTGGTTCAATTCCTCGCAAGATCTGAGTCCTTGCTTTCGGAAAGGGGCAATTCGACAGAGAGCTCCAGCGACATGTTCCCGCAGACGATCATGCAACGACCCAGTTGCGGACAGTGGAAAGCGTGCACGGAGTTGGCGAAATCGAACCTGCAACGACCAAAACAGGCGTTGATCCTGGCCGTGTTCAATTCAAGCGCCGTCTCCGCAAAGCATGCAAGTGATCCATGCCAATCAAGTCTGCCGAAATGCAGCCAGAGTGGGGTTTGACCGACATGGAGAGGCATATGCCCCATTCGACAATGCCTTGATTGTGTTGTCCTGACCTGGCTGCAAACAACAGTGCCTTGCTCCGGCTCAATGGCTTTTGGCCGCATTCAACGATCGTTGGCAAGGGCCAGCTGAGGTCGGTTCAAGTCACGCGCCGCAACACCGAAGATCGCACGCAGCTTGATGCGCTGGCCGAAGGCTTGCCGGTCAAGTCAGCGTCACCGGAAATGAATGTACCATGCCGCCGCAAGAAGGGAGCAGTTGCACGGAACGGGCGCGATCGTCAATTGGCACAGCTGCCAGCTTGACACTTTCCGTGGGCGCTGCCCGGAAAACTCAGTCAACCGACATTCCAAGCCGGGCGAATTCGCGATCGACAGCCGTCCAGTCGGCCAGCTGCATCCTAACCGGCACAGTCAGAACGCTCCCGCGCCAGTTGGCAGGCA
>JAPOOS010000325.1 GCA_026713305.1 Paracoccaceae bacterium
AGTACGTTTCCGGAGATTTGTCTCCAATCGCGATGTTGATTTCACTTTGGGAATAAACAAAGTTGGCGATTTGATTGTACTTGCGTTGAGGCAGCCCTCTGCGCGTCAAATGCCTGCGCGGAAAGACGTGATGGACGTCGCCACGATTGAGCAACAGATCGCTTACTGCAATGTCAGTAGAGAGGAAGCCCTTGTCTCCGAGCCGTGCTTGGGCTGCCATGAAGGCGATGAAGAAAGGGCTGGTTCGGATGGAGACATTCATGAGCTGTGGCAGCCTTCCGTTCCAGAAATCGTCCGAAAGCACGTTTGCAATTTCCGCGTCGACATATTCAACAATGCCCAAGCTCGCTATCTGCTGGATGTCACGTCCGAATGTGGTCTCCGAGGAACCGGAATAGCGCCGTGTAACGATCGACATCGCAAACCATCTCCGCACAAGACGCTCAAGCACGTGGGGTGACACCTTTTTCTCGCGTCCATACAGGTAGAGAACATAAGCGAAGTTGGCCGCACTCTGGCTGCTGATCATGTAGGGTGTCAGAAACCCGGCCGAGCGCAGAATCATGGTCAAGCGATCAAAGTGGTTCTGGTTTATGAAGGCGTTGACGCCTTCCTTCAAACGGTCAAACGAGTTCTCGGAGATCGCCTCCTCATATCCACGCGTTTCAAAGTTGCGACCCGAGAGAAGGGCAACAAGCTCCTGCAGTCTGCCGCGGCCGAACTTTGCCACAAATGCCACATGCAACATGGCGGTGTATTTCGGACTGTACAGTCTGTCCTTGACATTCTTCAGCCATTTCAGTCTCGGCCAGAATTCGGAGGCAACAAACTCCCTGTCGGCACTCTCAATCATCGACATCGATTCCGGGGCTTCAACAAGGTGACAGAAGTAATCGATTGCCTTCCGCAGTTTCCTTCCGCCATACGCCTCGTTCACTGCAATCTTTGACATGACACAGTCGGCCTGTGACAGCCTGACGCCGGCGGAGTTCACCCGCATGAAGATCTCGGCAACTGTTTCGATGTCGAGCTCCTTGGCCAGTTCAATCACGCCCACATGGTTGTTTACGATCTTGAGCACGCCTTGGAGGACTTTGCCAATCGCCTTGCCATCTGCATCGACATTGCGCGCGACATACTCTTCCCTTAGGTCGAAGAGGTCGGCGTCAGGATGGAATATTTCGGTGACATCGTTGATCCAGGCTGGATCATTTGCGATCGCCGCATCATAGACATCGAACCTTTCCTTTATCGGATGAAATGCGATTCGGATACGGACCTTCCGGTAATTCTTGTCGAGCACTTCCTGCCCGTGCAACGCCGCTGACAAAGCGGTTACGCGTTGCTGTCCATCAATCAGTATGCGCTTGCCTGCAGAATGGGACCCGTCCTTGAGCGTTACCGTGGGGTTGCGCCAGGAGTTGAGGTAGCCGACAGGGTAGCTGCGGTAGAGGGAATCAAGCAGATCGCGCGCCTTGGCAGCGTTCCAAACAAACGGCCGTTGTATCTTTGGAATGGCAACTTCCCCCGACCTTGTCCATGTCAGCAATGTGTCGATCGAGTGCGGGGTCACGGAATAGATTTGTGCCGCCATCGGTTTGCCTCCTGATCAAAACGACACATCTGCGCAGCAACCCCTTTGTGGAAAAGTTTTGTGCTGGAGGCTGGTTGCAGTGGTCTTTGCAGTTTGAGACTTGCTGTTTCGGAGTCGTGAGATTGTCGAGCTTGGAAGGCCTGCATGCTCCGCAGTTGTCCAGGGAAGCGTTCGACGAAGCCGCACTGCGAGCCTGCTTCTCTTCCTTGATGTCCCTTGGCGGCAAGGCCATTCGCCGGTGTCTGCGACTTTCGAGTTTCGGGCCGTATGACGGTCAATCCCTTGAGCGCTGCAACTCCTGCGCGACCGACTGCCTGCCCTTGCTTGGCTCGCACAGTCTGCGCCGTTCAACCGGCTGCTGCCTTCAAGGCAGTCCTGTTCGACGCTGGTTTCGCGCCGAGACTGAATTGCGCAGGGCAAGCCGGAGGCGCGGCATTGCGCATCCATCGGCACGGTCGCGGCAAGTGAATCTCAGTTCCGGCGCTGTTCCACCCTTCCTGCATTCGCCCCTTGATGCGCCGAACGCCAATGGCGTGGTGAGACATGCAATTCCGCAACGCCGACTGCCGCCCCGGCAACTTGAATGCAGGCGAGTTGAACTATATTCTCGACAATTGGAAGAGGTGCCGCCCAGCGTGGCGACAGCCTTTGTCCAGCATCGCAATCCATGGCAGGAGGAGACCCGGACGGGAGACACGACATGACGCTTTCGGAGAAGCAGATCAAGGATCTGGCGCAGTTCATTCGTGACCGAGACCGCAGCGTGCCGCCCTACTATGCGGGCCGTGCGGACATGCTCGCCGACATCGAGGAGTGTTGCCTTGACCTGTGGAAGCGGCGCAAGGGCAAGGAGCCTCAGGCCAGCGGCATGACGCGCATTCTCTACGGCGCTCCCGGGGCCGGCAAGAGTTCGACGCTGATGCATCTCAAGCGCAAGTGGGATGCAGCCGCCAA
>JAPOOS010000012.1 GCA_026713305.1 Paracoccaceae bacterium
GCGGCTACGGGCACTTTTGGGATCAGATGGAGTTCGAACGCTGTGTGAGTTGCGACAAGCGGCTGGAAGGAGGTCGCATGATCTCCAATCTCTATCGTATCGAGCAGGTCTCAACTCGCCGTGCTACCCGAATAACTTCGGATGAGGAGGAGCGGCAACGGCAGGGCTACGAAATGATTACAACACTGCGCCATTCCGAAAGGGACAACAAAATTCGGGTCGAGCGCGTTTCGCTGGCAGAGAACGGTGAAGCCCTGTTGCAACTGTCATATGGTCCCGCTGCAACTGTCTGGCGCATCAATCTGGGCTGGCGGAGACGCAGGAACAAATCGATCTATGGCTTCAGTGTCGACGCCAACACTGGAGAATGGACGAAAGATTCCCAAGCCCCTACCGATGCTGAAGACGACAAAGTTGGGGAAGGAAGTTCAATTGAACGCATTACTCCCTATGTCGAAGACAGTCGCAATGTTCTCATGGTTCAGCCGATAGCAGAACTTTCCGACCAGTCGATGGTCTCGTTGCAGTATGCTCTTAAGCGTGGCATCGAACGAGAGCATCAGTTGGAGGAGGCGGAACTTGCCGCTGAACCGCTGCCCGACCGGGACAATCGCACAACCATTCTCTTCTACGAGGCAGCGGAAGGCGGCGCAGGCGTCTTGACCCGACTCGCCAAGGAGCCAACTGCCATGCGGCAGGTTGCCCTCCGGGCTCTCGAAACTTGTCACTACACTTCAAAGTCCGGCAACTGGGACGGCATTGACGACCTGGAAAACGAACATGCTGAATGCGAAGCTGGTTGCTACCGCTGTTTGCTGAGCTACTACAATCAGCCCGACCACGACTGCATCGACCGACAAGACGATGAAATGCTGGATTTTCTGTGTCGCCTGACGAGGGCCACGCACGTGTGCTCCCGTACCTCCACTGCCATCGGAGACACTTTGGAGGAATTGATGAACATGTGCACTTCGAGTCTCGAAAGGGAGTGGCTCCAATTTCTGAGGAAACGGAGCCTTCGCCTGCCCGACAAGGGACAACCGTACCTGGCCGACCTGAATACCCGTGCAGACTTTGGCTACAGGTCATCACAGACTCTCGTCTACATTGACGGACCATCACATTTGACGGAAGCCGGCAGGAAGGCTGACAGGGAAATCGATTCGCGCCTTCAGGACGCTGGATATTCCGTCGTGCGATTTTCGACAGACAAACCTTCATGGCCTGACATCGTTCGGAGATACGCCTGGGTTTTTGGGCATGATGCGGAAGGCGCTGCCGAGTAGAAGTGGAAAGGCCAATGCACTTCAAGCCAGGAGATCTGGTCAGGGCGCGTAGACGTGAATGGGTCGTATTGCCCGAAACACGGTCGGACCTGCTGAAGGTGAGACCACTCGGTGGGACAGAAGAGGACGCGACTCTCATCTATGTTCCGTTGGAACAAGAGGCGCCCACGCCAGCCTCCTTCGACCCTCCATGTCCCAACAAGCCAGGTTCGCAACAAGCCGCGCTATTGCTGAGAGACGCCCTTCGGCTGAAACTGAGAGCCGGAGCCGGCCCATTTCGCAGCTTCGGCAACCTGAACTTCGAACCCCGGGTCTACCAGTTGGTACCTCTCTTGATGGCGCTCAAGCTTGATCCGATAAGGCTGCTGGTTGCCGACGATGTGGGTGTCGGAAAGACCATTGAGGCAGGGCTGATTGCGCGTGAACTCATTGATCGCGGGGAGATTGATCGTTTCACCGTAATCTGTCCGCCACATCTGTGCGACCAGTGGCAGAGGGAATTGGCAGACAAGTTTGCCATCGACACCGAAATCGTTCGCACCGGAACGGCCAGAAGACTCGAACGAGGATTGAGGCCAAACGAGTCGGTGTTCGAAGTGTATCAGCACACTGTGGTGTCTCTGGACTACATCAAGTCGGACCGGCGACGGGACGATTTTCTGAGGGCCTGCCCGGAGTTCGTAATCGTGGATGAAATCCACACATGCGTGCAGTCGAACACCAACACCCGCCACCAGCGCTATCAGCTTCTCAAGGGCTTGGCGGAAGGCGAACCTCGAAGGCAAATGGTGTTCCTGACCGCCACGCCACACTCCGGAGACGAAACTGCCTTTCACAACCTGCTCGGGCTGCTGGACCCTAAGTTTGCCCAATTGGCTGACTTGAAGGACCGCAACGAAAGGTCCTCTCTGCGAAGCGAGCTGGCGAAGCACTTTGTTCAACGGCGACGGGGAGACATTTCCGAGTGGAGGGACAGCGCTGGATTTCCGGTGCGCGAAAGCCGAGAAGCCATGTATCGGTCCACTGGCCAGTGGGGAAGCTTCTTTGAGAGGGTGTTTGCCTACGCAAGAGAATTGGTTCAGCGAGCGGAGGATGGCTCAATGCTTGAGCAGCGCATGTCATGGTGGGCTGCGCTTGCATTGCTGAGGTGTGTTTCATCAAGCCCTGCAGCAGCGTCGCTGACTTTGCGAACGCGTTTGCAGGCCACCCAAGGCGAGACCGAACAGGCGACAATCAGAAATTTGGACCAAGCCGCGAGTTTGGCGGTGTTTGACGAGGGAACCGATGATTTTCTGACTCAGAACGAAGGCGTGCCGGCAGGGACCTTGGATGCCGAGAAGGACGCAGCGAAGCTGGAGGAGCTCATACGTGAAGCCAACAAGCTACGCGGTCGAGTCAGAGATCCGAAACTAAAGATCCTGATCAGAGAAGTTAAGGACCTCATCAAGAACGGTTTCAGGCCAGTTGTCTTCTGCCGCTTCATTGCAACCGCACACTATGTCGGAGACGAATTGGTGCAGGCGCTTCCAAGGAGGTCTACACGCATTTCCGTAGTTACCGGAAAGTTGCCACCGAGTCAGCGCGAGGAAGAGGTGGGGTCGCTGGCAGAACTCGACGAAGGGGTCACTCCCGTTCTTGTAGCCACCGACTGCCTGTCGGAAGGCGTAAACCTGCAAGAAGCATTCAACGCCGTCATCCACTATGACCTCTCCTGGAACCCAACACGCCACGAGCAGCGCGAAGGCCGCGCTGACCGCTTCGGGCAGGCAAGCAAAACCGTCCGTACGCTGATGCTCTATGGAGAGGACAATCCTGTCGACGGCGCTGTTCTGCGCGTGATACTCCGAAAGGCTGAAAAGATCCGCAAGGAACTTGGTGTCACAGTGCCCCTTCCCGCCAACAACAAGGTGATCGACGCCATTATGGAGGCAGTCCTGCTCAGCAGACGGGACACCGCTCCCACCAGGCGGGCATTGATGGATTTCGGCGAGATCGAGCACGAAGTCGAAAACTCCTGGCAGACAGCAAAGATATTGAAAACCCGTACGGTCTTTGCACAGCGTAGGCTTCGGCCTGATCAAGTTCTGCCAGAGTGGCAGAAGTCAATGTCTGTGTTGGGCGGACAAGACGATGTGGAGCGCTTTGTCAGGGTTGCCGCTGAACGCATTGGCACTGGCATTGAGAGGCGGAATGGAATTAGCCTTCTTCCTGTTAGCCACTTCCCAGCACCCTTGGCCGCCCGCCTCAACAGCATAGGTCTACAAAAGACTGCAAAGATCACATTCACTCGCCCGGCGCCGGCAGGCGTTACGTACATTTATCGTTCGCATCCACTGGTCTCGGCACTCGCGGATTACGTTGCGGAGCAGGCTCTTGACCTGGACCTGCCCAACATCGGGGCACGGACCAGCGCAATGTTTACCGAAGGCGTTCATGTTCGCACGGTGCTCTTCTTGTTGCGCGTACGCTGTCTAATTCAGATCAGTCGCCGCGGGTCCAACAGACGGTTCAGTCATTGGAAGTCACTGCTGGCAGAGGAATGTCTGGGACTCGCGGTACGTGGAAACGATGCTCCAGAACTGCTTGCCGAAGACAAGGCACTGTCTCTTCTCTCGCTTGAACCCAGCAGGAACATGGAAGAGGGTCAGAAGATTGCATTTGTCAAACAGGCGCTCAGCTCAATTGGCAAACTGGAACCGCATTTCGAAAGCATTGCACGCGAGCGCGCCAAAGACTTGCTGGCGGACCACCGTCGCATACGTGATGCCAGCGACACAAAGGGGTTTCGATACGAGGTGACACCAGCGCTTCCGGTGGACAAGATCGGTGTGTATGTCCTCATACCAACAGTGAGCTTTTGAGAGATATCGATGGCACGGAAGAGAAGGCTACATGGCTTTACTGCCATCAGGACAGAAGGAAACTTGCTTCCTCCTGAGTTTCTCCATGAAGTATCTGCACTTGAAGCCTCCAGACAAAC
>JAPOOS010000280.1 GCA_026713305.1 Paracoccaceae bacterium
CCCATTCAAGACAATCGCGCCTTCGCCGCCGCTCTCGATTGCGATATCCTATTCTCCGCTGTGTATCGCCCGCTTCCCAAGGATCTCCTGAACCATGTCGCCTATGCACATTGCATTCCCGTCATATCTGGAGGCGTGTTCATCGACAACAAGCCGGACGGCACACTCGGCCAGGCGGCCTGGGGCGTCACGACCATCGGCCCGATGTTTCGTTGTCTGCGATGCGACGGCCAATATACCAGTTCCGATGTTGTCCTCGACGTCGACGGTTCTCTGGACGATCCGGCCTATGTCCGCAACCTCACCGATACCGGCCAGGCGCAACGCAACCAGAACGTCTTCCCATTCAGCGCAAACCTTGCGACGTCAATGGTCATCGCGATGATACGACTTGTAATAGCTGACACTTGGTGGCCCGATCGCGCGGGTCGACAGCACTACAGCCTAATACCGAACCGGCTTGACATTGAAGATTTGGAGTGCAATGAACACTGTTAGGTTGTTCAGAAAACCGCGCTCGGCGATCATTTCAGGTACCCGTTCCTTCACGTTGCGTCTCACGATACGCGAGTTGCGGAATCCTTCATGAGTCGCTTTCTCAAGAAGTGCAGGAATCTGCTTGCACGCCTGCTGCTGTTTCCGGGGAACCGCTGATGCCTCGTATAAGCGAAATCTCCATCCAAAACATTCGCTGTTTCAACTCCGCCCAGCACGCACGCTTGGGCCGCATTACGTTGCTTGTCGGCGAAAACAGTGTCGGAAAATCCACTTTCCTTGGCTGCTACAATGCATTCGCTCATCTCTCCAACCTAATAGACTTGACTGACGACCATCCCTTTAACCTTCCTCCCTTTTCCATGGGTGGCTACGACTCGACAGCCCGATTGGGCGCTTCCAGATTTACCATTGCCGGTCGCTTTGACGACCACATTCACTCCACCGCCCAATTCTCCTTCGGACGCGACAATAGGGGGCGGCCGTTCGAAACACGCACAGCCTTTTCCTTCGCTGGGAAGGATGGTTCGTCTGCGCGCATCGAAATGTCCACCGGCAATGTCGACTGCAAGGAACAAAAGCTCTTGACGTTCTTGGGACCGAACTTCGAACTTTCCATGAATTGGGCGGAGGTATCCTATATCCCCATTTCCACTTGGCTATCGCGTTACGTGCGTCGGGGATTTCTCCCCTACAATGCGGACAGGGCAACATTCGCAAAACGTCAAAGTGTCCCGGAAACATCGGAAGCAATCGTCAACTTTGGCAAGTTCGTCAACTTCTTCCGTTCCGGAATGCCATTGCCCGCGCAACAAAGTTTTCATGTTAGAGCTTTGGAACCGGATGCGCCTCCCAGGCAGCGCAGCTACCTGAAGCCTCCGGAGCATTTGAGCGATTCTTCGGAACGTGCATTGATTGCCAAGGCCGGCACGGCGCTAGGCTTGTGGGACGACATTGAGTTGACGGAATCTAGCTCGGGCAATGCAACGGAAGTTTCGGTCACTACAACTGCCGGTTCCCATAACTTGTTCGATGTGGGCTACGGAGTGCATTCAATGCTCCCTCTTGTTCACGCCATAGCTGTAACCGATACGCCAAGCATTTTCTTGCTGCAGCAACCGGAAGTTCATGTGCATCCAGTGGCACAGGCAAAGTTGGCTCAGTATATGGCAGAAGGGCCGCACGACTACATAATCGAAACGCACAGTGACCATATTGTTGACCGTTTCCGGTTGTGCGTGATGCAACGGGTGTTGCAGCCCGACGATCTGGTGATCCTGTACTTCGAAAACAACGAGGACGGTTCAGAATCCAGAATTTACAATATCTCGGTGGATTCGCAGGGCAATGTAGTGGACCCGCCTGACACCTACCGAGAATTCTTCTTGACGGAAACAGAACGACTCTTAGGACTCAAGTAGATAGGTAAAGCAAATGTGCGTGGTCGCTATCGTTGATGCGGACTCATTTCCCGTACTGGCCAGTCGGAAGAGCGAAGGTGACGACTTGTTTCTTTCGTGGATTCACAGAAGGCACGGAAAACTGGCGATTTCCGATGCTGGTCAGTACTTCAAAGAACTTTCAAAAAACCATGCCGTTATGGAACTTATCCGTCGGTATGGCCAAGGTGGACAGCTTCGATTAATCCCAGCGGACCAGCTTTCCGTTACTGACGGTCAAATAGAGCAAACAAACCATCGATCAAATGATTCGCATATCTTGTCATTGGCGCTTGCAAGCAATGCCAAAGTTCTTTGCTCAAATGACGACGATCTCCGTGCTGACTTCAAAAACAAAGACATTCTGCCGTCTATGGGACGACAACGGCGGTTATTGTACCCGTTTGCCGGCAGCCGCAAGCAACGCCGGGAGTTCCTGAATCGACAACGCTGCCCGGATCGTCAAGGCAAATAGTGTTGCTTCACGGTGGTTCTGAATCTCTGGATTGCGGTTTGGAGGCTTTGGGTGTGGGATAGTCTTTGCCCATTTTGTCCCTGGCCTTGTCGACGGTGAACATCCAGCTTGTCCGTCCCTTTTCTTCATTTCTCCGTTTCTCCCAAGCCGCGGCCTCCGCTTCAAGCGTCTTCCTGTCGGGAATGCCATTCTTGTTGGCCCATTGAGCAATCGAGCGCAGCAGGTCATCTGTATGCGGACGCTTCCGTTGAGCAGGAAGGTCAACACCCAAACTGGTTCGAATGAGGAGCGCCACAGTTTCAGGAGAGTCCTCCAGCGATATGCTCCCGACGAAATCAAGGCGGAGTGCGCCGGAACTGCGCGCAAACTCCCGGTACCAATCCTGACGCTCTTGGCAGTCATAGATTGTGTCCAGCAAATTGGGACTTGGTCGCCTTGCCGACTGACTGTCAAGGGTTCGAAAGTCCGGAATGGGCACGGTCTCGTCCGGCGGCTCCGTGAGGAACAGGTAGCCGAAGGGTATATGGACTGCGCGTGCAAACGCCTGCAACTGTTCAAGTGTGGGTTGTACATGGCCAGCCTCTCACTGTGGCAACTTCTTGAAGGGGATGGGGATTGCGTGACTTGACATAGACCGGGTTCCCGCTAGCTTGAAGGCATGGAAACTCCCGACAGGAGGACAGGAATGAACGGCTCTGGGCCTTGGAAAGAGCCACCGGAAGGGAAGCTCGCTACTCGATCTGGCCGAGATGTTCCCCCACCGATCTCAAACCGCGAAAATCACTGTGCTACGACACTGAGTGTCCAGTCCCGGGGTTGCGCAGTCTGGGCGGACGGCCCACAATGGCAGGCCCCAACAGGAGGTGTACGATGAATGCGGCGACAGCGGCCCCGAGAGCAGTGGATACGGCTGTGCCCGCCCGAGTAGTGGCGGAGCATTTTCGTTGGTTGAGAACGGAGGAGGGAGAGCCAACGACCTCCCTCCATCTCGTGAAGCTTGTCTACATTGCGCACGGGTGGACTCTGGGACTCTACGGGACACCCTTGATCCAGGAAGCCGTTGAAGCGTGGAAATATGGCCCTGTGATCCCTGCGATCTACCATCGGTATAGGCCGTTTGGGGGATTCCATATCAATCTTCCCGCCAAGTCCCGCGAAGAAGACATGAGTGACGACCAGCGCGAAATGGTGGATGTCGTGGAACGGGGGTACCGCCGTTTCACTGCGGTCCAACTGTCCGCCATGGCCCACGAGGAGGGCAGCCCTTGGGACATTACGGTCCGGAAACACGGCCTCGGTAATGCCGTGATTCCCACCCCCCTCATTCAAGAACACTACGCCTCGAAGCTCGTCGCCGAATGAGCGACGAGAGGGCCACGCAGATTTGGATCCTCGAAGACAAGCTGGCAGAGCTAAAGCAACCGGAAACTCCCCAAGCAGAGAAAGAAGCAGACGAGTTTTTCCGGTGACATCCTGAAGCTACACCGAGATCCTTGGGATCTGGCAGGTGCCGTAAATGAGATGAAGGTGAGGATAGGAGACCTGCCAACCAAGTCGTGGGTTTGGGGCGCTCGCAACCATAGCCGGTCTCGGTATTTTGGCTTTAGGTGCCGCAGCCAACTGGCTCGGGGCGCTCATTGACCTGCTAGGAGTCTGCGCCACGGGTTCTGTGGATGCTGTCTTTAGGAACTTCATGGCGCGGTCAAGCTCCGCAGTTTGTGTTGATGGTCAGTTGGTCCAATGCATGCCATTCGGCCCTGGCATGCCGATGTCGAGCCGCATCGCCTCTCATATGCGGCCAATCGGCGGCATATGGCCG
>JAPOOS010000062.1 GCA_026713305.1 Paracoccaceae bacterium
AAGCCAGCTAAGTCTTGAGGTCGACGCAAACCTCGAAAGCCAGTCAACCATCGAAGGCCTGAACAAGGAAATTCAATCGTTGCGCAATGACGTGGCTGCCCAGCTTCAGACCATCGAAGTCTTGCAGGGATCCAGGTTGCAACTGGAAGCTCAACTGGCAGAGTTGAAAAGTGAGCTAAGTCTTGAGGCTGACGCACACCTCGAAACTCAGTCAACCATCCAAGGCCTGAGCAAGGGTGTTCAAACATTGCGCGATGAATTGGCTGCCCGGCTTCAGACCATCGAAGTCTTGCAGGGATCCAAGGCACAGCTGGAAGCTCAACTGGCAGAGTTGAAGAGTGAGCTAAGTCTTGAGGCTGACGCAAACCTCGAAACTCAGTCAACCATCCAAGGCCTGAGCAAGGGTGTTCAAACATTGCGCGATGAATTGGCTGCCCTCAACGCAACGCTTGAGCGGCAAAAATCCGACATTGAAGAAAGGGATGCCAAGATTGTCAATCTGGGCGAAGACTTGAACGCGGCGCTGGCCGAAAGGGCTGCGACTGAATTGCGCCTGAGAATGGAGCTTGAGTCCGAAGCCGCAAAACTGCGAAAGTTTCGCTCGCGGTTTCTCGAAGAGTTGAGGCACTTGGTTGAAGGCCATGAAGGCGTCAGGATTGTCGACGACAGGTTCGTGTTTTCCTCCGAGGTCTTGTTCAATCCCGGCGAGGCGAATCTGTCGGAAGAAGGCAGGCATGAAATCACCGAGGTTGCTGAACGAATTCTAAGAATCGGTCAGGAATTCCCTGACAATGCAGAATGGGTTCTGGGCGTCGCCGGACATACCGATGACCGGCAGCTGCTTCCTGGAGCCGAATTCGCGGACAATTGGGAGCTTAGCCAAGCTCGGGCACTCTCAGTGGTGAAATACTTGACTGAAGTTGTTGGGTTTCCCGCCGAACGGTTGGCAGCCACAGCATTCAGCGAATACCAACCTGTCGAGTCCAACAAGAGTCAAGCCGGAAGATCCAGAAACCGCAGAATCGAGTTCAAGTTGACTCTGCCATAGAGCTGGATGTCTGTCATCAGGCATTCCTTTCGGATTGCACGTGAACCTTCACAGTGCCTGTTCTCCCGGCACTCCGACTATGCGTGGCTCACTGAAATCTATCCTCTTCATTGCCGCCGCGCCTCTTTCGACAGGCATCAGACATAGGAGAGAACGAGCGCTCTCGTAGGTTCGGGCAATTCGTCCCTGTCGAGTTCGACCGATGGCCTGGCGGCGAAATCGACATCGCTGGCGTCGAACAGCTTCAGGAACTCGGTCACGAAATGCATGTTTGCCGGCTTGAAGCACAAAGTCCGAAAGTGCATCGGAATGACAAGCCTGGGACGCACGGATGCGACAACTTTGGCCAACACTTCCATGGATATTACCGGGAATCCTCCGGCAAGGCTGAGCAGGATGTCGACATCCGCGAAAAAGTCCAGGTGCTCGTCGGAAAAGTCATTTCCCATGTCGCCCATGTGCCCGATGGAGATTCCGTCCACAACGAACCTGTACATCGCATTCCTCTCAGGATTGCCATCCCGGTGGTCCAGATGTTCAAGGCAGTCGATCGCGCGGACGGGGATTCGATGTGAGGTTGTCGCGCCGGAGTTCTCAGCAAGCTCAAGCGCGTCGATTACCGTCGCTCCGGCCCGCTTTGGCACGAGGTGATCATTGTCGTGAAAGTCGTCGTCGCTGCTGGACTTTATGATCAGGTCGGCCGAGTGCCTGTACGGCTTGAAGCCGCTCGTTTCAGGATCGTAGGGGTCGGTGAACACTCGAATGCCGTCACTCGATTCGATTGCGAAACAGGCATGGCCATACCAGGTTATCTTCATTGAACCTTTCCGCTTCCAATGTGGGCATGTCTCGCGAAATGCAGGATCGCTTGTTGCCATCCATGAAGCCGGTTGCTGCCGTCTCATCATTCCCCAAGAGAACAGGGCCGGGCAGGCCCTGTGAATTCGATTGTAGCCAGTCCCGCCGATTGTCAAGCGTGCCAGGATGCAGCACTCCGTCTCCGAATCCTTGAGAGTCCCATTGGGAGGAGGAGCCCAACCAGTGGTGTTCAGCAAGCGAGCCTGCCTCCGGACAAGCCAAGCTGGATCAACTCCCGACTGAAAAAATGCTGCACTGCGGCATAAATCCCTTGAAATGCTGCAGCGCAGCATTACATTGCCTTCAACACCAACAATTGCCTTATGCGGGGAGAAGGAAAATGTACAAGATCGACGAAATCAACGAATTCTGGCAGAAACTGCCGACACCCTTCATGGCGCCTTGGACCAATTGGAGCGCTGCCGTGAAAGAGTCTGCCGGCGCAGTGGAATCGGCTACCAAGATTTCGCTGACCGCTGCTTCGGAGACGGCTGCCATCAGTGAAAAGTGGGCCAAGTCATCCTTGGAGAACCTCAAGGATCTGTCATCCGCTCGCGACACTTCGGCAAATTACGCCGAAGCGTTCCAAAACTTTGCCTCCAAGTCCATGGAGGCTGCCACCGAGAACATGTTCGCCTATGCAGAGGTTGTTCAGCGGTCGCAAAGGGCTTCCGCCAAACTTGCCAAGCCCTTCGGGAATGGCGCTTCCGGAAGTCAGTGACTGAATCTGAAATCCCCTGCCAATGAACCAAGCAGACGGGAGGTGGCGCTTCGCCGCCTCCCCTGCCTCCGACAGAAGAGCGTCGACCGGATGGGCAACCTTGCTTGACTATGGCTTCGGAATTAGCGGCACGCGCTTGTTTTCCAGCCTCTTTGGCGTCGAGTCGACAATCTCCACCGCCAGTTGGTCGTCGGAGACGAACACACGCGCAATTCCGCCCTTCCTTAGATCGCCAAACAGAATCATGTCCGCCAGTGGTCGCTTGATTGTTTCCTGAATCAGTCTCGCCATTGGCCGCGCGCCCATGACGTCGTCATATCCCCGGTTGGCAAGCCAGTTCGCAGCCTCATCGGTCAAATCAATCTTGACGTTCCTTTCAGCAAGCTGCGCTTCCATTTCACCGACGAACTTGCCGACAACCTTGATGATTGTCTCCCGTGAAAGCGGGTCAAAGCCGATCATGGCATCGAGGCGATTTCGAAACTCCGGCGAAAATGTGCGTTCTATTGCCTTGGCATCCTCACCAGAGCGTCGCTGCTTGCCAAATCCAAGCGCTGATCTGGCCTGCTCGACCGCGCCTGCATTGGTGGTCATGATGATGATGGCGTTGCGGAAGTCGACGGTGCGACCGCTATGGTCCGTGAGCTTGCCGTAGTCCATTACCTGAAGAAGGATGTTGACCACGTCTGGGTGTGCCTTTTCAATTTCGTCGAGCAGCACGATGCAGTACGGGTTCTCGTCGACCCCGTCGGTCAGCAGGCCGCCCTGATCAAATCCAATGTATCCCGGCGGCGCGCCAATCAGTCTTGACACCGAATGCTTCTCCATGAATTCGGACATGTCAAAGCGCAACAGCTTGCAGTTCAACTCCGCTGCCAGCTGACGGGCCACTTCGGTCTTTCCAACACCGGTCGGCCCGGAAAACAAATAGGAACCCATGGGCTTGCCGGGTTCCCGCAGTCCGGCCCGACTAAGCTTCACGGCGCCGGAAACGGCCTCAATGGCCGTGTCCTGACCGAACACGACCTGCTTCAGCGACTCCTCAAGGTCAACGAGGACTACGGCATCGGTTGACGAAAGCTGGCGCGGCGGAATTCTTGCCATTGTGGCTACGACATCTTCGATCTCTCCGATGCGAATTGACTTCTTCCGCCGCCATTGGGGCTGCAACTGGTTCGTCGCGCCGGCCTCGTCGATTATGTCGATGGCCTTGTCGGGAAAGTTGCGGTCGCTGACATACCTGTCGGCGAGCTCCACGGCACGCATCAGAGCGGAATTCGTGAAGCGCACGTTGTGATGGTGGCCCAGGCGGTCCCGCAAGCCCATCAGGATCTTGACGGTTTCCTCCATGGACGGCTCTCTGACTTCAATTTTCTGAAACCTGCGTGCCAGAGCCCGGTCCTTCTCGAGGTATCGCTTGTAGTCTCTGTGTGTTGTCGAACCGATGCAGCGCAGCGACCCATCCTGCAAGCTGGGCTTGAGGATGTTGGAGGCGTCCATCGAACTGCCGCTGGTGGATCCGGCGCCCACCACGGTGTGAACTTCGTCAACACACAGGACAGCGTCCGGAAGCTGCTGGATTTCCTTCACGATCATTGTGAGACGCTCTTCGAATTCGCCCCTGTACTTGGTGCCTGCGACAATCTCGCCCATGTCGAGAGCATACAGCTCAAGGGCGCTCATTTGCTCCGGTACCTGTCCTTCAACAACGAGCCCGGCGATTCCCTCGACAATCGCCGTCTTGCCAACTCCAGGATCGCCGACCAGCATTGGATTGTTCTTGTTGCGCCTCAGCAGAGCCTGGAAGCACCTTCGAACTTCATCCTCTCTTCCAATGAGTGGATCGAACTTGCCTTCACGAGCCAGTTCGTTGAGGTTTCGGCAATAGGCGCCGAGCGCTTTCGGTTTCTCCGAAGATGCCTCGTCCTGATCTTTCACTGGGGAAGCGCGCGAGGACGAATTGCGGTGCAATGTCTTGGCCGTCAGGCCGGCGTGGCCAAGTATCTTTGCCGCGTGGCTTTCGCGCTCTTCACAAAGGGCAGTGAGGATGTGCAAGCCCGAGACCTGGTCGTTGCCCTTGGAGTCCATTGCGAGTTCCGTCGCACGCTTCAATACCTTGGTGACGGCGACCGTTGCCACGAACGGCTGCACATTGTCGGACGCGGTGTCGCCCAATTGTGCTTCGTCGGTCATTCCGGCGCCATTTTCATGGGCGGTGGCGATTCGAATGCTCTTCCGCGCCAGCTGCTCAATCGCGGAAAGATCGGCCCCGCAGGTTCGAAGCGCATTGCAGGCCTCCTCGTCCTTCAGGAGCACAAGCAGCACATGGTCGAGCGTAAAGTATCCATGGCCCGGCCCAGGCCGCGGTTCGTTGTGCAGCACGCTGGAAATGGCCTCCATAAGCGAGGCGGAAAGCGGCAGGGCCGTTTGACCGGAGGCGGACCCGCGAATCTGCCTATCGATCTTGTACTCGTCGTCGACGGCGTCGCCGTGCGACAGAAATCTCTTCAGTGCAAACGGGGTAACGCCTGAAGTGTGCAACAGCTCGCGCGCCAGGTTGGTTTCAACTTCCGCCGGCCTGTGCACAATTGCCATGAGAACATCGGCGCCGGTTACGCTGTCACGCCCGCGATGGGTCATGACGTGAGAAGTGGCTTGTTCCAGAATCGCCCGAGTCGTCAGGTCAGGTTCAATTTCCGTTGCCAGCCTGTCATCCTTAACCTCGCCGTTGGCCGTCGCCTCCTTGAGGTGCGCGTGCAGCTTTCCTGCGATGTAGTCCGGGTCGCCGCCACAGGCCAATATGGCATGGCGTGCATCCTTTTCCTCGGTAAGCGCCAGCAACAGGAATTCAAGCCTTACGTGGCTGGATTTGCGTTGCAACGAAAGGTGCTGTGCCGATTCAAAGGCGCTCTGCAAGCTCTCCGTGATCATTGTGATTTCCTGCTGCTGAAGACTTGGGCCGTCGACCGGAAAATCAATGCGATCGAGGACGTCACCGATCTACCTGCATTCGCTGAACGGAACAGCGTACCTGGCATTTGAACTGCCATTGGGCCGAATCAAATCTTGGTTTGCCAGTATCATGACAGCCTCCTATGCCGGTGGGCCATTTGTCCGGACTGTCGGCACGCGAAGCTTCCTGCGGAAGCGGTTGACCGAAATCCGGCAGTTGAACGACCTGCACCTGAAATTCTGGCCATGCCGACACGCAACTTTACATGACAGGACCAAAATCTACATAGGAGAACGCACGCGGTTTATCAATGCGTTTCGAGCCTTGGCCTGACGTTCCATTGACTCCCGAATTGCGTCGGAAACGAGTGATCTGCCGAATCATGCAAAGCGAGCCTTGGGCGTTCCTGCCCAAGTCGGGTCTGAGGCTGGATCCGCCCCAATGGAATTCGTCAATTCAAGCCCGGGTTGGAGGCGATTCCACATGGAAGCAGGGCAAGCGGGCGAATTGAAGCATGCAATTTGCCCGTCAACGTGATATATGGCGGGCATGTTGGGCAATGTGCTTCGTTCGACCGCAGGAACCAGTTCGTGCAGCCACCATGTGCGCTGTGCAACAACGGCATCAGGCACTTGCTCTTTCAGGAGTTTTCAACAGGACTGTTACCGACCATAATGCCCGATATGAGTGTAACTGTCGAAAGCCTTGAACATTTCTACCACGAATCCGAACTCGGTTGCCACGTAAGGAAGGCGCTGGGACATGAAATTGGAAAGATGTGGCCCGACCTGCGGCGGTATGACATTGTCGGAGTCGGGTATGCCGGGCCAGTGCTGTCGGCGGTCGACACGTGCAATTCCAGAATTGTGAACTTGCTTCCCTGCAGCCAGCCGCCGCCGGAAATCCATCCAGCGATGGTTTTGAGCACGGTCGTGGTTACCGAGATGCTTTGGCCGCTTCCCACTTCGTTTGCCGAACGCATGGTTGTTGTCCATGGACTTGAAATGTCCAGCAATCCATCCGGATTCATGAAGGAGTGCTGGAGAGTGCTGGCGCCCGAGGGCAGGATCGCGATTGTGGTTGCCAACCGGACAGGACTGTGGGCGAGAAGCCCCTCGACACCATTCGGGGCGGGAAATGCCTTCACTGTGGCCGGCGTGAAAAAACTGTTGGAGGAGTCTCGCTTCGAGTTGACGGCCACCCGCGCATCGCTCTTTTCGCCTCCTGAAATCTACGGGAGGCACCTCGAAAAGGCGCAGCGCCTGGATCAGTTGGGCAACCTGCCGGTTGCCAGGTATGTTGGCGGCGTGAGCATTCTGGAAGCTCGGAAGCGGGTGTTCGCCAAGCTGAGGCCTGGCTTGGGAAAGGCGGTTCAAAGTGGATTTGAACTGTTGCAGCGCGTGGGAACGCCAAAGCCGGAGCCGGCATCCGGCCGGTGACGCCGGAACTGCGATGCGGAAAGGCTTGCCTTGCGGCACGAGGCTGCGATCGCGGCTCTGTCGCTTGACGGACAAGGTTGACCTGCGCCGACATTGGTCGCCGGCGCGGCTCTGTGGCGGGATCAAATCGACATTTTGCGAAGGTCTCGCTTTGCCGGAAACGTCTGCTGTTGACCTTCGGTTGCATGCCTTTGTTGTGCTCGAAGCCACTAGCGGATTGACATTTGCTGCGTGGAAATGAAGTTGAGGGACGGCGGCCATCGTCAACGGCTCAATCCAGGAGTCCACTTGATGTTGTTGCCGCTGAAATTTATATGGCCAGTTGTTGAGGCGGCAGTCTGCGGCTGCGACCTTGCATTGGCGCGGTCCGGTCGATGTGCTGCCACTGCCAGTCTACGATTGGCCAAAGTGAAGCCGTGACTGAATCGAACCCGCGGTTTCTCGAATGTCCGCAGTTCAGATGGAAACGAGGTAGGGATTGGCTGAAGAAGCGTCACTCTCGGCAGGAATAGCCTCAAGGTTTGCCACCGCTCTTTTTGAGTTGGTCAGGGACTCCGGTTCGGTTGACCAGCTGGAGGTCGATGTTGCAGCGCTGCGCAAGGCGCTTGCGGAAAGCGCCGACTTGAGCGCCCTTATCAAGTCCCCGGCTTTCGATCGTGTCGAAGTTGCCGGTGCGATGGCCAGGATCGCGCGGCGCATGGAGCTGGGGCGCTATCTGGCCAACACGTTGGGTCTGATGGCAATGAAGCGTCGGCTGTTTGCGTTGCCTTGGTTGCTGGACCAGCTGGCAACGATGATCGACAATTACAATGGGGTCGTTCCCGCCGAAGTGGTGTCCGCACGGCCATTGACCGACGCCGAAGTCGAAAATGTGACGAAGGTGTTGCAGAGCAAGGTCGATCAGAGAATCATCCTTGAACTGACGGTGGATCCCGATCTGATTGGCGGATTGAAAGCACGAGTGGGGTCGCGAATGATCGACGATTCGATGCAGTCGAAACTGCAACGATTGAAGAAAACCATGCAAGAGGTTGGATAGATGGGCATTCAGGCTGCGGAAATTTCCGCCATTCTGAAAGATCAGATCAGAAATTTTGGCCAGGAGGCCGAGGTAGCGGAAGTTGGACGTGTTCTGAGTGTTGGCGACGGAATCGCGCGCGCATTCGGCTTGGACAACATCCAGGCCGGGGAAATGGTCGAGTTCCCAGGCGGAATTCGCGGCATGGCGCTGAATCTTGAGGTTGACAACGTAGGCATTGTGGTCTTCGGCGACGACCGCGACATCAAGGAAGGCGACACCGTCAAGCGCACCGAGGAGATTGTCGATGTTCCGGTGGGCGACGCACTGCTGGGGCGGGTTGTAGATGCCCTTGGCGATCCAATCGACAACCGAGGGCCAATCGAAACCGAACTTCGGGCCGTGGCCGACGTAAAGGCTCCGGGGATAATACCGAGACGTTCGGTCCATGAGCCGATGGCCACGGGACTGAAGTCGGTGGACGCAATGATTCCGATAGGGCGGGGTCAGCGCGAGTTGATCATTGGAGACCGGCAGACGGGGAAGACCGCGCTCGTTCTGGACACCATACTGAATCAGAAGTCGTACAACGACGAGGCCGGCGATGACGAATCGAAGAAGCTCTACTGCGTCTATGTGGCTGTCGGACAAAAGCGATCTACGGTAGCCCAGCTCGTCAAGCGTCTGGAGGAGAACAATGCGCTCGACTACTGCATTATCGTTGCCGCCACCGCCTCCGACCCGGCGCCAATGCAGTTTCTGGCTCCCTACGCTGCGACGGCCATGGCCGAGTTTTTCCGGGACAATGGCCGTCATGCGCTGATAATTTACGACGATCTGTCAAAACAGGCGGTGGCATATCGGCAGATGTCGCTGCTGTTGAGGCGGCCTCCCGGCCGCGAGGCCTACCCGGGCGATGTCTTTTACCTGCATTCACGGCTGTTGGAACGCGCCGCCAAAATGAACCCCGACTTTGGGGCTGGGTCGCTGACGGCGCTGCCGATCATCGAAACCCAGGCAGGCGACCTTTCCGCGTACATCCCAACAAACGTGATTTCGATCACCGACGGGCAGATCTTTTTGGAAACAGAGTTGTTCTACCAAGGCGTCAGACCAGCCGTGAACACTGGTCTGAGCGTGTCCAGAGTTGGCTCCTCTGCGCAAACAAAGGCCATGAAGTCGGTGGCCGGAACGATCAAGCTCGAGTTGGCTCAGTACCGGGAAATGGCCGCCTTCGCTCAGTTTGGATCGGACCTGGACGCGGCAACGCAGCGACTGCTCAATCGCGGTTCGCGCTTGACCGAATTGATGAAGCAGCCGCAGTACTCGCCGCTAACCAACGCCGAAATCGTCTGCGTGATCTATTCGGGCACCGCCGGGTACCTGGACGCTCTCGAAATCACGGACGTGGTGCGCTTTGAACGGGGACTGGTAAGCTACCTGCGGGCCAACTGCGGCAGCCTCCTTGCCGACATAACGAACAACGACAGGCCGGTCAAAGGTGAGCTCAAGGATGCCATTGACCAGGCCATCGCTCCGTTCGCGAAAACCTTCGTCTGAAGCCGGCTGCCCGGGATTTGAGCGATGCCGAGCCTGAAGGATCTCAAGCTGCGGATCGAAAGTGTCAAGTCGACGCGCAAGATCACCAAGGCGATGCAGATGGTCGCCGCCGCCAAGCTGCGCCGCGCACAGAACGCCGCAGTGAGCGCACGCCCCTACAGTCAACACATGAGAGCCGTCGTCGCCAATCTGGCTCGGGCTGCGGCTGGGGCGGAGTCGGCGCCGAGAGTGCTGACCGGAACGGGCAGCGACAAGTCTCATTTGCTGATCGTGGCGACTGCGGAACGCGGCCTGTGCGGAAGCTTCAACTCTTCGATCGTGAAGCTGGCGAGGATCCGGGCACGTGAATTGATTGCCGACGGCAAGACCGTGAGAATGCTGACCATTGGCAGGAAAGGCCGGGAGCAGTTGCAGCGGGAGTTCGAATCCAGGCTCGTTGGACATGTCGATCTGTCGGGGATGAAAAGCATCGAATATCGGCGAATAAAGGAAGTTGCCGCGGACATACTGAATTCCTACGATCAGGGGGAGTTTGATCAGGCAACGCTCTTCTACAGCAGGTTCAAGACGGTCATCACCCAGATACCAACCGCAATGCAGCTCATTCCGATTCCCGTGGGGGAGGAGGATGACGACGAATCCGCGGGTGGCGTCTTCTACGAGTTTGAGCCGGACGAACAGGAACTGCTGATCGAATTGCTGCCTCGAGCCATCACCAACCAGGTGTACTCGGCGCTGCTCGAGAATGCGGCGTCCGAGCAGGGCGCTCGCATGTCGGCCATGGACAACGCCACACGCAACGCCGGTGAGATGATCGACAAGTTGACGATCGTCTACAATCGCTCCCGACAGGCGGCGATCACCAAGGAACTGATTGAAATAATATCCGGTGCGGAAGCACTCTAGAATCGCGGAGATTGCAATGGAAAGCGCAGGCGCCACTGGGCGGGGGAATTCCGGGCAGGGAAACACTGGCCGAATCACACAGGTGATTGGTGCGGTCGTCGATGTTAAGTTTGACAGTGAACTGCCGGAGATTCTCAACGCTCTGGAAACAAGAAACCGCGGAAAGCGTCTTGTGCTCGAGGTTGCGCAGCACCTCGGCGAAAACACGGTTCGCACGATTGCCATGGACTCGACCGAAGGGTTGGTCAGAGGTCATCCGGTGACCGATACCGGCACGCCGATAATGGTTCCGGTGGGCAACCAAACATTGGGCCGGATAATCAATGTTGTGGGCGATCCGGTCGATGAGAAGGGCAGGGTGGAAGCCAGCGAGTTCCGCGCCATACATCGCCCCGCGCCAGCCTACGCCGTGCAGGCGACGGAAACCGAGGTGCTGGTGACCGGCATCAAGGTTGTCGACTTGCTGGCGCCCTACGCCAAGGGCGGCAAGATCGGACTGTTTGGCGGAGCGGGCGTTGGCAAGACAGTCCTGATTCAGGAACTGATAAACAACATCGCAAAGGTGCATGCGGGCTTCTCGGTATTCGCCGGTGTCGGAGAGCGCACACGCGAGGGCAACGACCTGTACCATGAATTCATCGAATCCGGTGTCATCAACATCAACGACCTGGTCGAATCGAAGGTTTCCCTGGTTTACGGACAAATGAACGAACCGCCCGGGGCCCGCGCACGCGTAGGCTTGACGGGATTGACCTTGGCCGAACAATTCCGGGACCAGTCGGGGACCGATGTTCTGTTCTTCGTCGACAACATATTTAGATTCACGCAGGCAGGCTCCGAAGTGTCGGCGCTGCTGGGCCGCATTCCCTCGGCGGTCGGCTACCAGCCTACGCTGGCAACCGACATGGGAGCCCTCCAGGAAAGGATCACCTCGACGCGGGAAGGTTCAATCACGTCCGTGCAGGCGATCTATGTCCCTGCCGACGATTTGACGGACCCGGCGCCCGCCACTTCCTTTGCTCACCTGGACGCCACGACCGTGCTTTCCCGCGGCATTTCCGAACTCGGCATTTATCCAGCGGTGGACCCTCTGGATTCAACGTCTCGCATCTTGGACCCGGAAGTTGTGGGCGACGAACACTACAAGGTCGCGAGGGATGTGCAGGGCATATTGCAGCGCTACAAGTCCCTGCAGGACATCATCGCGATTCTGGGCATGGACGAGCTGTCGGAGGAGGACAAGATCACGGTCTCCAGGGCTCGAAAGCTGCAGCGCTTCCTGTCACAACCATTCGATGTCGCGGCGGTGTTCACCGGAACCGATGGCGTGCAGGTTGAATTGAGCGACACGATTGACAGTTTCAGACGTGTTGTTGCCGGTGAGTGCGACCAGTTCCCGGAAGCGGCGTTCTACATGGTTGGCGGCCTGGAGGAAGTCGAGAGAAAGGCGCACCGGCTCGCGGCGGAGGCGCTCTAACAGGCAGCAATCGGAGCATTCCCATGACCATGCAGTTCGACTTGGTATCGCCGGAACGCAGCCTTGCCTCGGTCAAGGCCAACGCCGTGGACATCCCAGGCACCGAAGGAGACATGACCGCCATGCCGCAGCATGCCGCGTTGATGACAAGTCTGCGGCCGGGAATCGTGCGGGCTGTGTCGGACGACACCGAGATCAAGGTTGTTGTCACTGGCGGATTCGTGGAAGTCACCGGAGAAAACGTCACGGTGCTTGCGGAGGAAGCGTACAGCGTCGACGAAGTCACGGACGAAGTGATCGAGAAGCTTGAAGCCAAGGCCGAGGCTGCCCTCGACGGGAAAGAGGGAAGTAGTCTTGACATTGCGGAAAGGCGGCTGGCTGAAACGAAGGCGCTTCGTGGCTTGCTCGGTCGCTGACGGAGATTGGTGCAGCGTCTGGACTTCTCTGATGGCAGGTGGAATTCAGTCACGCTCCGACCAATGCCATTCCAACAAGGACCGCAATTGGGGTTAGGCGTGATTCGGCCTGCCCAGCCATGATTGATCTCGTCCAGTTGCGCCGCTTGTTGCAGCCCGCCCAGCGATCCCTCGCAGGAGCCCTCAGGGCAGCCCGCTGGAGCGTACCGCCCCACCTTCGGATGATTCGAACCATCAATCAGGCATTCTGCACGACGCACGCCGTTCCCGGCGTTTCCCGCAGTCTGAATGCCTGACGTCCTCTTCAAGGTGGGATGAGGTCAGCTCACCAAGTCGAATTTGTGGCCATGCAGGCGTCCCAGCCACGCCGCCGAGCGGCGAGAAAGTTCACATGCGGGATCGAGGCTGTCGCAATGCGGCATGGCAGGGTTCCATCGACAGAGTTCGAAAGCTTGTGTCGCTACACTGGCAATGGAATGCCTCCTGAGACCGAAAGCGCATGCGCCTGCGAATCGGTCTGCAATGCCTGGCCGAATGCACGAATGCACACGGAGTCTCGAATCGGCGTTCGCAAGAACTGCAGTGTCCAGGACGTCCCTGCGGGACGCATCCCCTTGCACTGCTGTGGAACGGACTTGTCGCTCCGACTATTGGAAGCGGTCGTTTTCGATCGCCAGCAATGGCGCTGGCTTGCCCCTGAACAGCCATCGGATGTTGCTGGATTCGAACAGGCTGGAGACCGAAGTGCCGCTGGCTATGTTCAAGATTGCCCTGGCAAACAGAGGCGCCGTTGGACAGATGTTCACCTTGGACGATGCCTCGACGGATGAACTTGGCTTTATCGTATCTGTAACGACGACGCTGGTGAGATCCGACTCCTCAATTCGCCTGACTGCCTTGTCGGACATGACACCGTGTGTAAGGTACGCGTGGATTTCTCCTGCGCCATTGCCTTCCAGCAATTCGGCGGCCTTGCAAAGCGTTCCAGCCGAATCGCAAATGTCGTCGACGAGAATGCAGCAGCGGCCTTCGACGCCGCCGATGATCGACATGGCCGACACGACTCCGGGTGCATCCCGCCTCTTGTCAACGACGGCCAGATCAATTCCAATGCGCTGTGCCAGCTCGCGAGCTCGCCCAACGCCGCCGACGTCGGGCGATACAACGACGAGATTGTGTTCCTGGCCCGCAAACCGCCTCTTTATGTCCAGTTCGAACAGGGGCGAAGCGTAGAGATTGTCGACCGGGATGTCGAAGAAGCCCTGAACCTGCGCCGAATGCAGATCCATGGTCAACACACGGTCGATTCCTGACTTGACGATGAGGTTTGCGACAAGTTTGGCCGAAATCGGCGTTCTGGCCTTTGTGCGGCGGTCCTGCCGGGCGTAGCCGAAATACGGTATCACCGCCGTGATGCGTGATGCCGACGAGCGGCGCAGCGCATCGGCAATGATCAGCAACTCCATGAGGTGGTCATTGGCGGGCTTGGAGGTCGACTGGATGATGAACATGTCCTCGCCACGGACATTTTCATAGATCTCGACGAAGACCTCCTGATCGTTGAAGCGTTCGACGCGGGCAGGCACGAGTTCGATTTTCTGACTGTGTTGTGCCGACATGGAACTGGAAATTTGCTTCGCCAATCGAAGATTCGCGTTGCCCGCAACAAGTTTCGGGCGGAAGCTTAACTGCATGGGATCTCGATCCATGGTTGCAGGACTGATCGAATTCGACGCTTCAGACAACAGCCACTTTAATCACGCTGGCAGGAATCTCAACAAGGGTTGCATGTCGCAGGTGGCCGTCCCGGGCAGGGCGCGGGACTCCATGGCCATGTACGGGGAAGGAATCAATCAAAATCGTTGCACTATGCAGTTGCCTTCCCCTGCAGAATCCCATTGCAATGCCGGTCATTTCCGGCAAACATGGCGGTGTGGCAACAAGCGGTCGCAAGCCGAAGGCGTTCGAAAGGGAGAATCCTTTCCGTGTAGTCAGTCTCGTCGGGTTGGGCGAGATGAAAGTCGGCGGAATGATTCGAGGCGCATTGCTCAATTGGCGCGCACAGCTACTGATTCACAGAACCAAGTGATATATTGACCGCAAAGTCCCCGAGGGCCAGATTGGGATGCATTGCGCGAACCGCCTCTGGTCGCACGAAGTTGGTTGATTTCATGAACGCTCACACAACTGGCAGCCACGAAGAGAACGTGCGCAATCTTCGGCATGATCTCATGGTTGCAGCTCTTGGCCACGTTCCGTTCGAGGGGTGGAGCGACAAGTGCGTGTCGAGCGCTGCCGAAGATCTGGGAATTGACTTGCGGACGGCATTGGAGATAGTCCCGGGAGGAGCACGGGATATTGCGGCGGAGTTTCACCTGTGGGGCGATCGCAAGATGGAGAGGCAGTTGCTGCGACAGGACTTCTCTCAGACCAGGTACAGCGAGCGAATTGCCGAGGCGGTTTGGTTGCGCATGTCCCTCGTCGGCGAACATCAGCTGGTCGTAAGGAGGTCGACGGCCTTGTTCAGTCTGCCAAACAACTCCATTCTCGGTGGAAGGCTCTTGTGGGGAACAGCTGACCTGATTTGGAATGCGCTTGGCGACACTTCCACAGACGGAAACTGGTACACCAAGCGGGCAACACTCTCGGCAGTTGTCGGATCAACCGTCATGTATTGGATTGGCGATTCGAGTGAAGGCTTTGTGGCCACGAGAGAGTTCGTGGATCGAAGAATTGCGAACGTCATGAGATTCGAGCAGTTCAAGTCCAGAGTGCGGGAATCCCGCGCTCTGCGGCCGGTTACTGATCGCATGGCAGGAGTGATGGAGAGGATGTCGCGGCCGGCGGCAAGTCGAAACGAGTATCCTGGCTGGAAGGGGAGGACAGCACGTGACTAGTTTGCCGACCTCCATGCGTGTAGTGGAAATCAGCGAACCCGGCGGACCGAACGTGCTCAAGCTGGCACGCCGGGAGGTGCCCGCGCCTGGTCCGGGGCAAATCCTGATTCGCAACGAATTTGCCGGCGTAAATCGTCCGGACATTCTGCAGCGTTCCGGCGCATACGACCCACCTCACGGTGCAAGCGACTTGCCGGGGCTCGAATCCGCCGGCGTTGTAGTTGCCGTCGGAAAGGATGTTTCCAGATGGAACGTGGGTGACCGAGTCTGCGCACTTCTGCCCGGCGGTGGATATGCAGAGTATTCCCTGACCCACCAGAATCATGCCCTGCCAATCCCCGCACAACTGGACAGTCGCGAAGCGGCTGCAATCTGCGAGACCCATTTCACAGTCTGGTCGAACGTGTTTGAGCGTGGGAGGCTCAGGACTGGCGAATCTTTCCTGGTTCATGGCGGCAGTTCCGGCATCGGCTCAACAGCAATCCAACTGGCATGCTATTTCGGCGCCCAGGTGTTCGCCACTGCGGGCACAGACAGGAAATGCGATTTCTGCCGGCATCTTGGCGCCGACGTCGCAATCAACTATCGAACCGAGGACTTTGTCGAAGTGGTCAAGACGCACACCGATGGGAGAGGCGTGAACGTAGTCCTGGACATGGTCGGCGGCCCCTATCTGCCCAGGAACATAAGGGCTCTGGCAAATGACGGCCGGCTCGTGCAGATCGCATTCATCGCAGGGTCCAAGGTGAACTTGAACTTTGCCCAGGTCATGTTCCGCCGGCTGACCATCACGGGAAGCACTTTGCGGCCGCAATCGGATCTTGCCAAGAGCTCGATTGCAGGAAAGCTGTACGAAAGGGTTTGGCCACTGTTCCGGCAGCGCAGCATCGCCCCTGTCATTGATTCGGTCTATGACCTTGAGGACGCAGCCGATGCCCATCGGGTCATGGAAAAGTCCCAGCACATGGGAAAGCTGGTTCTGAGGATTTGAGCAGCCAGAGATTGAGTCCGCCCACGATGGCCGGACTTTGACGCCACACCGCAATTGCGAGCACGGAGGACAGAATTGAACATGCAACCGATCATGGTGAAAGCGACCGCAGTTTGGCTGGTTACGAACACCAGCCTAACATTTGAGCAAATTGCGAAATTCTGCGGCCTGCATCTTCTTGAGGTGGAGGCCATCGCCAACGAAGAGATCGCCAAGGACATCGTGGGCATCGACCCGGTCGCCAAAAATCAGCTTGAAAGGGAGGAAATCGAAAAGGGTCAGAAGGATCCGAGCTACGAACTGAAGTTGAAGGACAATCCTGTCATCAGGGAAGGGAGAATGCGCCGGGGATCTCCCTACACGCCCGTGTCAAGGCGGCACGACAAGCCCGCGGCCATTGCCTGGTTGCTGAGGTTTCATCCCGAACTGACCGACTACCGCATTTGCAAGCTCATTGGCACAACTCGAAACACCATCGAACGAATCAGAAATCGCACGCACTGGAACATGAGCAACATACAGCCCACCGACCCCGTGGTCCTCGGATTGTGCCAACAGACTGATCTGGATGCGGCCATCAAAATGGCGGAAGCGCGGGGAGCCAGTGCGAGCGGAGCTGGCGCGAAGCGGTCAGACCAATTTGCGACGTCAACGGATGGCACGGATTCCGGAGAGGAATCAAATCTCCACCAGGCGACGATATCGAAGCTCAAGACATTCCGTCTGACCAGCGACGAGTAGCTTGAACCACGCCTGCCGGGCATTTCCCGGTTTGGGATTTCCCTGGCAAGGGAAAGACGCCGTTCGTCAGAACCGAAGCATGGTTGAACTGTCCAACAGTGTGCGGCCGCCATCGACCGTGATTACCTGCCCCGTGAGGAACGGCGTTGCGTCGGAGGCAAGGAACCGCACGAGCTGGGCAACCTCATCGGCTTCCACCAGTCTGCCGACCGGGATGGCCCGCTTTATTTCAGACGCGGAAGCTTCATGATCGGAACTAAGGTTGAGATCGATGAACACGTCGGTCCAGTTTGGCTTGTGAAGCGTTCCATAGGAAACGCCGTTCACGCGTATGCGACGACGCGCAAATGCAACGGCGAGCGATCGTGTAACCTGGTCCAGCGCTGCAGTGCTGATGGAGAATTCAAGCAACCCCGGCCTCGTGCGCTGCGCGGCAATTGAGGAGAGGTTTATGATCGTGCCAATTGGCTTGTTGGATTCGGCGTTGCCTGCCATTTGGTCGGATTCGTCCGCTGCCTGATCCATGAACGTCCTGGCGGCGAGTTTGGCCAGGTGGAATTGGAGCAGAAAGTTTTGATCCAACATGGTTTCGAGGCACTGTGTCGAGAAGTCCTGGGCCTTGGATTCTATAATCTGGCGGCTTGCACACACCAATACGTCTAGGCGGCCAATGTCTGCCAATGCAGCCGACATCAAGTTGTGGCGCGTCAGCTTTTGCCTCAGATCGCCCGTGAACATGCTGGCAGTCCTTGGAAGTCTGCTGCCCAGTTCATCGTGCAGGCGGTCGCGGTTGATGTCGGCGGCCAGCACCCTGGCGCCGCTTTCCATGAAGAGCTTCGCCGTTGCCAGCCCGACTCCGGCTGCCGCACCGGTTACAATGACGCCCTTGTCCCTGACGGAATAGCACATTCGCCCGGCTACCTATCCAGGCCCGTTGTCAAGAGAGATCGCTGTTGCCAACTGCCATTGACCATGTCGATGTGCCGCCAGGAACTGGCAAGGCGTTGGACGCCAGGAACTGCTGCCTCCGAACAGAATCATTGCGAGGCTGTAGTTGGGCAAATGCAGCCACGCCAGCCGCGGGAGCCACGTCGGGCCGTGCATGCGAACTCGCCATCACGGCAGGAGAGGCCTTTGTCGATGACTACTCCTCCTCAAGTTGACACCGCAAGGGGTGTTCGTGCTGTCTGGCCAACTCATGCACATGGTGGACCTTGGTTTCGGCGATTTCGTGGGTAAACACGCCGGCTACGCCGATTCCGGTCCGATGAATTGCAAGCATTAGGCGGGTGGCTCTGGTTTCCGGCATGCTGAATATCGTCCTCAACACTTCAACAACGAACTCCATTGGAGTGAAGTCGTCGTTGAGTATCAACACCTTGTACATCCGCGGTCTGATTGTTTCCAGTCCGGCATCCGTCACGACAACCGGACTTTCGCCGGACACGGTTTCGCCACTGCCGTTGTTGGCCATACGAATTAGCGACTGATTCAGCATGAAAGACTCTCAATACCGCTCACTGACTAAGTTGTGGCAACAGTCTCATTTTCGACATGATTGGCACGTCATTTGCCGCAACAGCCTTCGCCAACTTCCTGTCATGCCGAGGATCCGTCGTGGCGCAACTGCGTTGTCCAATGCTAACTGGAAAGTGTGGATGTAGGCACTCCAGCCCCATTCTGAGAACCGACGCCTGACGAACTAAGGTTTCACAAGCCCCAATCAGCGATAATTGTGCAAATCGGTTTCGCTGTCAAGGGTTACTGCGTTTTGTTGGTGGAGACCACGCCAACGCAGACTATTGGGTCGTTCATGCGCACCGGTCGGTCGAAGGACATGCCCTGACAACGGTGTCGGCATTGATTGCAGCAATGAGGCGCTGATGTTCAGATGGGCGCACAGGACTTGGAGTGGCCTTTCGAGAGATCCCCAGCGTGTCGGACAGGCAGGACGGACGTCTCATCCGCTTCGCCAACCTGTGCAACAATCATGGCGAAGTACATGCACCGGCGCCAAGCGCGTCAAATGGGGATGCAATCTGCTCGACGGCGAGTTGCTCCCTCCAGCCACGTGTTGCCATGACCTCGATCCGGCTGTGCCTGTCACGCGTTCACCGTCGAGTGGCACGACAACGAAGGAAACTTCTTGCAGGGCAGTTCCATGTGATCTTCCATGCAGTGCGCTTTGGCGGCAAGTCGCCCATTTTTCAAGGCGTCGGGTGGTTGATTCGTTGCGAGTTTCGGAAGTGAAATTGACCGCCAATCGGGAAGGCTGGCGCTGCCATTCAAGCAGGCTGCCGCTTCGCTCCGTTGGCTTGGCGCGCTGAACGAGCGCTTGTTGGAAGAGTTCGTCCAACGAACTGTCGAAAAGTCCTGCTGGCCAGAGACATGGCTTTACATGGATCATGCCAAGTGATAGGAGCATTGCGAGCAGACAGGGCCGTTTGATAATAATAGAATCTAGGCCCGACAATGATTGACCAGCGAAATGCGAGATCGTACAGGCGTGTTTCTAGGCATACCCACGAATCAATTCCGTCTCCTGAAGGGTGCAATTTCGGGAGCGGCGGT
>JAPOOS010000011.1 GCA_026713305.1 Paracoccaceae bacterium
CAGCAACTTCCGACTGCGGATCGCCGGCATGCCAAGATTTCCCGGGCAACTGGGCATGCGACTGACTCGGCCACGCCCTTAACGACCGACTGGCGCCGCCCCTTGCGCAATCGCTATTCCGCGAGTTTCCTGCCAGGTTCAGGCGGCAGCATGTATGCGCCCCACACAGACTGATCAAAGTTCACGACCGACCCGGTCATCAGTCCGGAGTCGTCCGAAGCCAGAAAGGTCACCGCTCTTGCGACTTCCTCCGGTTGGATGAGCCTTCCGACCGGCACGATCTTGGCCGCTTCGTCAAGCCAGTTGTCGGACGCGCCGTGATAGTTTCTTTGTATTGCATCCTCGCCATCGGATGCCATCCATCCAATGTTCAGTTGATTTACGCGGATTTTGTCGCGCAGCAATGCAAACCCGGAATTGCGCGTTATCGTGGCCAAAGCCCCCTTCGAGGCGCAGTAGGCAGAAATGAATGGCTGTCCGGCTTCAGCCGACATGCTGCCTATGTTCACGATCGAGCCGCCTGTGCCGTTCCGAATCATCAATTTGACGGCATCCTGCATCAGGAAATACGGGCCGCGTGTGTTTACCGCGAACATTTGCTCAAAAAGCTCTTCAGTCGTATCGAGCAGAGTTCCACGATCCGTAATGGCAGCTGCATTGACCAAGACGTCAACTCTGCCGAATTCATCGTCCGCCGCTGCAACAACCCGTCGACAGTCTTCCACCCTGCCCAGATCCGCTTCCACAAACCTGACCCTTGGACCATGCTCCCTGGAAATCTCGTCGGCTATGGCGGAACCTCTTGCTGCACTGCGTCCGCATGTTATCAGCCCGGCGGCGCCAGCCTCCGCAAATCTCCTGGCGATGGCTGCGCCCAGTCCCTGGGTGCTGCCTGTGACGACGGCGATCTTGTTGTCCAGCCTGTTCATTCAATCCTCCAATATGCGGTAACCGGCGGCAGTCAGCAGCCTGCGCAGTGTGCGATTGCCGATCTGTGCATATTCCAATGGCGGAGCCTTGACGGGATCCTGTTCCGCCTCGACCACGAACCATCCCTGGTAGCCTTTCTCCGCCAATCGGTTGACGATTGCGCCGTAGTCCATGGATCCGTCGCCGGGAACCGTGAATGCCCCTCTCAGGACTGCGTCCAGAAAACTGTCACGGCCCCGGTCAAGCGCGTCAATGACCTCTCGCCTTACATCCTTGGCGTGCACATGGTTGATGCGACGTGCGTGCCTGTCGATTATTGCCAGAGAGTCTCCGCCGGCAAACGCCATGTGTCCCGGGTCCAGGAGCAACGGCAGCTCCTCTCCGGAATGCTTCATCAACAGGTCCACATCCCGCTCGGTTTCGACTGCTGTCGCCATGTGGTGATGGAAGCCAATCGGCATGCCCTGCTCGGTGCACCAGCGCGCAAAACGCGTCATCTTGCGACCGTAAATGCGCATCTGATCCTCGTCAAGCCGCCTTCTGCGTGACAGCGGCACGTCGCGCTTGTTCTGGATCGTGCCGGCAGTCTCTCCATAGACAAGACAGGGCGCCTCGAGATCACGGAACAGAGTCAGCTGATCCCACACTCGCTCCTTCTCGGCCTCCAGGTCGTTGTCGAGCACAGTGCCCGAATACCAGCCTCCACACAGCCTGAGTCCATGCCGCTTCAGAATTGGCCCCAGCTCACTGCTGCTCGACGGAAACTTTCCTCCAGTTTCAACGCCGGCATATCCTGCCTCGGCAGCTTCGCTCAGGCAGGTCTCCAAGCTTGTTTCACCGCCCAACTCAGGCAAGTCGTCATTCGACCAAGCAATGGGCGCCACTCCAAGTCGAACTTCCATGAACTACACTCCAACTCGCTGACGACTGCGAATTTCCTCCTGGTCGGCCCGCGCATCGAGCACCTGTTGCCGCTCGCTCACTTCGGGTACGCCCAAGTCCCAGGAAGCGTCGCCGGGCACCCACGAATAGGCATCGGTCTTGATTTCGATCACCGTCGTTCGATCGGTGGTCCTAGCCCACCTGAAGGCTTCCGCCAGATCGCCGAGGCTGTGCACGCGTCTTGCAAGCGCTCCCATGGACTCGGCATGCTTGGCGAAGTCGACATAGACGACCTCCTTTGCGCGGCAATGTTCAAACAGGTTGTTGAACGACTCGCCGCCCTTGAAGTTCTGCAGGCGGTTGATGACGGCGAACCCGCCATTGTCGCAGACCACGACTATCATCTTGTGACCGGTCAGGACCGACGAGTAGATGTCCGAGTTCATCATCAGGTACGAGCCGTCGCCCACCATCACAATCGGCGTGCTGCCGTCGTCTGCCGCCATGGCGGCCCCCCAACCGCCTGCGACTTCGTAGCCCATGCACGAAAACCCAAATTCGCAGTCGAAGGTTCCCGGCGCCTTGACTTTCCAACCCTTTGTGGTCTCGCCCGGGAGTCCGCCGGCGGCGGTGATCATCAAGTCATTCTCCCCGGCAAGTTCGTTGATTGCGCCAACCACCTGGGCATAGGTTGGCAACTCGGTGTTCGTCGGCTTTTGACGCTCGTCCAGCAGCTGGTTCCATTTCGCGAATTCCTCGCGGCCTCTGTTCATCCAGCTGTCGTCGGCGGCTTCGTCGACTCGAGCGATGATTTCGGTCAGGGTTTCTCGTGCATCGCCAACCACTGCGACTGCCTGATGTTTGTGGGCGTCCCAGCGTGCCGTGTTTATGCAGACAAACCTGGCGGAACGCGAAAACGCAGTCCAGGATCCGGTCGTGAAGTCCTGCAAACGCGTGCCGACCGCCAGGATTACGTCCGCTTCCTCCGCCAGCGCATTTGCCGAGGTCGATCCGATAACGCCGACCGGACCGACGTGCGAAGGATGATGATGTGTGAATGCGCCTTTCCCGGCGATGGTTTCGGCAATCGGAATCGATCGCTTGCGAGCCAGTTCCGCCAGCTCGTCTTCTGCCTTCGAGTACCTGACTCCGCCACCTGAAATGATGAGCGGCCGCTTTGCCGCAAGAAGCAGACTGACAGCTTCATCGACGGATCTGCGGTCGGGGCGCGGACGCGGGACCTTGTGAACCACCCTGCGGAAAAAGGCGTTTGGATAGTCGAATGCCAGTTCCTGAGTGTCCTGGCACAGTCCCAGGAATGCCGGGCCGCACTCCGCGGGATCGAGCATTGCCGCAACCGCCTGCGGCAGCGAAGAAATTATCTGCTCGGGGTGCGTTATTCGGTCCCAGTATCTGCTTACGGCGCGAAAGGCATCGTTGACGGAGGTTGAAGGCGAGCCGAAGTGCTCGACCTGCTGCAACACCGGATCAGGACGCCGATTCGCGAACACGTCTCCCGACAGAATCAGGACCGGCAACCTGTTCGAGTGAGCCACAGCGGCTGCGGTCACCAGATTTGTCGCTCCCGGTCCAATGGAACTTGTCGCAACCATGATTTGTCGCCGCCGCTTGGCCTTGGCAAATGCAATGCCTGCCAACGCCATTGACTGTTCGTTTTGACCTCTCCAGGTCGGCAGCTGATCCTGCACCGCTTCCAGCGCTTCGCCCAGGCAGGTCACATTGCCGTGCCCAAATATGGCAAATGCGCCTGCAAACAGCGGTTTTTCCTCGCCATCAATCTCAATGAATTGGTTGCACAGGTATCGCACCAGCGCTTGGGCCATGGTAAGTCTGGTGGTTCCTTCGCTCATGAGCGTTCTCCGAGTGTCAAAGAGTCAAATACAGGCAAATGCATTCCAGAATGCCCCGCAAATCTATCGGCAGTCCGCTCCACAATTCAATCAACTTGTGCTGCATTGCCAGTCAAGGCGGGTTCTCCCAGCGGACAAGGCGCCGGTTCATTGGGTCCAGTTGAGGTCCAAGCAGTCATTGCGACCGCAGGCGCCCAGGAAGTCGGGACTGCCGTCTGCCGAATGCATGAGGCACAACCGAAGAAATCGGACTGACGTTGCAAAGCTGCGAGGAAGCGCTCCGTTGGCCGTCGTCAATCCCACATCCGCTAAATCCCACCGAGATGGTGGATTGGCGCAAGGAGCCCTTGGTCGAGAGGAGATCCCAAGACTTGCGGAACATTGGCCAGTGGGGAAGACTGACTGCAAGAGTCCCTCTCGTCAGGGAAATGATCCTCATGACTCTGTGCCCTTGCCTTTCCAGCAGAACTCTTAGGCGTTTCCTGGAAAGCGGCATCGATGGCGTGCGTCGCGACCATTTCCGCGACATGCGCCCTGCTGCATTCTGCGGCACAGCCTGTCAGGCTAGCGCGCCCGTGTCCACATCGTCGACAACGACAAACTTTCGATATGCCATAGTCTTCACGCAAAACGACATCACAAGTTCTTCCAAAGACGCATGGCAGGCCACGAACTCTTCGACAGGAGTCGCCTCTTCCGCCTCAAGCTGCACCAAGCAGTCAACAGCAGAGGGCACGGCATGGCCGCGCATCTCGCCAGGAAGAACCAATGATTGCGCCCATGTCCTGAATTCAATGATCAGGGTGGAAGGTCGGCGCAGCGATTCCCTGACCCATCAACACCGCCAAGGAAACAGGGGGACGCCGAATGTGGAAGTTGACTTGGACAAACACTGTCTCTGGGGCGAGACGAGGTGGTGGTCCATGCTGGACGGGCTTCCAGCGTGTGGGGCAAGCGTTCCTTGTCGATGTCGCTTGCGACAAGTCAGGATCCTGTTGTGGCATTCTCATTCATCAAGGAAGGCGGCAAGCGCTTCGAGGCCGTGGCCAGACAACGATCCAACAGTCAGCGCTTGACTGGCTTGATCTCAATCACCATTCGACCCCTGCACGGGCAAGCGTGGACTCGGCCAATTCAAGGTGCAGTCTTTCAACCATTCTGCCGTCAACCACGATGACCCCCTTGTCGGCGCTTCCCTTTGCCGAAAACGCCTCCACAATCTTCCTTGCCTCCTGTATTTCCTCCTTCGAAGGGGAGAATGCCTTGTTGCATGCGGCGATCTGGCGCGGATGAATCAGGGACTTGCCTGTCATTCCGAGTTCTCTGCCCCTTCTTGCCTCCCGCTCAAACCCCTTCTCATCAGAGAAATCATTGAACACTCCGTCGATTATGTCGAGCCCGAACGCCTTTGCCGAAGCGACGAGCTGCATCAGCCAAGGCAGCAGATGCAGTCGTTCGTGTCCTGGCAGCACGCCGGAATCCTTGCCCAGATCGTTGGTGCCGACCACAAAGCCCTGCAATGCGGGTACACGGCCAACCACCGCGGCGATCTCGCGGGAATTGAGAACTGATGACGGGGTTTCCATCATCAGCCACAGGTCGGTTTCTCTCCGTCCCACGCGATCACGAATTGCCGTTGACGCCGACAGCACATCTTCAGGAGAGTTTATCTTTGGAACCAGGACACCGTCAGGTGTGCATTTGGTCAGCACGTCAAGGTCATCCTGCCAATAGGGCGTGTCTTGGGCGTTGACGCGCAACACCACCTCGCGCCGGCCATATCCACCTTTGCCAATGGCAGCTGCACTGCTGTCGCGTGCCTCCTGTTTCCGGTTTGGCGCAACGGAATCCTCAAGATCGATGAGCAACATGTCTGCATCAAGGGTTCGACCCTTGTCCATTGCCCGCTTGTTCAGGCCAGGCATGTAGAGGGCTGATCGGCGCAGTCTTGAATTCATGGTTTGCATCCCCTCATTGGTTTCCATTGGAACTGCCGAGCATTTGCCTGATGTCGAATGAATGGCAGTTTGAGTACAAGCCAGGCGAAAAATTTTCCGCGTTGGCATGGCAGGCGCCACCGCATGAAACCCTGTCCCTCGCTGATCGGACGGCATAAACTGCAGCGGGCATTGAAATGACTTTCATGCAACCTGACACGGGAGTGCATCCACGTTGAGCAATTCCGATTGCGTGAAGATCGCAGAATTATAGGAACTGACCATGCAGAATCCAGCAAGCTGCCCAGACCAAGACCGCTTGAGGCACGCGCTTTCCCAAAAGGACTACCTTCATCGCGTCTATGCAGGCGTGTTGGGAAAACTCATTGGCGTCTATCTCGGCAGACCATTTGAAGGCTGGACCCATGAGAGAATCCTGAACGAGCTGGGCCCGATCAAATATTACGTAAACGAGCAGTTTGGCGTGCCCTTGGTTGTGACGGATGACGATGTGGCGGGCACGTTCATCTTCGTCCGAGCCTTGGAGGACAGCCAGCCGGGACATTGGCCAAAGTCACGAGAGATAGGCAAGCATTGGCTGAACTACATCGTTGAGAAGCGCGCAATTCTGTGGTGGGGCGGCAATGGAGTTTCAACCGAGCACACTGCATGGCTAAATCTCAAGCACGGAATGGATGCGCCCGAGAGCGGTTCGATGGCAACCAACGGCAAGACCGTGGCCGAGCAGATTGGCGCGCAGATATTCATCGACGGATGGGCAATGGTGGCGCCTGGGCAGCCTCATCTCGCCGCCAAGCTGGCAGGCGAGGCAGCACGCGTAAGCCACGACGGAGAAGCGGTAAACGCTGCAAAGCTGTGGGCGGCGATGGAAGCCGAGGCGTTTGTCAGCGACGACATGGACCAATTGATCGACACAGGGCTCTCAACCATTGCTCATGACTGTCAGATTGCGCGCGTGGTTTCCGATGTCAGGACATGGCATGCGTCGAACTCCAACTGGCAGGACACCAGATCGCTGATTGACTCCGAATACGGATATCACCGGTATCCAGGAAACTGCCATGTCATTCCCAACCACGCGGTAATGATAATGTCGGCGCTCTACGCCGGGCATGACTTTCAGCGAGGTCAGACGATCGTCAACACATCGGGATGGGACACGGACTGCAACGCCGGCAATGTCGGCTGCCTAATGGGAATCATGCTTGGGTTGGACGGAATTGGGTCGAACCCGGACTGGCGAGGGCCGCTCGCCGACCGCATGCTGATATCCTCTGCAGATGGCGGCTACTCAATCAACGATGCAGTTCGAGTTGCCCACGACATCGCCGCCCTCGGTGCGAGGCTTCAAGAGGAACCCCCTTTGCCAGCGCCCAAGAATGGAGCGCAGTTTCATTTTTCGCTGCCCGGGTCGACGCAAGGCTTTCGCCTGACGGAGAACTCGGGTGCAGCCTCAAGCGCGGCGGTCACGGGAGCAAGCATTGATGAAAGGCATTTCCTTGAACTGAGATTTGAGGACTTGATACCCCACCATAGACTGGCTGCAACGACACCTGTCTGCGTGCCTCTTGAATTGGACTCCATGCGCACCTACGAGCTTCTGGCGACACCGCTCATCTATCCAGGCCAAACGCTTTCGGCGTTGATTGAGGCAGATTCCCGCAACTCCGGTTCAATTGGCGTGTCCTTGCGAGTCAGCCACTATGGAAAGGGCCGCACGCTTCAGCATAGCCACAGCACAGAATGCCGGTTCCGGCCCGGAGAGAGCGGGCGTCTAGAATGGGTCGTTCCCGAGTGCAGATCACAGCCGATAGCCGAGATTGGATTGGCGGTCGCGACTGCGGAGAGCGAACCAACGAGCGGCAGCGTGGCGATTGACTGGATGAAGTGGCACGGCGCTCCAAACGTGGCCTTGCGGCGTCCCAAAGATGGCAACGAATTCTGGCACCGAGCCTGGGTCAACGCTGCCGACAAGTTCTCTCCGAAACGAAGGCAGAGCTTTTCGGTTTCGCAGGACCGAGGCGTTGGCATGATCATTCATGGCACACGCCAGTGGACGGACTACAGTCTCGAAGCCGAAATCGTCATGCCGTTCGGCAAGCAGGCGGGATTGGCGTTTCGAGTGCAGGGTCAACGCAGGTATTACGTCGCCCGCATTTGCCGATCGCATCGATTTGAAATCGCGAGAATCCACGACGACCAGGAAGATGTGCTGGCGGCGACGTCGTTGAGAGTGGACCTTGACGTGCCAGTGAAAATGAAGCTGCGAGTGGAAGGAACAGAGTTTCAGGCTTACGCGGGAGACACCAGATTGCTGGCCTCGGACAGGTCGCCCAGGCCCTTGTGCAATGGCGGAATTGGACTGCTCGTTTCCGACGGAACAGTTTCGACCGATCTAATTCACGTGTCGCCAGTTGAATCGACATGAGCATGACGCAGCGGAGCAGTCACTCCGCAAGCGCTGCCAATTCATGCTCGGGATTGCTTCAGGCTCGATGGCGCGGGTTGGACTCATGGAGGACCGGCAACCAACTTGCTTGTGGTCTCTCCGTTCCGACGCAGAGATCGCACGCTTGGCGGGCAAGAACCGACCAGCGCGGTGAGCGCGTCGGGAAACTGGCGTTTCTGCCGCGCTTCGCCAGCCTTCTGTCCTGTCACGAAGTTGCAACTTTACGAGATGACTTGCTGCAAACGGCGGTGCGCCTCCACAAACGAACGAAGGCAAAGTCGCAGAGGCTGACGCAAGGGGGCGAGAAATGGAGAAACGAAAGCGACAAATGACCTGACTCATATGTACAAAAGTGATAGGCTGCTGACCGAGTGCAGGCTGGGCGAGATACGCCGCCTGCGCTGGTGCGAGGTTAAGCCCGACCGGCTCGCGCTGATTTACGGGAAGACGGAACCAAGGCACGTTCTACTCGGCGAGGCGGCGCGGGAGCGGCTGGACGGTCTCGCAGAAACGGCGTCCGGGGAGTGGGTGTTTCCTGGCAAGAGCGGAGGCGAACCGCTGACCAAAGGTGATCTCTACTCGTTCTGGATCAAGGCGCGAGATGCCGCCGTGATCGTGGCCGATGCGAGGCTGCATGACCTGCGACTTGCGCACTCCTCGCACGCGGTCCTGAACGGCGAATGCCTGCATGTCGCCGGACGCCGGCTCGGACACCGCCGCGTCAGCGTGACCAACCGATACGCCCATCTCGACGACACGATCCTGGGGCAAGCCGCTGAGCGCGCGGCAGTCGCAATCGTGCGGAAATTACATCGTCACGCCAACCACACACCCGAATCCTGCAATGGTGGCAAGAAATAGCATGTCCGGCCGCTCCCCAAGAAATCGAACCCTTACATGCACTCCGAAAGAACTCGTTGAACTTTCGGAGACGGTTTTGCGAATTGAGAAAGCAGTTGATCGTCAAGACATAGA
>JAPOOS010000010.1 GCA_026713305.1 Paracoccaceae bacterium
ACCCTGCATTGTCGAAATGCTGTGCGTTTATGCCAATGACACACAGGGCGCCGCTGCGGGCCATGTCAAGGCAGTTTGCCAGAGCGTTTGGACCCAGATGACCCAGCGTGAACGTTCCCGAGCTCAACAATGCGCCATATGAATTGGCCTGATCGGATACTGGAAACTTGAGATTGACGGCGTGAAGATGGCGGTAAACGTCCTTCCGAGCTGCCTCAGACAGCATTGCCTTCGAAAGATCAAAACCGTCGATCGCCAGCGACCGGCCCTTCAGATGGTTTCCGATCAATCCAGTGCCGCATCCCAGATCGGCAATAGGAACATCGTCCCTGCATGCCAATTCTGCATAGCAGCCGGCAATTTGGCGCGGGTAGACATAGCCTTCCCGTTCAACAAAAACCTGATCGTAGCTCAATGCCTGCTCGGCATAGAAGCGCCTGTGGTCTTCCGTGGTGCCAAGCTTGTAGGCCTGATGTGGATCCAGCGAGGCGCTCATTCGCTACCTCGACGCCTTGGAACCAAGGCGAATCGAGCGGCGGAACTTGCCGATGCTGCCGTTCTTCATGGTTTGAACTCCCGCCATTCGCAACGCTGTGGCCAAGTTGACGCGCGCTGATGCGAACTTCCGGCGACGAAATGCCCTGGGCACAGGCCGAATCGCGCTGCAGCTGCGGACAAAGCTAGTTTGCAGGAATCGGACTCTCGTCGCTCCTCAACCAAGCCTCAATGGCCATGGCCGTCTCCTTGCCCAAAACCTCCAGCTGCTGTTGCTTCGAAAAGAAGTACCCGGAGCCAATGACCGAGCCCGTCGAGACAGGCTCCCGCACCAACAGGGAATGCGGCGTCTCGTTCACTATGGCCTTCGTCGCATCGTCCCAGAGCCAAACGTCAACGCTCAATGTTGAGGCCGGCGACGCAATCAATGGAATTCCACGGTTGCCAATGTTGTACGCTGTCACGGTTGCTGCAATATGATAGAATTTTCCACCATCGAATCGCTTGAAGTGCTCGGTGATCGCCGATTTCATCGCTGTTTCCATCTCGGCCGGCTCCGCTTCACGTGAACCGGGAAACCTTTTGGCTTCATGGGCATGCACGACCGCGAACCCCAGCTTGAAGTCGCCGATTGGTTCGGGAGTTGATTCAGCCGAATCGGGCGCGGTGCATCCGGACAGCCCTATTGCCGCCAACAGCGTCAGGGCGCCAAAATGGACCGTTAGCCAACTCCGGCAGTTCACTAGCAGAATGTTTGCCATGTCGCTTGACCACCAATACCAGAGGTTCGAAATTGCCGGTGCATTCAATGCGCCTTAACATATAGCAGCAACGACCGACACTTTGCCAATGCCAATGGGCACATCTGAAACATCGCCGCAGCCCGTCAGCGTCAAGCTGGCGACCGCGCCTCTCGGGCTGTCCGAGGTGGTTCGCCGGGCACGGCAAAACGTTCTCGAAATCATTCCCGAACTAACCACTCGGCAACCGATGGTTTCAGGCAAGATGTGGAAGCGGTGGCACATGGTGATGGATCCGGACGGGCTGAGGCGCATCCTCCAGGAAAAGCCGCTGTCCTACCCAAAATCGCCAATCACCAAGAACGTGCTGCGCCCAGGAATTGGCAACAGCCTGTTCATCGCGGAAGGAAGTCACTGGCGGTGGCAGCGCCGGGCGGCGGCGCCGGTGTTCGCGATGCGCAACATTCGCCTGCTCAGCCCAGTCATGAGCGCCGCGGCAGATCGCGTCAGCGAACGGCTGGAAGAAAATCTCGGCGATTCCATCGACGTTTACGCAGAAATGGTCCAAGCGACATTCGAGGTCATAAGCGATGTGACCTTTTCGGGCGGTCAGGCGTTCGACAGGACGATGATCCATCGTGCCATAGACGACTACCTTGCCGGCACCGCGCAGGTTTCCGCGTTCGACGTTCTGGGACTGCCGGCCTGGGTTCCCCGCCTTGGACGGCTGATATCCGGCAAGGCCACTCGCGACATGAAGCGGGTTGCAACAGACGCGATTGCCGAAAGGCGCACACGTTCGTCGGCATCCAACGCAGACCTGTTCGATTTGCTGTGCGCAGGTCAGGACCCGGACACCGGACGCAGAATGAACGATGCGGAATTGAGGGACAATCTTCTGACCTTCATCGTTGCCGGTCACGAAACGACGGCATTGACGTTGGCCTGGAGCCTGTACCTGCTGTCCATCAGCCCTCGCTGGCAGGAAAAGGTGCGGGCGGAAGCGAATTCGACGCTTGGTCGGCGATGCGCAACGGCAAGCGATCTGGGTTCGCTGGATGTCACCCGGCAGGTCATCGAGGAATCCCTGCGCCTCTACCCGCCCGCTGCATTGCTGCTTAGGGAGGCACAGGAACCGGACACCATCGGTGGCCGGGAAGTCCGCAAGGGCGACACGATGTTCCTGCCGATCTATGCTCTGCACCGAAATCGATGCCTTTGGGAAGATCCCAACCAATTCGACCCGGGGCGATTTGCCGACCGCAGGAAGATCAACCGCTTCGCGTACCTGCCTTTCGGCGGCGGTCCGAGAGTCTGCATCGGCGCAGGCTTCGCCATGCAGGAGGCGACCATTGTCTTGGCAACGCTTGTCTCTCGCTTTCGCTTCAGTCTTGCGGAGGGACGCCAACCCAAGCCCGTGCTCGTGCTGACGCTGCGACCTCAGGGAGGAGTGTGGCTCGACATTAGTCCCGCGCAATAGGCGGTTTGGAGACTGTTGGCCAGCCTCACGGTCATTCGAATCGGTTGCTTCTCGGAAAGCCTCTGGGCACGACCTTTCCAACCGTTCCCCGACGCCCCTTCCATCCATCCCAGTTGCGAACTGTGCGGGTCCTGTTCTTGCCGAAACTCCAGCTCATTCCCTGCTTGGCAGAAAACAGCTGAATGTCTGAAAGACTCGCCTTCCTGTAGCGCTGGAGGTACACGCCCTTGCCTCTGCTTCTCACGGGAACATCACTGGCAGGCAGCACCAGGAGGAGACGATTGGTGCCCACCAATGCGATGAACTCCTCGTCAACGTGCCGGCAAAACGCAAGCGCGTCCCCCTCATCGACATTGAACACCTGGCGACCCACTCTTTTGGCCGCCAGCACGTTGGCCTCCACGACCTGGAATCCCCTGCCGCGCTTGGAAGCCAGCAACAGCCTTCTGTCCGGATCGTGCGGAAACAGCGCCACAACATCGCTGTCGACGGGAATGTCCGCCAAAACGCGCAATGGCTCGCCGTATCCCCGCCCGCGTGGAATTGAAGAGGTGGGAAACGAGAAGAAGCGTCCGTTCGTTTCGCACAGTACCAATCGATCAATGGAACTTGCGTGAAACACGAAATGTCCTTCGTCCCCGTCCTTGTACTTGATCTCATGGTTCAACGTGACATGTCCCTTGAGGGCACGAATCCAGCCCAGGCGTGAACAAATGACCGTGATCGGTTCGCTTGTTGACTGGACGACAGCAGCCAACGCCTCCAATCCGGCGCTGGTCCCGAAAGTCGTGCGCCGCGGACCGAGCGAAGTTCCCGCGAACAGCTTCTTTGTGGTTCGAATCTGCCCGGCAATTCGCTTCCACATCAGGTCCTGGCTTGCCAACAGGTCCTCCAGGTCGGCACGCTCCCTTTGCAGCTGGTCCTGCTCCCGCTTCAGCTTGATTTCCTCAAGCTGCCTGAGGCTGCGGAGCCTCATGTTCAGAATCGCTTCGGCCTGAATCTCGGTCAGCGTGAATTCAGCAACCAGCTGGGCCTTGGGGTTGTCGTCATAGCGGATGATCTCGATCACTCGATCGAGATTCAGGAAAGCCACAATGAACCCCTCAAGAACCGTCAACCGCTTGTCGATCTTGCCCAGGCGGAATTGCGAGCGCCGTTCCAGCACCACCTTGCGGTGATCCAGAAACGCCTTCAGCACCTCCTTCAGCGAACACCTGACGGGGATGCGTCCGTCGATCAATGTGTTCATGTTCAGGGAGAACTTCACCTCCAACGGAGTTTGCCGAAAGAGTGTTTCCATCATTGCCTCCACGTCGACGCGAGACACTTTGGGTTCCAGAACGACGCGGATGTCTTCGGCCGACTCGTCCCTTATGTCGGACAGGAATGGAAACTTCTGATCCTGCACCTGCTTTGCGATGCCGCTTATCAACCTGGCCTTCTGAACCTGAAACGGAATTTCGAAGACGACGACCTGCCATTTGCCTCGCGACAGCTTCTCGACCTTCCACTTGGAGCGCACGCGAATCTGTCCACGTCCCTTGCGGTAGACTTTGGCGATTTTCCTGGGAGGTTCGACAATCTCTCCACCCGTGGGAAAGTCCGGCCCCGGAACAAGTTTCATCAACTTGGCGTGCGATGCGTTGGGGTGCTTGATCAAGTGAAGGCAGGCGTCACACAGTTCACCAATGTTGTGAGGCGGGATGTTGGTAGCCATGCCAACGGCAATTCCGCTTGAACCATTGGCCAGCAGGTTAGGAAACGCAGCCGGCAGCACGACCGGTTCGACTTGCGTGTCGTCGTAGTTTGGCGTGAAGTCCACGGCGTCTTCGTCAAGTCCATCCATGAGCGCCAGCGCGGCCTGACTGAGGCGCGCTTCGGTGTACCGCGCCGATGCGGGTCGGTCGCCGTCCACGCTTCCGAAGTTGCCCTGTCCGTCAACGAGAGGGAATCGCAGATTGAAGTATTGGGCCATGCGCGCCAAGGCGTCGTAGATCGCCTGGTCCCCGTGCGGATGGTAGTTTCCCATAACGTCGCCGGAAATCTTGGCGGATTTGCGAAAGCCGCTGTTAGGCCCCAGTTTCAGTTCCCGCATGGCATACAGGATTCTTCGCTGAACCGGCTTGAGCCCGTCCCGAGCGTCCGGGAGAGCCCGATTCGTGATCGTGGAAAGCGCGTATTGCAGGAAGCGTTCGCTGATCGCCTTTGTCAGCGGCTCGTCAATGATGTCTTGATCGGACAGGGTGTCGCTCATCTTGTCAATTCGCGTAGTTCATGGGATTTCGATATAGCATACTTGGTTGAGCGGTTCTCTTGCACGCCGGCCATTGCCCTGTCGACCGCTGCGGCGGCCATGCTGGCTGAACCCTCGACCTTGCTGCAGTACCGGCGTGGTGGCGACAATTGCCCAGACACAGCAATTCCGCAATGCATTTCGCAATGAAGAATGCCGAAGCGGATTCAAGTCTGGCGGGGCTGATCGAGCGAGAAGGCCCGGAATTGGGAAACCGGCCGGATGCCTTCAGCAATTGGCTGGCAGCCGGCCGGCTGGGGCGCCTGCATCGGAATGCAGGCGCTTGGGATCGAGCGAATTCAGGCGAGTTCCAACATTGACGCCGCCGCTCGCTGCCTACTCGTCGAAATCGATTTCCTCCACGATTTGCAGGGACTGCGGACGCAGTTGGGCAATTTCTGCCAAGCTCAAGCCATCACGGTCAAACTGCCCCCACGATGCCACCAGGTCGGACAGGGAAACGTTCGGATTGACTGGATACTCGTAGTTCGTTTCTGCATACATTTCCTGTGCCGCATTGCCGGCCAGAAACTCCATCAGCATGAGCGCGTTGTCCCGATTCGGCGCCGCCTTGGTCATTGCCATTCCCGAAACGTTGACATGGGTGCCGCCGCCCTCGAACACGGGAAATTCTATCCTCACCGCGTCGGCCCATTCCCGCTGCTCTTCGTTGGCCAGCATCTTGCCGAAGTAGTAGGTATTGCCAATGGAGACGTCACATTCGCCAGCCCAGATTGCCTTGACCTGGGCTCTGTCGTTGCCCTGGGGCTTTCTTGCAAGATTGGACTTGACGCCGGACAGCCACTGGCGCGCCCCATCCTCGCCATGGTGAGCCAGCACCGCGGAAGTCAGCGCGATGTTGTAGGCATGACTGCCGGAGCGTGTGCAAATCCGGCCATTCCACTTGTCGCTGGCCAAGTCCTCGTAGGTGGTCACTTCTCCGTCGGCTACGCGCTCCTTGGATGCATAGACAATTCTTGCTCGAAGCGTCAGGGCAAACCAATGGCCGTCGGGATCCCGGAATTCCTCCGGCACGCTGGCATTGACTGAATCGGAGGACACGCTTTGCGTGACGCCCGCCGCAACCGCGGCGTGCAATCTCGAAATGTCGACTGTCAGGAGCAGGTCGGCGGGCGAACGGTCGCCTTCAGCTGCCAGACGCTCGGTCACGCCTTCCTTGATGTAGGATATGTTGACGGCAATCCCCGTCGCATCCGTGAATGCGTTCAGCATTGGTTCGATCAGTTCCGGCTGGCGAAGGGAATACACGTTCACTTCATTGCTCGATGCAACGGTCGCTGCCGCCAGATTGAGGCTGCCTGCAACAAGCAGCACGTTGGACAAGAACTTCATTCTCGCCTCCAATTTCCTTGGTCCTTCACTCGGAAAATAATGCCCGAGTATTTTGGTAGGCTATTTTTATGAATCCTTGCTCAGGATGTCAACAACCATTGCATGCAGTTCGTCAACGAGGATATCCAAGACCAGGCAAAGCATGTCGGACGCTTCGCTTTGCCCAATTGCGGAGCGGTGGCTGCCCGTGTCTCACTTCGATGGAATTCGGCAAGCGTCGGGCTGCCTTTCAAAACTGCAAGTCCCCAGCATCGCAGATCCGACGGATGGGATTTGAGTGATTCTCAAGATTGGAATCCGTTCCATTCGATTCGATTCGGCTTAACCGAAAGATCTCCGTCGAAACGGATTCAGCAGACAGTCAGTGTCAATGTTAGCAACGGACATCGCTTGAATCCCGCCCAAACTGTCAAACTTGAAACAGGCTGAAGAATGGCAGCGTGTAGACTAGAACCGACGATAGACCGGCAGCTGCTTGGCCATGACCTCCGGGCTGTGCTTTCGTTGACTTTGGCTGCGGACCAGCGCACGGCACCTCGAATGCCTCCGCCACATCCATCGAGACCTGTCAGGCAAGCCGTCAACCTTGAAGACCTGCCGGTAGCCTGCTGCAGGCGGCCGCTTCCTATTTCGTCTCGACCTGAGTGCAGCCGACCGCGGCACATGTGAGAAACTGGCAGCGCCACCTCTCGCTCGTGTGTTGCCGGAAGACTGCATCGCCGGCCACAGGAGACAGTCTTGACAGGACCCTCCCCTTTGCGGAAGCTTGAAATTCACTGGTTGGGATTCGCAAGGTTCGTGGTTGCCCACACTGCGGGAAGTGAATGGGACATTTGCTGGCCTGTCCGCCGTCAATCTGTCTCGACAGGCGCTCCGAGGTTCAGATCGAATTGGGCAGCCAAAGAACAATCCCTGGAAACGCAATCAGGACGATCACGGTAACAACGTCGGCCGCGAAAAAGGGTGAAGCGCCACGAAACACTTCCTGCACCGAAATGGGCTCGTCGCTTTCCTGGCTGACGCTGGCAACCACGAAGCAGTTCAGCCCAATTGGTGGCGTGATTAGACACAGCTCCGCCATTTTGACAACGATTATGCCGAACCAAATGCCGCATTCCTCCGCCGACATTCCCAGCGCCGACGCCTCTCGAGTGACGTCAGGACCGCCATTGAGCGCAATGACTGCGGGATAAACCACCGGCAGCGTGAGCAAAAGCATGCCGATTGCATCCATGAACATGCCGAGAACGACATAGCACAGAAGGATCAGCGACAGGGTTAGCAGCGCTGGCTGATCCAAACCCGCAATCCAGGTCGCGAACGCGTTCGGCAGATCGGCAAATCCGAGAAATCGCACATAGATGAGGACGCCCCAAATCATCGTGAAAATCATCACCGTGAGCTTCGCCGCTTCCATCAGCGCGCCCTTGAGCTGCCGCCATCTCATGCCTCGCCAGAAGGCCATCAGCAGTACGATGAAAGCTCCCAACGCGCCTGCCTCGGTCGGTGTCGCCCACCCGAAATAGATGGAATAGATGATAATGAAGACGACCAACATGATGGGCAGCGTTCCCGGCAGACTCTCGAATCTGCGGCGCCAGCCATAGCCGCCCACCGGCGGCCCAAGATCAGGCTTCACAACAGCCATGCCCGATACAAGACCGCAATAGATCAGAGCCGAGACAGCTCCCGGAACGAACCCTGCCAGAAGCAGCTTGCCAACCGATTCCTCAACGATGATGGCATATATGACAAGTATGGCCGAAGGCGGAATGAGCGACGCCAAGGTTCCGCCGGCTGCCACAACCCCAGCCGCAAAGCTTCGCCGATACCCCACTCGGAGCATTTCGGGGATGGCGATGCGCGCAAAAACTGCGGCGGTTGCGACCGATGCCCCGGAAACGGCTGCAAAGCCGGCGGTTGCCAGGACAGTGGCAACCGCCAGTCCACCCGGCAGCCAGCCGACCCAGCGCTTTGCCGCCTCGAACAGAAACCGGGTGAGGCCTGCATAGTACGCCAGATACCCGATCAGGATGAAGGTCGGAATCAGCGAGAGCGCATAGGTCGTCGACTTGGAATGTGGAATCTGACCGACAAGCTTGACGGCCGTGATCAATCCTCGGTCGAACCCCTGACGCTGCATGAAGAACAGGCAAAGTCCGACAAATCCGACAAATGCCGTGGCAAATGCCACCCGCACGCCAAGGACAACAAGCGCCAGGAGAAATCCCGTCAGCCAAATCGAAAGGGAAAACACGTCTACGCCGGCAAGCAGTTGCCTCGTGTCAAGAAGCGCGTCCATCAACCCCCTCCATGGCATCAACCTCTTGGTCGGCCACTGAACCGGCATCCAGAATCATTGGCACGGCAACCGGTCGATTCGAGTTTTGGCGCAACGCACGCCCATACCCCCACAACTGCAGCAACAAGCGCAGCCAAAGCAGAAAAAGTGACAGCGACACGATGAGCTTTGCCGGCCAGAGCGGCAACGCGATGTCGATCGAGCTGTCCCTGCTCCACAGCGGCGACGAGAAATCAAGGCTTCGCAGGAAATGATGCCAGCTGCCATAGACCAGTGCGCTTGTCAGAATCAGCATGAGCAGCGTGGACAGGATTTCCGCCAGCCACAGCTTGCGGCCGCGGAACTGTCCGATAACGATGTCCATGCGGATGTGCCCGCCCAGGCGCTGACAATAGGCCAGCCCGAAAAACGCAAAGATCGCCAGGAACTGCTCGACCCAGTCGATGAATCCAGGCAACGGCAGGTTGAACAGCTTTCGGCCAAGGACGTTGACGGCGGCAACGCATACAAGGACAAGTATTGCGGCCCCGCTGATGCCGTTCAGCCATGCTTCAAGCCGATGAAACATGACATCCGCGCGCGATAGGCGTGAATTGTCGATTGGGATGGATGCTGCCGACATCTGTCTGAAACCGTGGCGTGCCAGTCACATGCCAGCACGCCACCCGTTTGTTCTAGCGCATCGAAGCCAGCGTCGACTGAACCAAGTCGTAGAGTTCCTGCGACGGCAGGCCTTGAGAGGCCATTTCTTCAATCCAGGCATCCCTGATTGGCCCCGCAACCCTGCGAAACTCCTCGAGTTCGGCGTCCGCGATTACCACTCGCTGCACGTTCTTTTCGTCGAGGATGTCGTCCCACTTGGCAAGCAATTCGCCATAATTGTCGAGATAGTGCTGGATCGCTTCGTCAATCGATCCGTCAAGCGCTGCACGGTGTTCCTCGGAAAGCGCATCGTAGGCATCGACATTGACGACAACCGGACAGTTGACGGTGCCTGGATTCAGGTTTGTCGTCCACCATTCAGCCAGATCAATGGTCTGGAAGGAGAGGTGGGCATGCTGCGCAAAGGCCACGGTATCGACCAGTCCGGTCTCCATCGCCTGTTGGGCTTCCGTGGCGGTTACTGATGTCGGTTCGGCGCCCGCAGCTTCGAAGGCCCTGCCGAGTCCTCCGGTTGCCCGCACCCGCATGCCCTGAAACTCCGACAGTTCATCCCTCGGCTCTCCGGTTCCAACAATGTTGTATTGCGGCATCGGTGAAGTCATCAGGAGTTTGGCGTTCCATCGGGCGAGATCGGCAACCGTGGCGGGGTGAGCGTAGACTGCATGGCTGACCGCCACTTCCTCCTCCAGAGTCCGGACTCCGAGAAACGGCAGTTCGAGCACGGTGATGGTCGGGTTCTTGTCGCCGTGGTATCCAGCGCAGAACTGGGCCATTTCAAAGGCGCCAATCGAAATCCCGTCGAGATTCTCCCGATTCTTGGACAGCCCGCCGTATGACAGATTGAGAGTAAACTCGCCGTTTGTCTTCGCCGACACAAGCTCGGCAAGCTTCTCGACATGTTCTGTGAAAGCACGCCGCTTTCCCCACAGCGATACATTCCATTCGACCGCGAGCGCTTCTCCAGCGATGGCAATGGCCGCGACTGTCAGCGCGGTCCGCATGGTTATCCTGTACACGCAAAATCTCCTTGTCAGTTTGATTGCGATTGTATGACTGCCGTGCTGCAATACTCTCTGAACTGTGTTAGCTCAATGCCAGTCCGGGTCGGAAGCTG
>JAPOOS010000193.1 GCA_026713305.1 Paracoccaceae bacterium
GTGGCTCCAAACAAATCTCCATGGACCGGATGGAACGTTCTGACTGCTCTTTTCGGACCCAAACGGGTACGGAAAGTTGGACTCGACAATGTTCTTTGCCGGAGACACGCCTCCCTGCTGCGAATAGGGCGGTTTTCCCGGGACCAATATCATGAACAGCATTGTGGCAATGGCGAACAGCTCGTCATTGGGCCGCCGCAGAACCTCCTTGAAGTTCTTTCCCTGAAGTGCGGGTGGCGTGAAATTGACGGTGCCAACTGGACAGGGATATCCTTCGATCTGAAAACTGTCAGTGTCGACGATGAAAACAGTTGAGCCGTCGTTGTCGACCAGCACATTCGATGGATTGATGTCGCCGGCCAAAACATTCAGGGAATGCAAATGCTTCATCTGCTCCAGGAATGTCAGGCATATGTTGACAAGATTCTCCCGTCTCCAGTTCGGAAATTTCCGCATCAACAGCGACTTGACGAACACAGACCTTTGCAACGAAGTTCCATGAGCGCGGTTCATGACGTAACCGACGGCACAACCGTCCCGCGTGTATACCACTTCCTTTGGCCAGCACATTCCCTTGTGGACTACCTTCCTTGAAGTCATGCGTTTCAGCTTGGCGACACGATCATCTGTGAGTCTGTCTCTATGGTAGATCTTTGCAACAAGACCCTTCCTGGCAACCTCAAAGACCCGACCTTCCCCGCCGCCTCCAATTTCGCGTCCAAGTGTTTCAAGCGAATCGTCTCGACCAATCTTGACGGCATCGCCCTGAAATGGAATCTGGCCGGGCATCTTGGCCAGGTCTCGGGATTTGGCCAACGCCGAAACAAGTTTGAACGGCTTTACTTTCGGGCTGCCAGGGGCTTTGGGCTTGCTCCAGATTACAGCTCGAATTCCGGCAAGCTCGGCAAGGACTTTGTTCCCACCGTCCACCGTCACGAGAATGAGACCGTAATCCTTGGCGATCTCGCGAATCTTGGCGTCGTTTGATGACCTGTCGCGATAGTGCGCTCTGCTCAGGACAAAGAGTGGCGCGGACCCAAAGCTGAATTGATTGAGAGTGTCCCCACCCAACAAGGCCTTGCTGCAAGGCAAGGCGTTCAGGGCATTGCACCTCTGTTTCTTGAACTGCCTGATAATCTTGCGTGCATTCCTCGCAACCTGCTTGTCTCTATTCCCTCTGTTGTTGTCAATCTCCTGAATCACGACATCCGTGACAACCGGAAAGCCGACCTTTACAGCTCGGGTAATGAAGTCTGGGTCGGTAAGAAGCACACACGTGTCGACGATCGCACTCTCCATATTCATTCCTTTCACCAATGCGCTAAACCAGAATCTGCATCCAGACGTCCAAGCTCATCTACACATTGCCTTCCCTCCATTTGCGATGAAGCAATGCATGCCAATGCGGAATTCCGTCGAATGGCGATGGCTTCGGCAACTGTCACCGGCCCCAAAATTCCTTTCATCGAGGCTAAGTTGCGGCACCAAGGGGACAGAATGCGACCACAGCGAAACCCTATCGCATTGAAAGCGCCGGTCGATCAAATCCAGGCTCCGATCAGATCGCTCTTGCCTTGAAGGCGGGCGCCAAGCAAGCTGAAAGGGAATTCAGGATTCCAACGAGCGTTAACAGCCTGCGAGGCTCTGTGAATTCCGCCATTCGCCATGATCATGCTGACAAAATCTGCTTACCAGTTGATGCAGAATCATTTGGGCAGCGCGGCATGATCCAGCAAATGCCGGCAATGCACCGAGTCAACTTCAGGAGCCTGCAATCGCGCTCAATCTGCGGAGCCAGCTGCCTGATCCAGAATTGCGCCAGCAAGCATTCGACCGAAAGTCATCTTCACCCTATAAGTGTCGTAGGACGGTAATTTTCGCGGTTTGAGACATGCTGCCTTCAGAGTCTACAGTTTGCTGTGATTGTTGATTGCCCGCATGCTCCCCTGGTTGTCAAGGGATGCGTCGATGAAGCCGGCTTGATCAGGATTGAGCGCCATGTGGTGCACGCTCGGTGGGTGGCGGCGGTTGATGTGCGAATGGGCATGAATGAAAGTCGGCCGCCGGCCCTGCTTTCCGGCGGGACGGGCCGCGTGCGCTGCATCAAGCGAGCGCAGATTCTTCGGGCTGCCGACCGAGGGCGTCCGACGCCGAGATTGCCAGGCAGGTGGGCTGTGCGCTGTCGACTGTCACACGGACAAAGCGTCGTTTCGTCGAGGGCAGCCTGTAGTGGCCCGCAAGCTCAGCGGCGACTAAGAGGCTCTGCTGGTCGTGCCCGCTGCACGCTTGAGCTGCTGTGCAACGAAAGGGTTCGGATTGCGGACGACGGGAGCATCTCGCGCGAGA
>JAPOOS010000009.1 GCA_026713305.1 Paracoccaceae bacterium
CCGATCGCCTGACACACAAACGTTCCGACGACAGTATGCAATACGTCCTGAATGATGCGGAGTTGGAAGCGATGGAGCTGCTGACACCCAAGCAGGGACGCATGGAACCTCCCCGCGTGACCTGCATGCGGGAGGTCATGAACGCCTTGAACCACATGGACTCCTCGGGCTGTCAGTGGCGTGCGCTTGACGACAGGTTTCCGCCCGTCTCGACGGTTCGCCACTGTTTCCACATATGGCCGCGTCTTGGCGTCATGGATGGCTTTCTTCATGCGCTTCGTCGCTTGGCACGGATTGCGGCCGGCCGTGCGCCGGAGCCGACGGCTGCGATCATTGACAGCCAGAGCGTGAAGACGACGGAAGGTGGTGGTCCTTGAGGCTATGACGCCGGCAAGAAGGTCAACGGCCGCAAGCGCCACATTGCCGTGGATACAGACAGGACCGCGACGGCGAGGCGCCCTTGAGCCTGGATGTCCTGGAGGTGGCCCCAACGTTGCTTCGGACATGAAAGCATTGTGACAAACTGGCTTCAACAAAGCATGCCATTCAACAGGTGGCCTCTGCACTTCGCAAGCATGGCATCGAGGACAAGCTGGAGACAGTCGGGAAGCCAAGCGAGCAGGAGAGCATCACCGCGCTGCCGAAGCGTTGGATTTTCGAATGGACCTTTGCCTGGCTGGGCCGGTGCCGCCGGCTGTCCAAGGACTGCGAGAGCGCCGAGGCGAGTTCGCTGGCGTGGACGCATCTGGCGGCGTGCCGGCACTTTGTGCGCCGAATTGCCCGTGCCAGGGTCAAGCACAAGGCGAACCATGTTCCGGCATGAGTGTGCATGGAGCAGGGAAATGTGACCTTTGAATCGGGCACTTAGGGACGAAATTTGTGTTGGAATCCCTAGCAACCCAAGCGCGGCATTGCGGTTGTAGACACTATTGGCCACTGTCGGCAGCACGACGCCGTAGTATTGACAGCTCGTTCAGCTCCTGACGCGTCACGTCGAAGCCGCACAGGGTGCGCATGAAATCAAGACGCGGGCGACCCGTAGACGTCCACTGTTCATCGTCGCAGTGATCCAGCGAGCCAACCGCCGCCAGGATCGTCGCTGTGCGCGTGTCCGACTCACCCGCCGGAGCGGGCTTGTCGGAAATGGACTGCGTTGCCTTCTTTTGTGGCAGTGGATTGTTTTTCCGCCGCAGTGTGTTCTGCCGCACTTCCTCAAAAATTGACGTCGTCCGAGTTTTCGGTTCGTGCAGGCGATTGCCCGCCTCGTCAACAGGAATCATCCACTCGGCAATTTCGTCCTCGTCGACTGAGACAACGAATCCCGCACGGACACGGCGGCCATGCCAAAACGCGTTGCGTGTGAATTCCACGTCAATCTTTGGCTTCTTGCTAGTTCCTGGGTAGTTTGCCCCCGCAGCCTGCGCGGCCGGTGCCTCGCATGTGATGTAGCAACTTAGGCCGCCAGACGGCGAGGTGCCGCCCACTTCGACACGGGCGCCAATGTATCGCTCGGTCGTTCCGTACGGAATGTGCCTGACGAACCGTTTTCCCTTCGTGGTGCCTCTGGGAATGTTAATGTCAACAACCGTTTTGGCGGATGACATGTCCGCATTTGCGCTTTGCCCAAGCAATACCTTGTAGGTTTCGTTGCCGTTGGCGCCGTCGAAGTTCTTCGTGGCCAACACCACAAAGTACAGCGTGCGCCCTAGCCCAATGTCGGACCGCACACGCGTGTCTATGCTGTCCAGATTGGTGTCGGCGTTAAAGTCCTGACCGTCCGCCAGCAGCAGACTTTGGTCGATCAGAGCCATGATGCATCCCCTATGTCACTCTCGATTCCGGCACGTCAAGCGAATCGGTCATGTAAAGTGGAACGCCTCCACAGGTCAGGTTACAAACGCCTTTGCGGTACAGCTGCATCTGCGTCAGTGTGGAGTTCTCTTTCGCCTCGATTTGTTGAATGTAGATCGCCTTGTGAATTTCGCGGCACATGTAAATCGCTACCAAACCACGGTACATGTTCTTGAGGCGAAACAGGCCGTTGGTGATCAGCCGGACAAGGTTCGGACCGCTCGCGGCGGCGTCCGTAATCTCGTCGATGTCAATGTTCGCAATTCTGACCAAGAACCGCGAGTCCCTGAGAACAAGTCCCAAGTTCCATTGATAGTGCGACCCAAAAAACTTCCAATTTGCCGTCGTTGTCCCGCCACCACTGACCAGCTGCGTCGTGCCCAAATCGTCAATCTGCAGACCGGCGGGAGTTCCTTTGGGATAGATGCCGTGGCAGGTGGATTCGCCCCACGTTACAATCCAAATGCTGCGCAGGTTCGAACCGGTGCCCTTGGCATCGATGATCTGTGTCGCGTTCTCGGCAGACAGGTCGTTGTAGTATTGCGACAGTCCCGTAAACTGAGCCGGACTCTTGGCTTCGTCGCCATAGAATATGGTCTCGGCAAACTTCTGATTCATCTCCTTGATGGCCGCAAGTTCCTCCGGCAGCCGATAGTAGGCCGCGGTTTTGTTTCTCAACTGGATCCGAGCCGCCGGAATTTCCGAGAAGGACTGGACCATTCCAGTGTTGAACACTTTCGGAAATGATGTCGACTTGGACGGCCTGACGCGGACGCCTGTCATGTGCGAAGAGCCTCTGCTGCACTCGATGAACAGCATGTCGAGAAGAATTGGGTTGTCCTTTTGGAGAATTTCCGCCACAGCCGCGACCGCCCCTTTTGGGTCGGTTCTGTTTGCGGCATCCAGAAGCGACGGCATATCTGCATCGCGCAGTGCCATTGTTGCCTCGTTTGCTATTGTTGTTATCGGCAAAATGCAATCCATTGTGTACACGTTTAATCCCCTGCTGTGAAATGCCAAACGTCAAGCGGAATGCGAAATCAGAAATCACCGCATGTTCGGATACATTCTGTCGGGTATCGGCAATTGTCCGCTTCCTCCTGGGCTAGTTGCGACAACTCCATGCGAACCAAACTCTCTGGCGGAGGAAGAATCCTGCACAAACTAGCGACCATAGTCCGCAAACACCTTGATGATCGCAGGGTGTCTGTCGAGACCAAGGTTTGTGAAAATCATTCAAAAGCGATTTATTGATCATTAACGGCAATTCTCGCGGTTTCGGCGATCATGCCTTGGACCAATTCCGCGTCATGATCGAAGCTATCCGGTCCGGGTCGTTGGCAATCTTCAGCCCCGCAAAGGAATACAACACGCCCCTGGTCTCTTCTCTCCAGCAGCAGGTCTGGAATGTTGGGCCCATTTGCCAAGAATCGCATGCTGGTTGTTCCCTCTAATAAATGCACACCGCAAATCGGGATTGTGTCTTCATTCTCTCCCAAAGTCGATGAATTGCCGGTATCTGCGTCGGGATCTTAACCCATTGAATTCAAGAATTGCGGCTGGAAAGCGGCGGTCCTGCGAATGCCTTCCTTCACATCTCATCAAGGGTGCACGGTGAAGTGTCCGGATAGAAGTCAGGCCAAAGATGCTTCGCTAACAAGGCGTCGATGGGCAGCCAACTCTGGTCAACGGCAGGCTTGAATGCAATTCGCTTGCCGATGCAATTCAGAAACAACGAGCTCTCGGCTTGGAAGCCAATCAAAGGCGTCCTCTCTCCACCAGGACAATCCCGAGGCCTCTTGTCTCCAATAGCCGTTTGTCCCGCGATTCTGTAGGTCCCAGTTGGTCATGATTGGCACAACATCTGGTCACGCCATCTCCATTTGGAGCATTCGCACCAGCTCCGGAAGCTATGCTGGGCAATTCTCATTGTGCGATTTCTCTCTAACCGGAGAGAGCTTTGTAGTGGGCCTTGGCCCATCGGATCATGAAGGAAGTGGATTGCCGCGAAGAGTCTGGACCAAGGCTTTCTTCCATCCAACTACACTACCAAAATGAAAGGGGAAATCATGAACCATTTGCACGACATGGTGGACTTGGAATGTTATCACTCGGGAGAAGCGCTGCGGCTGGCAGCTCGTTCAAAGAATACACAAGTGGCCTACGAGAAGGGTTGGCAGTGCTTTGTTGCCTGGAGTAGGGTCGTAGGATTGGTTCCGCACGAAGCCACATCAGAGGACATCGTCAGGTTTCTAGTCGCGATGGCAACCAAGGGCCGTGGCGGGAAGCCACTCGCACTGAACACTCTCAGGCTGTATCGAAGTGCGCTGAACGACCGGTGGAGACGGATGGGATCAATGTCACCTGCGTCAGCGCAAATCGTTGGTGAGGTTCTACAGGGAATTGCGCGATTGCGAGGTGATACACCGCGTCGAGTGAAGGCTCTCAGGGAGTATCAGGTACTTGCAATGTTGAAGAAGTGTGAAAATGGATTGCATGGCATTCGCGACGCGGCCGTTCTATCCTTGGGATTTGCGGCCGCTTTAAGGCGGTCCGAGTTGTGCAATTTGCGCACGGAGGATTTGGAACGCAAGGTGGGTGAAGGACTCATGATCCACCTGCGAAAATCAAAGACTGACCAGCAAGGAACCGGACAGCAAGTTGCGGTGATAGAGGGGAATTCCATCAAGCCAGTCGAGCAGTTGGAACGTTGGCTGCAGGCTTCTTGCATTCGAGAGGGGTTTGTTTTTCAGACGCTGCTTCGAGGTGGTGTGGTGTCAGGTCGTCCTCTTGATTCCGGCGAAGTCGCACGTGTCGTAAAGCGCCATGCCAAGAGAATTGGACTGAACCCTCGAGAGTACTCTGGGCATTCTCTAAGGGCTGGCTTCGTAACCAGCGCAGCAGTGCACAGAGCGAGGATAGACAAAATCATGGAGGTGACTCGACACAGGAGCGCGGAAACGGTGCTCAAATACGTACGCGACGAGGAGTCGTTTTCTGACCATGCAGGCGCGACATTTCTTTGAAGGCGACCATGCAAACTTTCAACCGGTTCTGACTTTGAGTTGCTTTTGCTTGCAAGGCCTTGTGGCAACTCTGTGCGCGGGGAAGTCTTGGCACTGCAAGCCAATCATGAAAACTGTCGGAAAGGGATTTCAACTGCCGTCCGCCACTTTCGCAGAGGCGGTCGGCAGTGCAAACGCCCGACAAAGAAACGTGTCTTCGCCCGTGGTTAACAGCAGCCTATTGCCAGCATGGTGGTTAAATTGGGGAATCCGGGCATCGAACAATCAGCAACATCTGCACCCAGCCCGGCAAGTGCCACTGTGTCGGATGCGCAGTCTGTAATTTTGTTCGCCGAATTTCAGCCTGAGAAC
>JAPOOS010000007.1 GCA_026713305.1 Paracoccaceae bacterium
GGAAAGCGCATGTGCGGAATAGCCGGATTGATCCACAGAGGCAAAATCTCCGGGGTCGGCGCCGAGATGACGGAAATGCTGATGGCGCTCAAGCACAGAGGTCCGGACTCGACCGGGTACGCTGTATATGGCGAACCCCGCATGAAGGAATTCGTAATGCGCCTCAAGGTCGCCGAGCGTGAGGACCTTGACCGCGGCTCAAAGATCTTCGCAACCATGGAGCGTCGCATCGAGCAGGTCGAACAGATACTTGCGGAGCACGGTGCAAGAATGCGTTCGCGAGAAAGGGTCACGGACTACGCCATGCGCTATGTCCTGGAGCATGATGGGGACACAGCCCGGCTGGCTCGCCTGATTGAGGAACTCGAAGGCGTGGAAATTTTGTCGCTGGGCAACGGACTTGAACTGATCAAGGACCTTGGCGACGCCGAAGAAGTCGCAGGCGACTACAAGCTGGCCGGATTCAGAGGCACGCACGCCATTGGTCACACGCGCATGGCAACCGAGTCGGATGTCGATATCCGGTCTGCGCATCCCTACTGGGCATTTCCGTACAACGACGTGTCGGTGGTCCACAACGGGCAGATCACGAACTACTGGATCATGCGCCGCGAGATGGAACGCAAGGGACATCGTTTCATGTCCAACTGCGATTCCGAATTGCTGGCCGTGTACACCGCAGACAATCTGGCCAACGGAGAGTCGCTTGAGGAGAGCCTGGAAAGGTCGGTCCACGAAATTGACGGCGTGTTCACCTACCTGGTCGCCACGCGGGACGAGCTTGGCATGGCCAAGGACGTCATGGCCGCGAAGCCGCTCGTGCTGTACGAAAGCGACAGCCTGATCGCCCTTGCTTCCGAAGAGGTTGCCATTCGGGCAATCCTCCCCCAGGAAATTGATACCTACGATCCATACGAGGAAGAGGTGCGAGTGTGGAAAACCTGACCGACGCGCAACTGGCCGGGTTGACGCAGGAGGAGCGCGCCGAAGCGGTCGGAATGACCTCCGAACACCTCACCGGACGAACCATGGCGATCGAGTTCGATCCGGAGGAGGAAACTCGCTTCGCCTATCCTTGGGCGCCGGACGTCGACTACAACAAGCGCACGGCGATCGATGCCGACGAACTCACGGCAACTGGCGTCAATCTGCGCATTCGAGAGTTGATGGAGGAAGGCTACGGCACAATCGTTATCCGGAATCCACGCGGCAAGCACGCTCTGGGCGTGGGCATTCTGAGCAGGCTGAATTTGATCTTCGAGGGCTCGCTCGGCTACTTCGCGACTGGATTGATTGACGGCCCAAATGTGAGGATCAACGGCCGAGTGGGCTGGTCCTGCGGCGAAAACATGATGTCGGGCACTATCGTCATCGAGAAGAATGCCGGGTCGACGTTCGGAGCGGCAATTCGGGGCGGCGACCTTGTCTGCAAGGGTTCGGTCGGTTCCCGGACCGGCATCGACATGAAGGGAGGCACCATCATCGTGGGCGGCAACACCGGCGCTCTTTCCGGGTTCATGATGCAGCGCGGCCGCATGATCTTTTGCGGAAACGCCGGCAGGAACCTTGGAGACTCGATGTACGACGGGACCATTTTTGTCGGCGGCGCAATACGCAGTCTCGGCGTTGACGCGGTCGAAGCTCCGCTCACGGACCTTGACGTCGCCTGGCTGCAGCGCAAGCTGCACATGTACGGCCTGCTGCCGGAAGGGGGAGCCGGACACTTCACGAAGGTCGTTGCCGGAAAGCAGTTGTGGAACTACGACAATCTGGAACCGACCGAAAAGAAACTGATCCTGTGAACGAACGGAGAGACCGAAAGATGTCGGGCAACGGCCAACAAGCAAAGCCTCCGCTGAAACGCAATCCCTATGTCCTGGGCCAGTCGTACGTGTTTCCGCCGCATGTCATCGACGACATCCACATCAAGTCGGAGCTTGGCCGCTACCGCATGCGGGGCTTCTCGATATTCAAGAAGATTCCCCACTGGGATGACTTGACCTTCCTGCCCGGCACATTGACCCGGTTCGTCATTGAAGGATATCGGGAAAAGTGCGAAACCCGCACCGTCATCGGGCCTCGCGCCAAGAGGCCACTTGAACTGGACATTCCCGTGTATGTAACTGGAATGAGCTTCGGCGCGCTGTCCTACGAGGCCAAGACGGCTCTGGCCCGCGGTGCAACGATGGCCGGAACTGCGACGTGCTCGGGAGAGGGCGGCATGATCCCGGACGAGAGGCGCTATTCCTCCAAGTGGTTCTACCAGTGCATTCAGTCCCGGTACGGTTTCAATCCCCATCATCTGATTCTCGCCGACGGCTGCGAATTCTTCATCGGTCAGGGCTGCAAGGTCGGACTGGGCGGACACCTCATGGGCCAGAAGGTAACCGACCAGGTTGCCGAAATGCGCTCGCTGCCGGCAGGGATCGACCAGCGTTCGCCGGCCCGGCATCCGGACTGGCTCGGCCCGGACGACCTGGCGCTGAAAATACAGGAAATCAGGGAAGTCACCGACTGGCAGATTCCAATCCAGCTCAAGCTCGGCGCCGCACGCGTTTATGACGACGTCCGGATGGCCGTCAAGTGCAATCCCGACTCGATCTACATGGACGGCATGGAAGGGGGAACCGGAGCGGGTCCCCATCTGGCCACCGAGGACACAGGCGTTCCGGGAATGGCGGCAATCCGCCAGGCACGCAAGGCCATAGACGATCTGGGCATGCGCGGTCAGATTTCGCTTGTGTACGCCGGCGGCATTCGCAACGGCGCGGATGTGGCCAAGGCATTGGCGCTTGGAGCGGATGCCATCGCAATCGGACACTCCGTGATGATGGCTCTCAACTGCAACAAGGACATACCTGAAGCCAACTACCCCGAGGAAATGGGCGTCGACCCCGGGTACTGCTATCATTGCCACACGGGACGCTGCCCGGTTGGCGTGGCAACCCAGGATCCCGCCTTGCGCCGGCGGCTGGACCCCGACGAGGCGGCGGAACGGGTGTACAATTTCCTGCACACGCTGACCATCGAGGCGCAAATGTTCGCCCGCGCCTGCGGAAAGACCGACATTCACTCGCTTGAGGTTGAAGATCTGGCAGCCTTGACCATGGAGGCCTCCGCCATGGCGGGAGTTCCGCTTGCCGGCACCAACCATACGGTGGGTGTCGATGACTACCATCACCTTTAGGGAGAAGCCCCATGGCTGGATCCGCCTTTCGCGGTTCGCAGATCGAAGACATCGACCAGTTCATCGAGGACAAGGATGGGCTGGGCAGCGAGCGCGAAATCGAAATTGGTCAGCACATCGGCTACCGATACGACGTAAACCTGGTGCCGGACTATGATCGGCTGACGCCGTTCCTGCGAGAGTACATGGAATTCATGGGCTGGGATGATCTGAACTGGCTTGAGGATGTCCATATGGGGTATGAAGACGGCAAGCCGGCAGTGTTTGACCGCAACGTGAATGGCTGGGTCAGGGTTCCCGATTCGATTCCCTTGGCGGACAACCAGCAGGACAGGGACATGGCAGCGCGGGAACTGTTGATCAAGTTCCAGATGTCCGACCGCCATCCGCTGGTTGCGCTGCGAAGGGTCTACAAGAAATTCTGAGCCCATGCCGCGTATCGCCTGCCTTCAAACCAGGCCCAGAGCTACCTACGAAGAGGCGATAGCCGAACTGCGCCCGCTGGCCGAGCAGGCCGTGCACGGCGGAGCGCAGTTGCTCTGCCTGCCGGAATATTGCGGCGGCCTGGTCAGCGACGGTCCGCTGTTCCGACCGCCAGCGACGATCGAGGGTCAGCACCCCGTGCTTGAGTTCCTGCAGAAGTTTGCGGCAGAGAGCGGAATTTGGATTCTGGTCGGTTCGATTGCCATCACGGCGGAAAACGGGCTGATTCTGAATCGCACGTATGTGCTGGACAGCGCCGGAGATATTGTAGCGAGATACGACAAGATACACCTTTTCGACATACAGCTTTCGTCGAGCGTGAGGTTTCAGGAAAGCGCGGTCGTGTCGCCCGGCAACAGGGCGGTGGTTGTGTCCACTCCATTCGGAAGGGTCGGATTGTCAATCTGCTACGATCTGAGGTTTCCGCAATTGTATCGTGGATTGGCCCAGGAGGGAGCGGACATCCTGGCGGTTCCGGCTGCCTTCACAAGGGTTACCGGTCAGGCTCACTGGCATGTGCTGAATCGATGCCGCGCCATCGAGAACGGCGCCTATGTTGTCGCCCCCGGCGCCATCGGCAATGTGCCGGGAGGCGGGGAATGCTTCGGCCATTCGCTGATAGTCGATCCATGGGGAGTTGTGCTTGCCGACGGCGGA
>JAPOOS010000025.1 GCA_026713305.1 Paracoccaceae bacterium
GCCGACAGCCGTGATGTCGGCACCGTGCGCGTCAAGGACATTGCCACGGGCGAAGACCTGCCGCATGACCTGCTGTTCGCGTTTGCCTATGACGCGCTGTTTCCCGAAGGGAAGTGGGCGCTTTGAGGCGCGGATTCCAATGTGCATCCAATAGCAACTTCTGAGACCGAAACCCGCGAGTATCACAAGAAGAAGGAATCCCAAGTCGCCAAGGGCGAGGGGCATGCCTATGGCGGCCAATTCAACGACAGATTGCCCGAACTGGTCTGCAATCTCTGCCGCCATCCTAACCGCTGCAAAGGACGACGTGCTTCTTGCGGCCAAGCGAGAGCTTGGCGTTTCCGTTTAGCTCGTCAATGTCGATTTTGCGGGACGCCGTGTCAACCTTGGCATCGTTGATTCGAACGCCGCCACCTGCAATTTGCCGTTTCGCCTCCTTGCCGGAGGCGACCAGACCGGACTTGACCAAGGCCTGTACAATCGAGACCCGGCCTGCTTCAACTTCGTCTCGGTCAAGTGAGACCTTGGGAAGTTCGCCGCCGATCTCCCCTTTCTCAAAGACCCTTCTGGCCGTCTCGGCGGCCATGTTGGCGGCCTTCGAACCATGAGCCAGGGATGTGACTTCATTGGCCAACCTGATCTTGGCCTCGTTGATTTCGGCGCCCTGCAGATTGCCAAGTTGCTCGCACGTTGCAGTGTCGATTTCGGTGTACAGCTTTAGAAAGCGGCCAACATCGGCATCGGCGACGTTTCGCCAGAACTGCCAGAATTCATAGGGTGAACAGAGATCCGCATTCAGCCAAACAGCGCCGCTTGCGGTCTTGCCCATCTTGCTGCCGTCGGAGGTGGTCAACAAGGGCGAGGTAAGCGCAAATGCCTGGCGTCCAAGAACGCGACGGATCAGGTCCACGCCGTTCAGTATGTTGCCCCACTGGTCCGAACCGCCAAACTGCACGCGGCAATCGAAGCGTCTGGACAGTTCGAGGAAGTCATAGGCCTGAAGGATCATGTAGTTGAACTCAAGAAACGACAGTGACTGTTCCCGATCCAGCCTGGACTTCACCGAATCGAAGGAGAGCATTCGGTTGACCGAGAAGTGCCGTCCGATTTGGCGCAGGAACTCTATGTAGTGCAACTGATTGAGCCATTCCGAATTGTTGGCCAGAATCGCGTCATCGGGACGATCTCCGAAATTGATGTAGCGGGAAAAGACTTGTTTGATCCCGGCTATGTTGCTGTTGATCTGTGCGGACGACAGCAACGGTCTCTCGCTGGCGCGGTATGAAGGATCTCCAATCCGAGTTGTTCCGCCACCCATCAGGACGATGGGCCGGTGACCACACTTTTGCAGCCAGCGAAGCATCATGATCTGGATCAGACTGCCGACATGCAGTGATCTGGCCGTTGCATCGAAGCCGATGTAGGCCACGGTTCGACCTTCGGCAAACTGCCGATCAAGCGCCTCGATGTCGCTGCAATCGTCAAGAAACCCTCTGTCCTGCATTGTCTGCAGGAATTCGGACCGTGGACGAATGTGTTTCATGTTCGTGCCTGCCAATTCGATGCCCGTCGGCATGTTGCTTTCCGCAAATGCCAAAAGCGCTGCTCCATCACGACGGCGTGCGCTATTGCCAACCAGCCGGGTGAAGGGGGAACGAGACGAAGCTAGTTGATGGTCAGCATCCGTTCAACGCGGATGCTCGGTCGATTGAACCGTCCTGACTGCTCCTCGTGGTCCGCCATTCCAAAGCGATCGACCAAAACTCCAACAATACCCATCTACCGCGGAATTGGACAGTGTGCCAAGGGCACAACATGCGAGAGGCGAAATTCCTCGAATGGATTCAAGACAGGGTTTTGCGCATGACCAGAAAACAACCATTGTACCAATGACTTTCGATGGGATTGAAGTTGGAAGGTGCGCTATGGGCAATGCAATGGGTCCCACAGTTGTCAATGATCCCACTACTTCATCCAAAGCGCTGCATTCAACGTCCAAACTCCGCCAGCTGGACAGCCGTGGTCCTACAATGGAATGCATTGACAATATTGAGTTCCTGTCGGCAATCGCCAACGGGCAGTGCAAGCCTGTGTCCAACCGCTGGCCGGCCCGAAGCGACAGAAAGACGCCAATGTCGCGCGACAAGGCATCGGTTCGGCAGCGTCACGAATTCGAGTGCGCTGCTTCCCGCAACAGTGACAGGTGGAGCTCGCGCAACGCGTGCCGTGGTGCAGCCTGAAGTGCGCGTTGTAGTCTCCTTTGCAGCATTGTCCGGCCTCCGTCGGACATGTCGCGGTTGGACATGCGAACCGGAAGCGCCTACAAGATGCGCATGGGGAAACCCGTTTCGACCTGCGGTTCGAACCCGGCGGAGGGGCAGGACCCACCAACAGTGCAGTCGGACTGCGTTGAGCCCGGAGGCCATTGCAATGACTTTGACACTTCGCCCAATCAGGGCGGTTCCAGTTGCCACGTTCATCGCATTGCTGATCGCGTTTCAGCCCGCTGCATCCCAGGAAAGTTGCGACGACTGGATATCTCCTGATTTTTTCCGTGCCGCCACGCCGACTTCGGTAGAGCTTTGCCTTGATGCCGGAGCGGACCTGAATGCCCGCGCCAAGTTCGGTTGGACCCCGCTTCACTCTGCGGCTTCGTTCAGCGAAACGCCGGCAGTCATGCAGGTTCTGCTGGATGCCGGAGCGGACCTGAATGCCCGCGATGAGGGCGGTCTGACCCCTCTTCACTATGCGGCTGGGCACAGCGAA
>JAPOOS010000032.1 GCA_026713305.1 Paracoccaceae bacterium
CAGGCAGCCCTCGATGCGTATCGCGCCGTGCAAGAGATGGCGCCGATGCGCGCCGGGGTCAATGGCGCAATCAACCGCCTCGAAGCCATTGTGGAGGGCCAAAGGCCGGACAGCCTGTAGCGGCGAGTTGACCGCGGGGCAATGCCAGGCCTGCCCAAGAACTCGGGTCTGGGGATTCGCTTGAATTCGCGCTCGGTTGAGTTGAACTTGTCCATAACCTTCATTTTGTGGCTTCCGTAGCATGCACTTCAGCACGATTCACAGCCAATCGTCAAATCGCCTGAATGTGCCGCAACTCAGTGCGTGATTGCGTTGCATTCCACCTTCCTTCAGTGAACGGAATCTTGGTCTTTCGGAGTGACCGAAAGCAGATGGATATCCAAGTGTCGGACTTGTGGTTCCAGCAAGGAATGGTCGAATCCACTTGACGGAATCTTTCACTCGGTGCCCATGGCGAAATTGAGACCTGACTGTAAAATGACAAACGAGAACATGAGCTCTTGGCCAGTTTTCTCCAAGTCCAGATCGAGGATGATGGCTGTAGCTAGTTTGCGAAATTTGTGGCGCTGATGTTCCAAGCGACAATGCACACGGCGCACTGCTTGTTGGCTATTCCACGACCATTGGAACAACTATGTTGCACTCCACGTTGCTTCTCCCTGCAAACATCGAATGGTAGCGGTTGAGGTAGGATTGTTCGCCAACAAGCTTCTCCATGTTTTGTGCCGCCTGCGGTGGCCCGCCTTCTGTCCAAACTACGCAGATCCAAAGATCTCTGCGCCATTCAAGGAGGATTTCCATCACCCTTTCCATCACGCCAAACTCGTCTCTCGTGGCTGTCCGGCTGTAAATGACCTCGCCCTTGCTCATCAGCTTGACTGCTTCAAGGCCGACAACTTCCTGTGCGTTTGCCGACATGGCGCTCAAAACAGCAATGCATGCCGCCAAGATCACAGACTTCGACATTCGTGCAATCACTCTGGAACAGTTTCACTCAATTCTGAAAGTTCGGCAGCATGCTTTGCGTGTCATGTTAGTACAATGCCCTTTCAATTTGAACAGTGTTTCCCCGGATGGCTCCTCCCAAGAACTGCAGACGTTCCACATTGGCCTTTGCACAGGTCTCGGCAATACCCTCACGAGCATTGGTCAACGGTCATTCGAACTGTCCATTTTGTCAAGGATGCCGATCGCGTGCCCTCCGACCAGCCAAGGAGGAAGCGCTCAAATGCGCTCAATCGCGAAGTTTCCTTCACAGTCCCTTCATGCCCTGTCGCATGCACGCCGAACGAGATGCTTGTTGGAATGTGTTGACCTTTCCATTCAAAATTGGCGAAAGTCCTTCACCGAAGATTCGCCGCACCGATCCAAAGGCCATGAGGACCAAAGCAATTGCGGTTGCTGCAAATCTTGCTGCGAATCGTTCAAGAAGGGAACGGACAGGCGCCAATCGAGGTCTTCACCTGCAATTGCCATGGCAGGCGCTCGAATTCAGACCTCTGACCTCCCTGCCCTCGCGGGTACGTCGCAACCATCAGCGCATGGCGAAAGTGTCGAGGCACGCATTTGCATGAACGCATTCCCGAACCCAAAATCAAAGGGACCTGCCTGTTCAGCAGAACATTGAACATGACGGCAACCGCTTCCGTCTTGCATTCTAGCCATTGCGCGAGCCCGGCAACTTGACGGGCTTGGCTCCGCTCCCAGCGCCTGCCATCGCCAACGTCGAAACAGTGAAGCCTGCCCTTAGCTTCCGATGCCGGCGGAATAGATGCAGGGAAATCGCTCGCTCACGTAGGGCGCACCTGGTTCAATGGAATCATCCACCAACCAGTCGGCAACTCCCTGACCGGGGTCGTAGGTGGCGCGGTCCAGCGCAAATCGCACGGCATATCCTCGCCGGCGGCGGGTTGCCGTGCGGTTTCCCATGGCGGAGTGAACCATGAATCCATCGAACGCCAGAACGTCGCCAGGATCAAGTTCCCAGTGGACCATTTCGTGTCTGTCACGTTCGGCCTCAAAGTCGGGCATGTCGCAATACTGTGGGTCGTCCTTGCAGAGATACTCGACGAAATCGCCCTTCTGATCCGTCAGGAATGGTCGGTACTTCTTTCCCCATGCATGTGAGCCGAGAACGAATTCCATTGCGCCATTGTCGGCATCCACGGGATCGAGCGCAATCCATGTCGTCACGATCGGTCCGGCTATCGGCCAGTAGGGCTGATCGGTGTGCCATCCAGTGCGCGTCCGGCTGCCAGGATCCTTCACAAAGATCGTGTCAAACACGAGTGATGTCCACGTTGATCGGCCTATCTCGGCGACCAACCTGCCTATTCCTGAAGTGAGGCAGAAATCCTGGAACCCACCAGGTTCGTTGCGGAGGTTGCGGTAGGCGAAATACCGCTTGCCCTGCTTGAGCGCCTCATCGGTTGACTCCCGCAAGCGCTCCAGCCAGCGATCCGGGACAGCGTTTCGAACAACCACGACACCGTCCCGCTCATAGCGGTCTGCCAGTTCTTCCGCCTCGGCGGGTTGCAGGCGCATGATGTATTCCCGTCAGCCTTCGGGCATTCCCTTGATGCGAACGTACTTACCGCGTGCCGTGAACGAGGGCAACTGTCCTGCCAGGACGAGTTGGAGCCACAATTCGGTCGTTGCACTTTTATGGTCGGCGGCAGCGGGTTGGGCTGGCTGCCCCAAATGCAACGCTGCGCCCCAGTTCATTCTGCCGGCACATTGCGTGCCGCGAACCGAGGCGCAGCGGAATGTGTAGTTTGCTCTGCTGGAGCGAACGGTCGTCCGCGCCTGCCATGAGCAGTCCTGAACGCTCAGTTAATCCAGCCGTTCACTATGTCCATGTTGTTGGCGACCCAGTCTTCGGCAACATCCTGCGGGTCCAGCTTGTCGCGCCCAATCAGGAGAATCCACTGATTGACCTCGGCGGGATCAAGCTTGATCTGTTTCAGGAACTTGGCGGCGGCGGGATTTCGAGTTTCCAGTGACGTTGAATGAGCCACATAGATCATCGCGTCGCTGCTAGCGCAGGAAAAGTGCGATGCCTCCAGCCAGTCCTCGGCGTCGAGATCGTGGTCCTCGCATCCCTCCGTGCGTGCCGGTTCTTCAATCGCCGTTATGTCGTAAGCCGCGTGGACCCATTCCGGCGTCCAGTAGTAAAACAGGATTGGCTGCTCTCGCTGTATTGACGTCTTCAGCTGCGCCTTGAAGGTAGCGTCCGGAAGAATTTCCGGCTCCCACAAGTCTGAAAGGCCGTAGCTCTTGAACTTGACCTGCCACATTCTTGTGGACTTCCACCCAGCGTCGCCTGCCCAGTACTCACCCTTGCCGTTGCCGTCCTTGTCAAACATTGCTGCAACTTCGGGATCCAACATGTCTTCAACGGAGCTGACCCGATCAGCCATGTAGGACGGGACGTACATTTGCTGTGTCCCGAGATATGGCTCGTTGACGGCCACGGTCATGGCGCCTTCAACATAGTTGTCCCAGATGCCCTGACGGTTGGGCATCCACAAGTCCGTGTAGACATCTGCGGAACCGTCTCCCTTGTCCATGCCAGCGGCGATTACCGATCCATCCGACAGGCCCTCGACAATGACAGCCTCCGAGCCAAGCGGCCCGTCGATGACGGCCTTGATCACGTGGGCGATGGCTTCCGCACCTGTCCAGGTCAAATCGCCGATGCTGACCGTGACGTGATCTGCCGATGACGATGCTTGCACCGACGCAAACATCATCGCTATGCCTGCAAGCAGGCCCTTGATTGCTCTTCTCATATTCCTTTCCCTTAGTTTGAAGGCGCCCGAAACCGACGAGATCCGCTATCGACGGCGTGCCTTGCTTGCCTTCTGGACTACTCTGTCAATCATCATCGCCAACAAGGCGATGCCAATGCCGGCAAGCACTCCTCGGCCGGTCTCTGTGTTTTCCAGCGCCTCGGTTACCACGTATCCCATGCCACCGGCACCGATGAGCGCTGCAATGACCACCATTGACAAGCTCATCATGACGACCTGATTTATCCCCGCCATTATTGACGGCAGCGCCAACGGCAATTCCACCTTAGTCAGCAATTGTCTTGGATTGGCGCCAAATGCAAGCGCGGCTTCCTTGGTATTGTCCGGCACATGCTGAATGCCCAGCGCTGTCAAGCGCACCATTGGTGGCATGGCAAAAATGACGGTCGCAAGTATGCCAGGCGGCTTGCCAATCGAAAAGAAAGCTATGGCAGGCAACAGGTACACAAATGACGGAATCGTCTGCATTACATCCAGAATCGGCGTTACGATGACCCTGCCGCGATTCGACTTGCCCACCCAGATGCCGAGTGGCAGCCCCACAACTACACAGATTATGGACGCGGCCACAACCAACGACATTGTGTCCATGGCAGTCTTCCAGAATCCAAACATCGCCAGATAGATCAGCGAAGCCGCGACGAAAATCGTCGTGCGAGCGCCGGCCATCTTGTAGGACAGGTAGAGCAGCGCGCACATCATGAGTGGCCACGGCGTTCCGACAAACACTGACGTAATCGCCGTCAGCATGCCGCGCAGAAGCTGCGTGACTCCGTCGAAAAGGAATCCGTAGAAGACGGTGACGTAACCGATTGAGTCGTCAATGGCCTGGGAGGTGTAGGTGTTCAAGTTCACCGGAGGAGCGTTGGCGCTGGGCGGAGTGCGTTTGACGTATCTTTCGCCGCTTTCATCACGCGGATACGAAACCTCATCCGGACGCTGAATCCAGAACAACGTCGGAAACTCGCCGATGAAGTAACAGTCAAATCGACTCTTGAAGGGAACCTGCTCGCCCTGGGCAATGGCTCGGTCCTGCCGAATGCACCCTCGCTCTTCGGGCGAGAACTGTGTCGTTCGATACAGCATCATCGGCAGCACCAGCACCACCACCAGCGCCGCAATCAGGAGACGGGAAACGATTCGTCCGCTGTTGACACTTCTGTTGATTCGCCATCGCTCGAACTGGATGGCATACATCCTGTCGGCCAGCCACGCAAAAACCAGCCGCCCAACTACAAGCACGACTATGGCCGATATCAGGTGAGTCTGGGACCATCCCTCGAAACGCTCGACTAGAAACGCCTTGTCGGCATTGTCCACCGCCGCCTTCGAGTACTTGTACACAAGCCCCAAGTTCACGAGCGTGACCAGATCAACGGCAAACGCAATCACGAAAAGCAGCCAGTTCCCGCGCATGGCAGCCCAAATGAAGCCACCGACCATGGCCGCCAAGTTGATGTGGTATCGGCCCAGCGTGTTCTTCTTGATCTTCAGGAACGTGTCGGCGTAGTAGCTGCCGTTCGGTCCCGCAAATTCGACAAACGGTTTGCGGACGTCAGTTTCGTCTGCCATGGCCCTATACCTCGCCCTGAATGCCGCGCAGCAAGGCGTCCTTCGTTACAACGCCAACTGGGGTTCCGTCGCTCATAATCACAACTGGATTTCTCTGGTTGACCGCCAGCCCGACCAGCGCGTCCAGATCGTCGTCCGGAGTGGCCTGCGGGCATTCGTGCAGCGGTGGAAGCCTTGTCCCGTCTCGTTCGTATCGCTCGATCGGCTGCATCACCGTATGCGCATAAATCAGCTTCAACTTGGAAATTCCTGCCACGAAGTCGGCCACGTATTCGTCCGCGGGATTGGTGACGATGTCTTCCGGCGTGCCGGTCTGAACAATCTCGCCATCCTTCATGATCGCTATCCGCGTGCCCATTCGGATCGCTTCGTCCAAGTCGTGAGTGATGAACAGCGTGGTCTTCTTCATGGTCTTGGAGAGCTCGAGGAATTCGTCCTGCAGCCCCCTGCGAATAAGTGGGTCGAGAGCCGAGAACGGCTCCCCCATCAGCAGGATGTCCGGGTCTGCAGCCAATGCCCGTGCCAGGCCCACGCGCTGCTGCATGCCTCCCGACAGCTCGTCGGGCATGCGGTCTCCATAGCCTTGCAGGCTGACCAGACCGATAACCCGATCGGCAACGTTCGCCCGCGTGAATGGGTCGACGTTTCTCAGTTCGAGCGAGAAGGCCACGTTGTCACGGACCGTCCGATGCGGAAGCAGGGCCATGCTCTGAAACACCATGCCTATCTTGTCGGCACGCATGGCGCGCAGTTCCTCGGCATCCAAGTCCCCGACATTGACGCCGTTGATCAGGATTTCGCCGCTTGTAGGTTCGATCAGGCGGTTGACATGCCGGACCAGCGTGGACTTTCCGGATCCTGACAGGCCCATTATGCAGAAAATCTCGCCCTCGCCCACCGAAATCGAAACATCCTTTACTCCGACAACAGCCTGGAATCGCTCCAGCCCCTCGGCCTTGGACAGGTTGTCCCGCCGCACGGCCCCGATCGCCTCGTCGGCGCGTTCGCCGAATATCTTCCACACGTTGCGGGTGACAACCACACCGTTCGCATCTCCCTGCGTCACGCTCGCACCTTCTCTCGCATTGGATCCATGAAAGGCAGATCCACAATGATCGCCGGCAGGCGCTTCATGTGCCCGTCAAGCTTGCCCACCTCAAGTCTGCTTCCCTTTTCCGCATTCTCGACTGCAACCCGCGCCATTGCGATAGCATGCCCCAGCTGGGGCGAGCTGCATGCGCTGGTAACAACGCCAACCCGCTCCCTTCCCACAAACACGCAATCGCCGTGAACCGGAGCTTCATTCCCGCCAAACCGCAGGCCGACCAGCTTGCGGCGCGGCGCAGACGCATTTCGCGCCAGCGCCCTTCTGCCCACAAAGTCAGGCTTTCGGAAGTCGACGACAAATCCAAGGCCCGATTCCAGAGCATCGCTGTCGGGGCAGAATTCAGCGCCGGCGAGCATGAATCCGGCTTCGATGCGCAGCAGATTCAACGCTTCGCCGCCCATCGGAACCAGCCCATGCCCTTGGCCTGCCTCCATTATGCCGTCCCAAATTTCGCAGGCATCCCTGCGGCCGCAGAAAATCTCGTACCCCAGTTCGCCGGTGAATCCCGTCCTGCTGAGCATGAACATGGGGCCGTCTCGATTCTTCAGTCTGGCGACCGTGAATCCGAACCAACGCAGATTCTCCAGTGCCGGGCAATGAGGCTGGATGAAGGCGACCGCCCGCAGAATGTCGCGTGACCTCGGGCCCTGCAGCGCCAGGTTGGGCATGCTGTCGCCGATGGACAGTATTCTTGCATTGAGTCCGAGCTGCTCGGCCCACTCGCGCAGATGCAGCGCCGAATTTTCCGAGCCGCAACACCAGCGGAAGGCGGTGTCCTCCAGCCGGAACAACGTGCCGTCGTCCAGCACGCTGCCGCGGTCATCGCACATCAATGCGTAAAGCCCGCGATGCCGCGAAAGTCTTGACACGTCGCGCGTCAGGCAATGCTGCAACAATTCCAGGGCGTCCGGTCCGACTATGTCGAACTTTCGCAAGCTTGACATGTCCTGAAGCGTCGCTGCGGTCCGGCAGGCCCAGTACTCTTCAATCGCGCCGGTCGCGTCGAAGTGCGCCGGCATCCAGACGTCTCTTGCCACATGGAAGGAGTTGGTGAGTCGCGACGTGCGGGCGTGGAAAGCCGACCGCTTCGTCAGCCTTGCCGCGTCTTCTGGGTGGGCGCGCCATGCAACTGAACGTGATATTCTCGTGTCCTCCTCGTAGATCCGAACGTGAATGTCGGTAGGATTCCACCCGTTGATTGGGTCCACGTCGTCGGGACAGGCGGTGGTAACGCAAACCAGGTCGGTTAGGGCCTGCATTGCCACATGGTCGCCGGGTCTCGACCAAGCCTCGTCGCTGACCAGCCGATTGTCCGCACAGTCGATCCAGGAATTGAAGAAGAAATTTATCGCCGGCCACGCCTTGCGCGGAAGAATGCCAAATGGTTCGAATTCAGCGCTTATGTTGTCGGAGCAGTTCAGATGTCCAGGAAACCCGCGTTCCTCGTACCCACGCGCCGTGCACGCCAGTGCGAAGGTGTCGTGCCTGCCGACCGTGTCGCGGCGAACTGCCAGCAAGGGCCGCATGTCCTGGTCGAAAAACTTGTCGAACAGGCCAGGCATCGGATAGGCGCTTCGCGTCATCGTTCTCGACACCGTTGAATCTATGTGGCGTTCCACACCAGCATCGAGGGCGTCGGCACGCAGCGCCATGAAGTCGGAACATTGCTGCCCTTCGACGTCGATGATCTGCACGAACTGATCCTTCCTCAGTTCGTATGCCTTGGCTGTGCAGCGTTCGACACGCCACTCGTCCACTACCTTGCCGAGAGGTTCCGGCAGGTTCTGATCGCGGTTTCCACGGCTTCGGGGCCTTGCCGTGACTGCCACACGCCCGCCTCCGCCCAAGGTCAACAACTCTGCGGTGGCCGGTACAATGACGAACAATTCTGCTCTGCGTGCAACCCGAACTACGAAGACATCTCCGGCGCCAGAGGCTTCGTCGAAAATGCGCATTGCATGTGCTTGGGCATTCTGACCGCCGCGGCTGGCTGCCAACTCGGTCATTTCGCGACTGTCGAAGGCCGTCAAGTCCAGACGGGAAGACGAGCCCTCCGGCAATTCGAGTGCGTCAAGGCCGAAGTTCCTCCGGTCTTCGGACAGCGCCGTAAGCCAAACTGACGAACATCCATCGACATTGGCAATGGAGACCACGGTGCCGTCGGCGACGGGCAGGCGCATTGCCTCGCCGCAATGGACATCAGCCTTTGCGCGATTCGGCGGAGTCATGCCGCGATAGCGACGTCTTTCCGGTTCCACGGAATCTGGCAGGATAAGCACAGCTCTAAGCACACCTAAAACCTCTATCGCGGTCACGATATCATTGGTGGAGCGAGATTTACACAACGATTCTCGATCGCTGGTCGCGAGCGCCCGTTTGAATGCCTCCTGTCGGGCGTTTCGAATGAATGCTGCCGCCTCAGCGCTCGATTGGCAGATTGCGAGCGTGATGAATCCGCGAAATCGTTTGCAGGAAAGTGATGATTTCCTTGTTGCCCGCGACCGAGCCTGAATTTAGAGTCGAATCGACAACGGGATGTAAACCGATTTCCAACATGGGGAGGAGACCACATGAACTTCAAACGAACATTGAGCGCTTTGGCAATCGCGGCGCTTATGCTGCCCGGGGCAGCCCTGGCTCAGAACATCCGGCTTGGGGCGGATGTGGACGCAGGCACTCTGGATCCCAGGGTCATGCGCGACACCACCGCCTACCGCGTCATCAATCTCCTGTACGACGGTTTGGTGCAACTGGATGCAAGCCTACAGCCAAACCCCGACCTGGCCGAGAGCTGGTCCAATCCCGAACCCACAGTGTGGATGTTCAACTTGCGCGAAGGCGTGAAGTTTCACGACGGCACAACCCTGGATGCAGACGACGTCGTGTATACGTTCGAAACCATTCTGGACCCGGACCTCAAGGCGCGGTTCCGATCGCTGTTCACTCCCATCGAGACAATCGAAGCGGTTGATCCGCAGACCGTTCGCATTACGCTGAAGGAGCCGTACGCTCCGCTCCTGAGCTACCTTGACATGGGCATCGTTCCCAAGGACTTCGTGGAAGGCGGGGGCGACCTGTCTTCAAACCCTGTGGGAACTGGGTCGATGAAGCTGAATTCATGGGAAAGGGGTTCGCGAATCGTCCTTGAGCCTTTCGCAGATCACTGGAGCGGCAATGTCCCCGGAAACGGATTCGAGTTTGTCGTTGTCGGAGACAACACGGCAAGGGCACAAGCCTTTGAAGCAGGCGATCTCGACATCATTCAGTCTCCACTGTCACCGCAGGACATCGGACGGCTGGCTGAAGACGACCGGTTTCAGAACGCGATCATGGGCGGATTGGGAATCACGTATCTGAACATCAACGTTAGCGACCCGCTGCTGGCCGACCCAGCCTTGCGGAAGGCCCTGTCCATGCTCGTGGATCAGGAAACCATCGTCGGCCAGATATACGAGGGCGTGGATCAGGTGGCGACTTCCATTCTTCTTCCCTCCAGCTGGGCCTATGATGCAAGCATAGTCCAGCCCAGGTTCGACCCGGCCGGCGCCGGCGAGGCCTTTGCCGCCGCCGGCTGGACCGACTCGGACGGCAACGGCTTTCTTGATCGCGACGGCGAAGAGCTGGCTCTGACGCTTTCGACGCACAGCGAGGACCCCAACCGCATCCAAGCGCTGGAGTACATACAGTTCCAGATGCAGGAAAACGGCGTAAACGCCTCAATCAGCATAAGCGACTGGCCGGCGTTTTCGGCTGGCGTCCGCGCCGGCGAGCACCAAGTTGCGTTGCTTGGCTGGTTGAACATCGTCGATCCCGACCGGTTGATGTACGCCCAGTTTCATTCGTCGGGAACGCTGAACTGGGGCGGCTATTCCAACGCCGAGGTGGATCAGCTGCTTGACACCGGCAGGGCGTCGATTGACGTCAACGACCGTATTGCAGCCTATCGGGCGGCAGCCAAACTTATCGCCAACGACCTGCCCTACTACGTAATTGCGTACCAAGGCTACCAGGTGTTCTATTCCGAAGGCGTTTCGCTTGCTCCCGATGCCCGCGGCATGATGCGTTCAGCCGCGCGCAACTGATCGCAAGTCTCAGGCCGGAGGCCGTTTTGGCTTCCGGTCGTTGAACAGATGCTTGGCTACACGGTAAGGCGGCTGCTTCTCTTTGTGCCGATTGCGGTCGGCATGGTCGCCGTTACCTTCGCCATCATGCAGCTGCTGCCGGGCGACCCGGCAGCGGTCCTGCTCGGCGAGGATGCCACCGAGGAAGCCATTCAGGACATTCGCCGCGCCTTGGGCCTTGATCAGCCTTGGTGGATACGGTTGGGAAACTACTACCTCGACCTTGCCCACGGCGACCTCGGTGTGTCCTACTTTCAGAACCAGCCGGTAGCAGATGCAATTGGCCAGCGCCTCGTGCCAACGCTGGAGGTGGCCGTGGTGGCGCTGCTGATTTCGATCCTGCTTGGAATCTGCCTCGGCGTCGTTGCGGCAATTCGCCGGGGATCGGCAATCGATGCCTGCTGCATGCTCTTTGCACAGCTTGGCGTGTCGATGCCGGTGTTCTGGTTTGGAATACTCCTGATGTACCTGTTCGCCATCCAGCTTGACATGCTTCCCTCCATCGGTCGCGGCCCGCCATTGGCGCCGGCGCTCGGAAAGGCCCTGACTGGACGTCCTGCGGATTTGTGGCTGGCCCTGACGCACATTGCCATGCCGGCCCTCACATTGGGACTTACCAATGCCGCCGTCATCTCGCGGCTGGTTCGGAGTTCCATGCTGGAAACGCTGGGGCAGGACTACATTCGCACTGCCAAGGCCAAGGGACTGCTTCCGATGCGCATTGTGCTTGTCCACAGCTTGCGCAATGCGCTGCTGACGGTCGTCAGCGTAATGGGCCTTCGCTTCGGCGCCCTGCTGGGAGGCGCCGTTCTGACCGAGAGCATTTTCGGCTGGCCCGGTCTCGGGCAACTGGCGGTTGCGGCAATCTCCCAGCGCGACATCCCGCTCATTCAGGGCGTGGTGCTGACATTCGCGCTTGCATTCGCACTGGTCAATTTCCTGGTTGACCTGCTTTACGCGGCAATCGACCCGCGAATTCGCTACGAATGATCATGAAGGCCGGAAGCCGCAATCTGTCGCTTACCGTCGGCGGCGCGATCATCGCGGTCATCGTGCTGTTTGTGTTGTTCGGACCGATGGTGTCGGGGTACGAGTTCGACCAGATGGACATGCGAAACCGTCTGCAGCTTCCGTCGGCGCTCCATTGGCTCGGAACGGACAATTTCGGCCGCGATCTTTGGACCCGCATGGCCGTCGGCGCGCGGGTGTCGATGGTGATAGCGCTTTCGTCGGTCGCCATCGCCGTTGTCGTGGGCGTCACGGTCGGTCTGGTCAGCGGCTTTTTCGGAGGGTGGGTGGACCTGGTCGTCATGCGGGTGGTGGACATCTTTCTGGGGATACCACCGATCGTGCTTGCGCTGGCGATTGTCGCGGCTCTTGGACCCGGAGTGGTCAATCTGACCCTCTCGCTGGCGGCAGTGTTTTGGACGGAGTATGCGCGTGTTGTCCGCTCGGTCACGCTGTCCCAACGCGAAGCCGACTATGTGGCGGCGGCAGTGGCGCTGGGGTCTTCGAAGATCAGGATACTGTTCGTGGAGATTCTGCCGAATGTGGTCGGTCCTGTCATCGTTTTGGCAACGCTTGGAATTGGCACCGCCATCATTGCCGAGTCCGGCCTGAGTTTCCTGGGCTTTGGCGTGGAGCCGCCCACACCCACATGGGGTTGGACCTTGGCATACGGCACGCGCTACCTGCGGTCCGACCCCTGGCTGTCAACAGTTGCCGGGCTGGCAATCATGATTACGGTTCTGGGCTTCAACCTGTTCGGCGATGGATTGAGGGATTACCTTGACCCGCGCGGCGTGGCTCGGCGCCACCGCCGAATGTCATCATCCTGAGGAGTTTTCAGAATTGCGCAGACATAGAATTCATCGGCCTAAGTTCACGACCATGGCGGACGGCACCGACGCGGCGCTGACCATCCACGAGTTGGTTGGCGAGGTCGACGGACCCACGATAGGCGTGTCCGGCTCCATTCATGGCAATGAAAACGCCGGCAGCCAGATCATACGGGAATTGTGGCCAAGGTTGCGAAATCGCCGGCTGGCAGGCAGAATCCTTCTGTTGCCAGTGGCAAATCCACGGGCCTTTGCCGTCAACAAGCGGTACACGCCGGTTGATGAACTGAACCTCAACCGGCAGTTTCCCGGTTCCGATTCCGGTTGGTACTCCGACCATCTTGCAGCCGCCATAACCCGGGAGTTCTTGAACAAGATTGACGTGCATGTCGACTTGCATGCAGGCACCGACCGGCCAACCGTCGACTACGTCTACATTCTGAATGACGAAAGACTGTCCCGGGCCTTCGGTTCGCTGGTGCTCTATCGGCCCAAGACAGGGGTGGCGGGCACGACATATGACGGCACGACCAAGAGCGTCACTGTGGACAGGCGGGGAATTTCGTCCGTTGTCGTGGAACTTGGCGGCGGAATTGTCGCCCAGCAGAGCTATGTCGACCGAGGCGTGGCCGGCGTCATGAACATGCTTCGCGCCGCTGGAGTTGTGGAAGGCGAGGCGTTGATCCCGACACGACAGGTCGTTGTGCGTGGCATCGAGATTGTGCGGCCCAAGCACGGTGGCTGGCTGGAAACAAGTGCGCCTCCCCTTGGCGAACTCATTTTCGAGGGAGAGGAACTTGGACGGGTTGTAAGCCCCTACACGTTCGAGACGCTGGAAGTCATCCCAACACCCGTGCCACGTGGCATCATGATCCTTTCGCACCTCAATCGCAATGTCGTTGAACCGGGCGACTACGCATACATGGTTGGCGACATGGACACCGCCGAGGCGCAGGAATGACTGCCCAATCCGCTTCGCGCCAACTTTTTGAGCGGGCAAGAGGCATTGTTCCCGCAGGGGTCAGCAGCAACACGCGTGCACGCAAGCCTCATCCTCACTACTTCAGGAAGGCCTCGGGGGCATGGGCACAGGACGTCGACGGGAACAGGCACCTCGACATCGTCATGGGAAACGGCGCCATCCTGCTCGGACACAACCACGTCGAAGTCTTTGAAGCTGTTCGCAAGTGCCTGGCATCGGGGCTGACCTGCGGGCTTGAATCAGACCAAATGTGCGATGCCGCCCAAAAGCTTCTTGATGCGGCGAGGTGGCCAGATCTTGTGCGATTTGCGAACACCGGCACTGAAGCCGTGCTTCACGCCATCCATGTTGCCAGGCATGCGACGGGGAGAACTCGCCTCGCCAAGGTCGAGGGAAGCTACCATGGCTGGTCCGACGAGCTGTTTGTCAGCGTGTGGATCGATCCTGCGCGCTCGGGCGCACCGGAGGACATTGTTCCACAACCTCAGTTTGCTGGCCAAAGACAGGATTTGGTCGCCGAGACAGTCGTGCTGCCTTTCAACAATCTGGAGCTGACGGAAGCCGCGCTTGACAGACATGGCAGCGAAATCGCGGCCGTTCTGCTCGAACCCACGCTGATTGACGTTGGCTACATCCCCGCCAGCGACGAGTACATGAGTCTGCTTCGGAAGCTGACGCGCAAGCATGGAATTGTGCTGATTTATGACGAGTTGCTCACTGGACTGAACACCTCGATAGGCGGCGTTGGCCGCCAGTCGGGCATCACGCCGGACCTTGCCTTGTTCGGAAAGGCCATTGCCAACGGTTTTCCGCTGGCGGCTGTGGCTGGAAGCGAGGAACTGATGCGCATGACCGAACCAGGATGCGGACCAGCCTTTGTCGGCACGTTCAACGGTCACGCCGTATCGATTGCGGCGGCCTCGGCTGCCTTGAGCGTCCTGGCAACTGGAGAGGTGCAGCGTGCAGTCAGCCAGCGAGGAGCGAGACTGAAGGCATCTTTCGAGAGCGAAGCCCGCCGCCTTGGCATTCCTGCCCAGTTTGCGACCGGGGGATCGCACTTTCACTGGTATTTCTGTGACACCGAGATCGTCGACTTCCGCACGGCGGCCACCACAAGATCCGATTTCTACGAAGCGTTCACCCGATCACTCGCTCAATCGCAGCTCGTTACCTTGCCAAATCCCCTGTCGCACCACGCGATTTCGCTTGCGCACGACGAACCCGTTCTCTCTCGGCTGGAGGAAGCCTTCGCCAAAGCTCTTGACGCGGTGGCCGCGATGATCTGATCATGGCCGTTCTTGAAGTCAACAATCTCCGCACCGTGCTCCATCTGCCGATCGGCGCCGTGCCGGTCGTCAACAATGTCAGCTTTCAGCTGCACGCCGGTGAAACTCTCGGCATCGTCGGGGAGAGCGGCTGCGGCAAAAGCATGCTGGCGCTGTCCCTGCTTGGATTGCAGCCCAACCCTCCGGCCGAAATTGCCGGTGGCTCGGCGATTTTCGAGGGCGCAAACTTGCTCGACATGCATCCCGGCAAACTGCGCAATGTCCGAGGAAGGCGCATCGGAATGATCTTTCAGGATCCCCTGGCGGCGCTCAATCCAGTCATGAAGGTGGGCGACCAGATCGCAGAAGTCCTGCGCCGCCACCTTGGCAGCAGCCGCCGTGCGGCATTGCGAAGAGCCGTTGAACTGCTGGAGCTGGTCCGAATTCCGGATCCCGACAGGCGCGCCGGCGAGTATCCCTTTCAGCTGTCCGGCGGGTTGCGCCAGCGCGTGATGATTGCGATGGCGCTGGCCTGCGACCCTGCGGTGCTGATAGCCGATGAGCCTACCACGGCGCTCGACGTGACAATTCAGCGCCAGATACTCGAACTCGTGCGCGACTTGCAGAGAGAACGGGGATTGGCCGTGCTGCACATCACGCACGATCTTGGCTTGATCGCCGAGCATGCAGACCGGGTGGTTGTCATGTACTGCGGCCGCATTGTCGAACAGGCCGCGACCGGCCGCATCCTCGAGGAGTCCCAGCACCCATACACCTGTGGACTGTTGAATTGCGCACCCACGCTGGGGCTCAACCGGAATCTTCGCCTAAGCGAAATTCCGGGAACTGTACCGCCGCTTGACCAGACGCCGCCTGGATGCAGTTTCGAACCCCGATGCAACCGAAGCATCGCCATTTGCCGCACAACCGTGCCGAAACTGA
>JAPOOS010000115.1 GCA_026713305.1 Paracoccaceae bacterium
ATGCCTTGCAGCCCACAATGCGGCGAGCACGGCAGCCGCAACCGGCAGCAAAAGCAGAACCATGACCCATCGCTTTCTGGACATCATGCTTGGGAATCCAATGATTGTTCCTTGACGAGCGAACTCACAGCTCAACCTCCAAATGCCACAGCGCGCCGCTTCCCGGCAAATGGTCGCTTCCGAGATGGAAAGGGCCGGCAAGGCAGCCATTTCCATGGATCCTCAGATCAACCCCGACCAACAGGTATCCAGATTGAAACTGCTTGCAAACAGCCAATGCAAACCTCGGGGCCTTGGTTAGGGACGAACTGCCGGCGATTCAATGTTCAGGCCGCGGCCACGCCATGCCAGGTAAAGTTCAAGGCTTAGGTATTCATCGGAACCCAACTCCCTGGGTTCGGCGCGAACCGCCCAGTTGCACCAACGAAACATGCGATGGCGCGATCCCATGGATCGCCAGATCAATCGATAGACAGGGAAGCCGTTCACGTGTCCCTGGCTGATCCGATCGCCTCTAAGCATCATTCCGGCGCGTTCGTCATGACATTGGCTGCATGCCAGATCCAGCTGGCCGCGCCGCTGCATGTAGTACTCTCGCCCTTCCTCCAAGTAACGTGCGGCTTCGCCGGAGACATCCACATCCATGACCTCGCCGAGCGACTGAAAGGTCAAATAGGCGGCAAGGGCCAGCATCTCCTCCGACTCCAGCTCCAGCGGTTCAGCCTTCATGAATTCAGTTCGCATTTCGTTGATTCTACCCTCGAGATTCACGAGGCTCCGGCGATTCTCGTCGAACTGCGGATATCTCGCAGCAACTCCACTCATTGAAACCGATGCATCGCCGTGACAGGAATGACAGGAAAGCCCCTCGGAGCCGTCGCTCTCAAGCCAAAGTTCGAGACCATGGTCAACGGCAAATCGACCGGGATTGAGAAACTCGTCGTCCTGCAGTTCCTGTATCTGGGTTCCCATGTAGTGGTATCCCGATAGCGGAAAGGCGCCCGAGGTCAGTTGCCGTTCCTGAGCGTGGGCTGTCAGGACAACGGCTGCCAGCATCTCCACAGCCAAGAAAGCGCCGATGAAGTGAGTTGATGACAATTGAGCTCGAACCGAAACGGTCAGATCACCTGAATGTAGACAGAATCCACATGGACCGTGCCGTTGTCGTCATGCCACCTGAATTCAATTGTTCCGGATTCCTCCGCCAACGCGTGGAAGGAAATGTACGGATTTGTGGATACCGCGACATGCCAGTCGGCCCCAAAAACCGTCTTGCCGTTGTAGATGGCCTCGAACCGATGAATGATGTGACGCGGGATGCGCTTGCCGTCGCGGCCAAACATGAATCCATTGTCCATTGGGTGTGTGACCAGCGTCTTGATCTCGAACACCTCTCCCTTGCGCACAGTCTCGGGTACGGACTTGCGAATGCGAAACTCAGCCACGGGAAGGTCCCTGTTGCAGCGTCACTCGAGTTGCGTTGTCGGTCCAATTCGTCATGACGTGCCACCATCAACGGGCTGTTTGGCGTCTGGCAGGAATATCTCGTCAGCGCAGGCGCCAAGTGCGACCGAAACATGCCTCGCCGTCATCCACGATGTTCCGTCGCTCATCAATGCAAAGCAGTAGACTTGCTGTGTTCGGGCAAGGCGAATGCGTTGCGAAACGCGCGCGAGTCCCGATGCAGGCGTGAAGTAATAGTCGGTCACCAGGGGCTGCGGGTTTCTGGTTGTCACAACGTGAATGCTTCGAACGTGGTCGGCATCCGTCATTGGGGAATCGGGAACCGAGACTGTCATTGGGACGGAAAGTCCCGTGTCGGCGCGATCCGGCATCTCCAGCACGACCCGACCTTCGACGAACTCGGTTGAACCAAGTCGAACGGCAATCAGAGCAGCCAACCATTCCGGCATGTTGGGCGAGCTGGAGATCGCTGGAATCGGAACGGCCGTGAGGGCTGCAATGGCAGCTGTCCCTCCGACAATGGCGCCAAGCGCCTGTCGACGGCCGACCAGGCCAGCGAACCGCCGCATGCCGAATGGTTCACCGCAACCTTCGGCCTCGCTGCCCCTATGTTCGGTTGCAAGTTCCGGCAAGAGCCGTTTCATCGAACTTCGCCCTGTGCAATCGCATTTCCCCTGCGCTGGAAATCCTGGTGTGCAATGGAATGCGCATTCCCCGGCCGGCATTCGCCTCCGGGATCTGGATTTCTGCAGTTGGGACCATACCTAACAAGCGGCCCAATGTTTCGTCAAGATGGATCCCGGCTTTGGCAGACTGAGGCCGTTCACAAGAATCACTGGAAGGACCGCCGGGGCGCCGCGCTCCTTGAAGTGCCATTTCGTCCACGACCGGCAGCCAGCGATTCGATTCCCTTCAAGTGCACGGGGCAAGCGTGCATTTGGTCACGAGCCCAGCCCTTTCAGGAAAACGACGATTCGCTTGCAACGCCCCGTTTCGTGAAATCGAGTGGCCAGGGGAAAGGGGCATTGCAGAAATCAGCCGACAAGGATCAATTCGGAAACTGGATGCACTGCAAAGGAACTGGATTTTCTGTTGAAATGCTTGCCATGGACACTAGACATAACAACTCTTTGCATTGACTTGCCAGCGCCTCCAACATTGCAACTAGACTGAATAGCCTCAGTCTGGTAACAGGCGTCCTTGGTCCGGCGTAGCTCAGCGGCAGAGCAGTTGACTGTTAATCAATTGGTCGCAGGTTCGAATCCTGCCGCCGGAGCCAGCCCAACCTGCGATCTCACGACGAACGCGCTCATCCGTAGATGCAGTGCATCTTGGCGCAAGCGTTGGCAGGCGCTGCCGTCGCCAACTTGTTTCCCCGACCCCTCGGCAAACATTCGGTTGCATGCCGTTTCTCCAGGCGGGTGGGTCCAACTGGTGCTCCTCATTGGAATGTGTTCACGCGGTCACTTTCCAGAGGGTACGCGGGCAAGTCGAGCTCCATTGCCGCGGCAGCAACCCACACGACCAAACAGGACAACACCGAATTCGGATTGTCGATTGCCGTGCGTCGGGCTGGCACAAAGGGGCCTTGAGCTTCAGGCCAATGAACTGCTCTTCAGGAATGAAGGCTCGAAGGCAGGTTTGGACTTGCACCTGTAAGTTTGTCGCGGTCTGCGGCGATGCCATGTCAGGCCCATGCCTGCAAGGCAAGGATTTCCTCGGTCGGGGGACCGGTTGACTGCGGGCACCATGGCTTCCCAGCGCAGGACATTTTCATGCCCTCTTCGAAACGAGAAATTCTCCGGTGCATCGACTGGTTCCTGGCAGACCCTCGTGACGGTCTGAGGCTTTGCCGGTTGCCTCTCATTTGACGGCTCATTCCGAGACGTTCAATTGCGCGACCTCTCAGTGGATGCGAATTCCACAGAGGGCTTTGTTGCTTCCATTGCATGCACTCGACGGGGGGGGAAGGGTCGACTGTAGATAGTGCATCCGTTTGGTTTGGTGGGCAGGAGTCTGGAATCACAAGGGATGTAAATCACCCAGAGTGACGCAATGTTGTTCCCACCCCGACAGCCTTCTTGGCTAGCACGGTGGATTTCAGTCCACGACCTTGCCTGGGCGGCTTGTCAGGCATTGGGCGACAGCGCATGCCAGGCCCGCAATTCACCCTCACAAATCGCTGTCATTGATAGCATCGGTGGCAAGTCAGTCCGCCGCTTCCTGTCGGTTCCTGGACCAATCTCCCAACGATCGGACTGCTGCGACATGCTGTCTCCTTCCTTGACGACAAGGCTGGTCACACTTGTTGTCCGGCAGCTTTGTGCGGTGGATGATCTGTATCGTCTGTTCGCCGGTTGC
>JAPOOS010000137.1 GCA_026713305.1 Paracoccaceae bacterium
AACCTGTCCTGCGAAAGTTCAAGCCAACGGGTGATCACTACACCAAAGTTTCAATGCATGCAAGGGGTTTTTTCGGCTTGCTGGCAGCGGTCGAACGAACCAAGGGAAGGCCGCTGTGGCTGCATCATGACCCAACGCATTCTTGAGGGCCACCCGCTGCGCGGCCTCCTAGCAGCCCGTGGATAGGGTGTGATTCGTTTACAGAGACTTTTCCTCGGTTCAAGCGGCTACCGTCAGCGGGTCGCAGGGACGGTCGCTGTTGGCGATTGGCCGGACCAGCGTGTCGGTCAGTTGCCCCCATGCGGCATCGTACCGGCGGGACATCACAAGGGCCCGGAAAGTCATGACAGCCTGCCCGCCAGCCATGCTCCAGCGCATCCCCGAACGCTTCATCCGGACGTTGAAAAGAGTTTTATTTGCCGCTTCCACGACACCCGATCCTACGGGGAGCCCCTCCTGGCGCAGGCTGTGGTACGGCATCCGATGACGGAACTTCCGAAAGTACCCGAGCACTCTCTCGACCTCCTCTCGCACCTCCACCGTCTTGGCCCGCAAGCGCTGGTAGCGCAGCGAGCGGATGACCCTTTCCACACCGTCGGGCTTCTCGAGCAGAACCCCCTTCAGACGCTCGTACAGCTCTGTCGGTCGACCCGCATGCTGCACCGCATCCCACAGCTTGTCGACCGCATGCCAGTAATCCAGCGCCAGGCGGTCGAAGCCCTGCTTCTCCAGCCATGTCCAGTTGTCAACCGCACCGTCGGCGATGCCGACAATCGGCAAGTCGGGACACCGCTCCCGAAAGCGCTGGATCTCCCGTGTCAACCGCCGCTTCAGCGTCACCTTGTTCCGCTCCGGCATGCGGCCGTGATAGACGCTGCTCAGCTGCTTGCCCTCCTCGTCGAGACACGTGAAAGTGCCGCAGGAAACCTCACGCCAGCCCGACTCCGAAGCGCCCTCCTCCCTCTTGAGCACCGCCAGCATGGCGCCGTCCAGGCACGCCAGCCCCGCCGCCGTCTTCTCCGGCATCTCCTCGCCGTCGGCGACCGCATCCAACGCCTCCGGCTCCATTCCCTGCCAGCGCTCGTTGACGCTCTCCATCACCCGCAGCAACATGCTCTGCGAGGGCTCCATGTTCCCAAGTCGGGCAATGCTCTCCTCCGCCTCGCGCACCGTCTTCCCCGTCATCGTGTGAACCGCATCCGAAGCCGCCGGACGCGTCATGCAGTTGCCGACCAGACCCACCGCCTCGTCCACAGGACAGCGCTGGCGACGCTCGCCGCGTCGGCGATAGCAGCTGCGCCAGTATTCGACGAAGCCCTGCTTCGTGACCACCCGCTTCTTCGCCGAGGAGACACGATGCCAGGGCTTGCCGTCGATCAGGATGCGCGGCGCCTTGTCGTCGAGATTCTCGAAGGCGTGCTTGAGAAGGCGGCGGCCGGTCTCCGCCATGCCGTCGCCAATGGCATTTTCCACGTCGGCCATGTCGACGACCTGCCCGGCCTGAAAGGCCTCGCCGCACATCTTGGTCAGCGAGGTCAGCACATCCTCCAGCACCTCCTCCCCGACCAGTTCTGTGAGTTCGGAGATCCTGTTGCAAATGGCGGCTGAAGGTGGCAAATGTTCGGTCATCGGGAGCGTCCTTTCATCGGGAGATTGTGCCGGAATCGTCAGAAACCGGCATTTTGATTTGCTCCCGACACTACCACAAATCCCCGTTGCCTGACAGTGTTTTTCCAGCCTCCCACTAGACTGCCACCGGCCACAGCAAACACCCCCTAATCATGGGGTTGAATATCGCCGAATCAGCCAACACGGCTCAGGTGAAGGGAATCCGCGCCAACATGGATGACGCGCACCCCGTGGATAAAGTCGCCTTGGCAGTCGATTCAAGATTTTGATAGTATGGCGGTCACACGGAAGTTTCCAGTTGGGGAGCGAATCGATGGCTTTGGGCAGGCATTGCAAGGACATTCAGCAGCCGCTGTTTGTGGCGACGGCCGACATCAAGTCGCCGGGCCATCCATTCTACCGTGCCCTCAACAAGATTCTTGACGAGGCTGACTTCGACGCCTTTGCGGAAG
>JAPOOS010000042.1 GCA_026713305.1 Paracoccaceae bacterium
ACCCCTATATGTCTGGCGATCGGCTTTGTTCCAAGGCATGGTGTCCTCCATTGCATTGTGAATATTGTTCAGCGGAATACCATGCTGGACGGGCCGATCACCATCCCAAAGGCACAAAAACCGACTTTCCAATCGGGCACTTAAAGGAAGCTCATGTTTCGTAAGCAGGAAAACATGAAGGTAAGCTGCTTTGTCATACATCTGGAACGTGCCACGGACAGACTCGCGAATGTCAACGAAATCATGTCGAACGCGCCCGTAAGACCTCAAATTCTTAGAGCTGTTGATGGCGAGCAGCTATCCGGTCAAGTGCAGGCTTCCGAGCATCGCCGCCACCTTCATAGGCCTGAGTATCCGTTTTCACTGGTTCAGGGCGAGATTGGCGCGTTTCTGAGTCATAGGTCGTCGTGGAAAAGGATTTGGAGAGGAGATGCAGATGCAGGGCTTGTAATTGAAGACGATGCAAGTCTGGACCCGGAATTGATGAAGTTCGCGTTCAGGCTCGCGTGTGCTCGGATCAATGAACTGGGATATATCCAGTTCTCGGTGAAAAAACCGCGCGGTATTGCCGAAATACTTGCATCGGAACGATTTAGCGATGAAACCTTCGTAAACCTGTCGGCATTCCGCACGGTTCCGCTTGGAGCCGTTGCCCAACTGATTTCGAAGAAGGCGGCTATGCGATTGTATGAAGTCTCTGAGTCCTTTGACAGGCCGGTTGACACATTTCTTCAGATGCATTGGTTGACTGGTCAGCCTGTCGCAACGATATATCCTTCAGGCGTTACACACGGATCTTCTGAGTTGGCCTTGAACAGCACAATCCATCGCCGAAAAGGAAAACAGAAGTGGTGGCGCCGGGAGTGGAACAGATTCCATTATCGGAGTGCACTCCGTCGCCTATCAAGCAATCACCTGGACGTTCGGCAAGCACTTGGAGACCGGACTTAGTAACGGTCGGTCGTCCGTAAATCTTGTTCAAATGCCGTCCGGCCAATGTAGCGCTTCAAGGAAGAGTGGGCTGTACAACGAAGCTGGGGCTACCGAGTTGTGAAAGCTCGTCAGAACAACAGGCAATATGTCTGATTTGACTGGTCGCCCGTCTTGGCGGTTACCAAGGTCGCAAGCATGATCGTACACGCGGAAACGAGGTGAAGTGGCGCGGCCAATCGCGCTTGGGCGTGAATTCGGAATTTGGGCAAGAATGTAGCATGTCTTGATTTCGACTGAATAGCCTGTTGTCACGCAGATTCATCAACACACGGTAGAGCTAGCAGCCCGTTGACAAAGTGGGTTTTCGGCGCATCCGATGTAGCGAAAGTCGTCAGGCTCAGTTGGCGGCGGATCCATGCCAGCCGGGCTGTCTGCCGCCTGGATCGCCTGGCAACAGCCCAAACAGCTCCAATACGCCTGCCATGCGGCAAACATGGCGCAACAGGTGCCCGAAAATGGCGTTTTTGAAGCCGCAGAGTGCCCTTTTCGCCGCCGCCAGCCCCTGCAGGGCGCGTGGCGTTCCGAAGCCGAAA
>JAPOOS010000008.1 GCA_026713305.1 Paracoccaceae bacterium
CGGATCATCAGCCCGAGAAGCTCTGCAGCTTCGCGGGCATAGCGGGAATAGCTTCTTTGTGCGGGCCTTGCCATTGCTATATGTGCTCCATAAATGGATCTTAAGTAAAGATTGCGCTCCATTTATGGAACATTCTGGAAAGTGTCAATCGGGCTGGGAAGTCTTTGTTTCATGGATCGATCATAGGACGGATCAATCATTCGCCTATGGAACGGACATTTTGGATTGAACCACCAAACAAAGCCCATGTGCAGTTTGGAGGCCAAACGGAGCTTTGCGCAGGAGGATTGTTGACAAATTGCGGTTCCTCATCTTTCTCTGAACGCTGTTGTTCCATGCGAGCTCGTAACTCTGTGCCTTTGGCAACAGGACAGCTTCTTGCTGATCGGAAGTCCGCGGCAGTTCGTTCCGAGGCGACAGCTCATGCCAATGACGGGGTTCGGGACTTGCAGGCGCTCTGAGAATGGGCAAGGAAGCATGGACAAGAACTTGAGGGAAGGCGTCAATGGCACATACGGCACTTGATCCACGTTTCAATGAACTGATCGACGTCAATTCGCCGGTCATCCAGTTGGGTTCCGGGTTTACCTTCACCGAAGGACCGCTCTGGCATCCGGTCGAAAACCATCTGCTGTTTTCGGACATGCCCGCTGACGTGCGTCGTCGCTGGACGCCGGATGGAAAGGTTACCGAAGTGTCGAAGCCCTCAAACAAGGGCAACGGAATGACCTATGACGCAGACCTGAATCTGTTGGTCTGTGAACATGCCACAAGTTCCGTGGCGCGGTTTCTGCCGAATGGCGCCCGACAGGTCATGGCTTCACACTTCGAGGGCCGGGAGTTGAACTCACCGAACGACATCTGCGTCAAGTCCGACGGTGCAATCTACTTCACCGATCCAACCTATGGCCGCATGGAGCACTATGGCGTGCCTCGACCCACACAGTTGGGTTTTCAGGGAGTCTACATGTTGCCCCCCGGACACCGCCCGGGCGACGAACCGGTCCTTGTCGTTGACCGCTATACATTCACCCAGCCCAACGGGCTGTGTCTCAGCCCGTGCGAACGCTACATGTGGGTCAACGACACCGATCAGGCCAATATCCGCTTCTATGATGTACAGGCAGACGGAAGACTGGCCAATTCAAGGATTTTTGCCTCCGGGATTCGGGACAACACCCGGCCCGGCCTGCCCGATGGCATGAAGGCGGATGTCGAGGGCAATGTATGGGTTACGGCTCCTGGGGGCCTGTGGGTGTATTCCTTTGAAGGCAAGTTGCTGGGAAAGGTCGACGTGCCGCTGATGGCCGCCAATCTGCATTGGGGAACCTCCAGCTGGGACACGCTGTTCATCTGTGCCACGACGGCCCTGTTTTCGGTCAGGACGAAAGTGCGTGGACGAATTGAACCGTTCATGAACGCAACCGCAGCCAGCCCGCCCGTTTCCAGCCATTCGGAGTTCGCCGGATTGCGGATTGAGCCATCAAAGACCGCGCTGATCATCCAGGACATGCAGCGGGACGTGATTTCCGAAGGAGGGGCATTTGCGGAATCCGGGTCGCCGGAGCATGCCAAGCAGCAGAATGTTGTCGAAAACAGCCGCCGGTTGGCCGAAGCATGCCGGAATGCCGGCATCATGGTCATCCACGTATGGTTTGTCTGCGAACCCAACCACCCTGCCCTGACGGACAATGCGCCGTTGTTTCAGGGAGTAAAGAGCGCCAACGCACTGGTGCGGGGAAGCTGGGGAGTGGCGCCCGTGGACGAGCTCCAACCGCGTTCCGGTGACCTCGTCGTGGAAAAGATGTCAATGAGCGCATGGGAGACCAGCCGTCTCGAAGGCTATCTCAGAGGCGCGGGCATCGACACGATCATCAACACGGGCGCGTGGACGAACATGAGCGTGGAGCATACGGCCCGCACCGCCGCGGACAAGGGATTCCGCGTCATCGTGCCCGAAAACGCCTGTTCAACGATGAATCGGGACTGGCATCGTGCATCGGTGGATTTCGCCATGCAAAACGTTGCCACGGTGGTGGCCACCGACGATGTGATAGGCGCGCTTCCCAACTAGCGCCAGGTGCGACAGGGTGGATTCGGCTTGAGGGCAAATGCCAGCGAAGTGCGATCCTGACCACGGAATCTCCCTTTGGTGCAATTCGCAGTTCTTCGACTTCTGCATGCTTCGTCATGGCAACGATTGCGCCCTGATTGGCGAGAAGGTCCTGCATGTTTTGCCAAGTGCGGTCCCTCGGGAGAATTGCTGGAATTGTCCTCCCTAGATCGGGAATTCCGCTCTCCCAACCGGAGCCACACAATCAGGCAGGCTGCCTGTTGCTGGTCCGTTCAATCGCATTGCGTCAAGACATTTCACTTGCGGCACAAGTTGTGGTTGCATTGCCTCGAGCTGAATGGTTGTTGCAGCGCGAACTACCCTTGCGTCAGGCTTGGCTGCCTTCACGCGTGGCAGACCAAGGGCGACGAAAAACGCAAGTTCCGTGATCGCTGGAAGGCCCAAGTCAACATCCTTCGACACATGCTCGCAGCTTGAATCCAGGGCAGGTCACATTTGGCAAAATGTTTGCCGAAAGACTACAGCGAGAGAGCTCGACAATTCGGAGCGCAATCCGAATGCGAACCCGATTGTGTTGCCTTACCAAGTTGCTGGTTCGGCAAGGGAACTGGAATGACTGGATGTGGTTTTGGGTTCTCCATTGTCTCGCAATGCCACGCGA
>JAPOOS010000047.1 GCA_026713305.1 Paracoccaceae bacterium
GAAACGACTTGTCGTCAATCTCGGTTTCCACCTCGGTTGAAACCAAGTCGTTTCTGCCGGCAGCGAGCGCCGCCGATGCCGCCTCCATGATGTCCATGTACTTGTTGGAATTGGCGACTCGAAACGTGCCTTCCTCAAAGAGCACCTCGTGGTCGGAGGCATCCAGCAGGTCTGCCACAAAGGGCGAAAGCTTCGCTATGACCTTGTCCGCCGTGCCTCTGATCGACGTTCCCTGCGTTGTCACCGACCTCGATCCGCCGGTGCCGCCACCGGTCCTGATCAGGTCGCTGTCTCCCTGGATGCACCTGATCCTTTCAAACGGAATGCCGGACCGTTCATGAAGGATCTGGGCGTAAGCCGTTTCATGCCCCTGCCCATTCGACTGCGTGCCCACATACATGTTTGCAAAGCCGTCCTTCGCAAATTCTATGCGCGTGGTTTCGTTGGGGTCGCCCAGAATTGTTTCGATGTAGTAGCAGACGCCGAGACCGCGCAGCCGTCCTTCAGCTTCTGACTCCCGGCGACGGCGGTCAAATCCGGCAAGATCAGCCTCCTCCTCGGCTCGCGACAACACCTTGTCGAAATCGCCGACATCAACCGTTTCGTTTGCGAAGTTCCGATAGGGGAACTGGTTCGGCTTGATGAAGTTCCTGCGCCTTAATTCCAGACTGTCAATGCCCAGCTCGCGCGCGGCTCGATCCATGAATCTCTCGATCACGTAAATGCCTTCCGGTCGACCTGCACCCCGGTAGGCATCCACCGGGGCAGTGTTGGTGAAGACACCCACAACTTCCTGAAGGGTGTGCGGAATGTCGTACACTCCGGTCACGACCTTCTGGAACAACTCTGTCTGGATGAATTGCGCATAGGGAGAGATGTAGGCCCCCATGTTGGCAACAGTGCCAACCCGATAGGCCAGAATCCTGAAGTCTTCGTCGAACGCCGCTTCGGCAACGGACGTCAGGTCTCGGCCGCCGTTGTCATTCAGCATTGCATCGGAGCGAGTGCCCATCCAGTGAACGGTCCGTCCCAGCATTCTGGCTGCCTGTGCCACGGCCAGGTTCTCGGGGTATATGCATCCCTTCATGCCAAAGCCACCGCCCACATCGGGTGTTGTCACCCTGACTGCACTTCGGTCAAGACCCAGATTGTACACAAGCTCATCAAGGATTACCCACACGCTCTGCCCATTTATAGCCAGGTGCAAGCGGTTGTCGCTCCATTCGGCATAACAACCCCGCGGCTCCATGGAGTTCGCAATTACGCGATTGTCATCCAGTTGCATCGAAACGACATGGGCTGCATCGGCGAACGCTGCGTCGATCGCATCCCCTTCGCCGGCAGCCCAGTCAAACGCGACATTTTCAGGCGCCTCCTCATGCATCGCGTATCCGCCCGTCCCAAGGCCGAGATGCACCGGAAGATCCTCGTAGTCGAACTCAATCAGCTCTGCTGCATCCTTGGCCTGGACTGCTGTGTCTGCAATCACGACCGCCACGGGTTCGCCGGCAAACCGCACTACATCCTCCGCCAGGACAGGCCTTGGTGGCCGCGGCGTCCTTCGACCGTCGCGCATTCTGACTATGCCGTATCTCATGTTGTTCTTCAGACCGGCTTCAACGAGATCCTGGGCACAATACACCGCATGCACACCGTCTGCTTCCTTGGCTTCGCTCAAGTCCAGCGAGACGATCTTGGCATGTGCCAC
>JAPOOS010000006.1 GCA_026713305.1 Paracoccaceae bacterium
CAAGGGACAGGTCGAAGTCATTTCGTCGCTCGACGGAAAGGGAATGCAGTTGGACTACGACATTCGGTTTGGCGTTTTCGTGTCGATTGAGGCAGATTCCGAATACGTTGCCAGATGCTTCGGCGAGTATGGCTTGCAGACTGACGACAGCGGTCGTTACGCAACCATGTACAGGCGATGGCACCTAATTGGTCTGGAACTGGGCATCAGCATTGCGAGCGTTGCCTTGCGCGGCGAACCCACAGGCGTTCCGAACGGCTGGCGAGCGGATGCCATAGCAGTTGCCAAGCGAAACCTTCACGCCGGCGCCATGCTCGACGGCGAGGGAGGCCATGACGTCTCCGGCGTGCTGGCGCCATCGAGCCTTTCAATGGCCAAGGGCACATTGCCTGTAGGACTGACGCACGGCGCTCGGCTGGTGAATGACGTCGCAAAGGGGCGGAAAATTCTTTGGTCGGACGTAGTGGTCGACGAAAATCAACCTGCCGTGCAACTCCGGCGCGAAATGCAGGACACGTATCGCCCGAACGTGCCGGAAAGCGAACGGCGGCCCAGGCAACTTGGCTGATCCGCGCGAGTGAACGGCGTCCATTCGGATTCGTCTCGGTTGTGGATTGGCTTGCCAAGGCTTCATGCGCGGAATTGTCCGCGCTGGCTCCGACATGTTTTCCAGGTCAGGGCCGGCATCGGGCAAAGGCAAGTTGCCTGTACGCGATTCGAAAGCCCGAATCCTGAATTGCCGGATTGCGAGACGACTTGGCGATGGGCGCCAAATCCCGGCTTGGGCGCCGACGTCGGGACATGCTGTCGCGCAATTGCCACAAACCGTGAATGGCGAACACTGGGCGGACCATCCGCAAAGCTTGCACCGGCAGGCCAGCCCGAAGCCATGCAAGCGGCATTCGGAGCAATGTCCGTCGCCGTGGAGCAATTGTCTCGCGAAGGGAAGGCTTTCGGCATTGCCGGAAGTTGAAGCTCCGGCGCCTTTGCAGCCCGTGCATTCAAGGGGAGGGGAAAGATGAAACTGACAACAGCAATTCTGTGCGCGTGCGCGTCGACGATGGGAGCCGCCTTTGCGTGCGACGATCACCATGGCGCGTGCGCGATCGAAGATTGGCGATGGAGCACGGTTGACGCCATGGACGCCATCGCGCTCGATGGCGTTGCGACCTGCGATGAAGGCGAGATTGCCCTGCGGATCTACGAAGGGGAGGACGGCAAGTTTCTCGGCGCGAAGACGGCCTTCGTCAGACAGCACGTCTTTGAGGCAGAGATTCTGAACGTAGGTGACCCGTCCAGCGTTGCCATCAAGTACAGCATCGAACCGAATCCCGATTCTGAGTCCCAACCGGCGCTGACCAGCCCCGAAACGGAACCGGAAGCCATTCCCGCATTTCAAGTCCTGGAAGAGAAGAACCATTCCGTGGGCAACTTGCGATCGCGGGTTTCGCTCGAAATGGTGGCGCCGCAAGCCGAAGACGACAGCGCCGCAATCTCCGCCATGATGGCGGCCGCCATCGATCAACACCGAAAGACTTGGCCCGACGCCGTCTGGGTGAACCTATGGTCTTCGCCCGAAATGGAGCCACCGATCAAGAACCGAATTGTGTTTGCGCTTGACGGTTGTGGCTGGGCGGGAACTGATTGCAGCCAGCCACTGTGGACAGACCTGAAGGTTGGCGAGGTTCCAGTCGAAATGGCGGACTGGGGCAAGCCAAGCGACCAGGAAAGGAAGGAAGCCAAGGACATCATTTGCCGGCAAAGCCTGCAATGCTGGGGAGACAAGCACAACACCGCAGCCTCCTTTGCCTGCAAGCCTTTGATCGAGGCGTATGCCATATACGACTACCAGTGGACCGACGGATTCTTCGGCGTAAAGCTCCCGCGGTTCCGATGGGACAATCAGGCGGAAGGCACGATCTCCTACACGGGCGACAAGATCAAGTTCCAGAACGCACTCGGCGCGTGGAAGAAGATCACCTATTGGTGCAGCTACGATCCGAACACCGAGACTGCCACGGCCTTCGTGCTGGAATGAGAGATCTCAATGCGTGTTGCGGGACATTGCGGCGCATGCCTGGAGCGAGCGCCAGCAAACGGCTGAACAAGTTGAGCGCTCCCGGTCCGAGCCAGACACAAGGCAGGCCGCATGCCGTCCCGCGAAAATCCTGACCAATGTGCAGAACGAGGTCAATTTGGTTTGGAGCGTCTTTCTTGCTGCTGGGATGGAATGACTTGGGAAGCAACAAGGCCCATTCCCTCCGCTGGTTTGCCGGATTGCAGTTGCAGTTGCAGTTTCCCCCTCCGTCCAATACCGTTTTGGCCTGTCCCGTTGGGAAGCTGCGCACATGATTGATGCCACTGAAGCTTCCCCTCGCGACGGAACCGGCAGGGCACAACCATTGACATCGCAAGGTCTGGCGGCGCGAAACACGTTGCGGCCGGCCACCTGGAATACTGGAAACTTCGTTTCATGAATTCTTTCGTCTTCAACACCACGGCATCGATCAAGTTTGAGAACGGTGCGAGCTGCCGGCTGGCGGAGATTTCCTCGGGCGCGCTTGGGAGGCGCATTCTCTTCGTGACCGACCCGCAGCTGCGTCGCTTGGGCCTGTGCGACCCGGCGCTGGAATCCCTGCGTTCGAGTGGCGTCGAACTGACCATCTTCGACTCTGTGGAGGCGGATCCTTCCCGCAGCACGCTGATGAAGGCGGTGAATGTCGGCAGATCCGCACAGGCGACAGGCGTGATGGGCTTTGGCGGTGGTTCTTCGCTGGATGTGGCGAAACTGGCAGCCCTGTTGCTGGGTTCCAACGAAGATCTTGACGAAGCATGGGGCGTTTCGCAGGCGAAAGGGCCTCGCCTTCCGCTCGTTCTGGTCCCGACCACGGCAGGTACCGGTTCCGAAGTGACGCCAATTTCGATAATCACGGTGGGCAGCGAGGAAAAGCGCGGCGTGTCAAGCCCGATCATCTTGCCGGACATCGCTGTCCTTGACGCGAGCTTGACCTTGGGGTTGCCGCCGGCAATCACGGCCGCCACGGGCGTTGACGCGATGGTTCATGC
>JAPOOS010000269.1 GCA_026713305.1 Paracoccaceae bacterium
AATTCATTCATGGGAGGGATCCCTTTTTTGGTTTTTCCCATCGAATCATGTTCCTTGGGGAACTGGAATCCCTCCCAACAGAAACACCCTCCTGCTTGTCCGGAATCGGGGTGTACCTGCGTCGAAGGATGGCTCCGGGAGCGGCATGACCGGCTGACTTGAGCGCATTTATGCCTGACACTCGGCCATATGCCGCCATATTGGAGCAACCGATAATCATCACGAATTGCGGAGCTTGACCGCGCAATGAAGTTCGTGCAGACAGCACCCATAGAATCCCGCAGCGCAGACTCCCATGTTGTCACCGCCGGCTTGCCAAAATCAGCGAGCGATCATTGGAGCGCTCGCTGGTCTGGCTTCAGCAGGCTGTGTGCCGGCGCCTGATGCAGCAAGTGGTTCGAACAACGAAGGCGCTCTGCTTCAAGCCAATTGTTCTTCCCCAACCAACATTGAGCGACGGCGCAACTGACCCCATTCCATCGATAGTTCAGTTGAGCGCAACGGCAAGTGCAACGCGCAGCGCATTCTGCGCCGTTCCAAGGCGCGCCAGGAACTTCAAGCACAGCCGGTTCAAGCTCTCTCTTCACCGGAGAAATTCAAACTTGAGCCACTTCGCCGGTTCCATCGCCTGCAGAGCGCCGCTATCCTGAAACCAACCCAAACTGCTGGAGGTTGACTGAATGTCATTTCGAAGGAGGCGAACCAGGCCTGTCCGCCCTCGGGCCAATCTGTCGGAACAGCCAGAGCGCATCCTTGGGCAGTACAGCCCCGCGGCGCTGATTCCCATTGTCGGCGGACTGCTCACCATGCCTGAATTCCACGCTTCCTCGCTCCAAGTGGAAGCTCTTCAGCACTTCGCCGTCAAGTACGCCAAAGGCAAGAGGAGGCCGCCGAACCGATTGCTGGCGCGCTGGCTCAACGAACTGGAAAGAAGTGGTCTTGGACGAGTGGAGGTCCCTTCGGAGAATCTCGTTGTATCGCGCGTGTCCGGCAGCGCTCGCGACTACCTCGTGTTTGGGGGCCGACACCAATACTCTGCCTTCCATCTCCAAAGATTTGTCAACGTTCTGAACAACATGCCTTCGAGCCTACACTTCGGAGACCTCAAGCGCTCCGCAGAAGGGTTGCTCGCACTGTCCGACGAAGTCGTCAGACGGTCCGGCGTCGAGCCCTTTTCGATTGGCGTCATGCAACCGCTCGAGAAAGTCCCCAACTCTCTCATCCGCCAAGGACTTCACGAAAGGGTCGGTGACCGCGTTGTCTTTGACAACCGCGATCTCGCTCGCCTCCGGATCAGGCGCGAGGACATCGGTGAATTCATCCTGAACGAGGAAGACCGCTCTGAGCTTGACGAGTGTCATTTTGACCATACATCGCTGGAGCGGCATCCACTGATCGCCATTGCGGGCAAGATTTGCCTGGCTCTCCCAGGGGCCGTCTCGATGGCCATTCGGCGCATGGTCATCGAATGGTGCCTGGCCAATGGGTACGAAGGACTTCTCAATCGGGCATACGCCAATGAGATTGCAGCTTCATTTGGTGAGGTTTCAATCCTCGGAGACTTCCCGCCAATGCCTCGACCAACGCCTCGACAACAAGGTTCGAGCTTCGTTTACGGCGCAGAAACGAGCGCTTGGATTGACGAGGGGAGACTGCTCAACATCCACTTCGTGGTCGACAATTTCGCAGACTACGACGTGACCGGAACGTTTGAAGAGAATCCCATGGTCGACGACATCGAGGAGCAGTTGACGGATGCCCACGCCGACAAGATAGCTGCCCACTCGTCGGACCCGCAGTTTCGCGAGGGTCTAACCCTTGTTGTGACTTGTGCTTGGGGAAGGCCGATGTTCTCTGGGCGTTACCAAGCCAGTGGCAAGCGGTGGCGACTTGAGGGGATTTCCGCCCCGGACTTGATGTCGCTTAGCCGTGAACGTTCAATTTCCGCTCGTGACTTTTGGAGCTTGTTGGACACTCGTGACTGGCTTCAACAGAACGACGTGATAGTCATCAATTTTCGCGGCCTGTTGAACTTGCATGCGAATTTCGATTCATTCGACAGTTCGCAGTTGACGACAACCCCAGACAGCATTCTGCTCGATTCATCCGGCTACTTTAAGGTTCACAGGAGGGTTGCTCTAAGAGACAATGTCCATCGCGCCATGACTTGGGACAGGCAATTTGTCAGAGTTCGGCGATTTCTTGAGAGTCCCCACTTTCAGGAGGATGCCGGCGCTCCGCTCTACATAAGCCTTGACCATTTGGGCCAGAATCAGTTGGCAGGCGTTCTTGAATCCGACTCGCGCAGCTGGTGGGTGAGCATCGAAACTCCCAATTGCGAAAGCCCTGACCTTTGCAGGGCGCTGTGGGAAATGCTCTGCACTTGGGTCCGCCTGTCGGCAAGCGCTGTCGAGAAACATGTTCCGTCAATCCCGCAAGGGCCAATCGCGTGGACTTGCCTATTCCAGGACACGGAACTGCCAGACCAGGCCGCACACATTCCCACAGCTGAACAGGCCGATCAACTCCTGCAAGTCAGGACCAGCGACAATGTTGTTCGCGTGACGGCGCAGGAAGGTTTTCTGGCATCGTTTCGCATTGCGGAGAATGACGGCGAGAGACTGCTTGTGGAGCGCTTTGTCGCTGGCACGTGCAGCCTGTCGGACAGCGAATGTTCGCCGGAACTCGTCAATCAGCTTGTTGAGCGGATCGTGCCTGACAAGTGGGTTCGCAGCATGCACGCCATGCCTCCCGCGGCGTTTCGGGATTTCTTTGCAAATGATGCCCGCGAGAAGCCAATTCTGCTTTCCAAGAGCGATGTTGCTCGCGCGAGAATTGAAGTCGGATGGCAAGAGGAGAGTCTGGACCAAGGCGGCAGCGTCGAGGGGAATCGGGCGTGCTCCTTGTTGCTGAGGAATCTTGCCAACCAGACTTGGTCGGACATTAGGGGCGCCTTGAAGGGCTACAACTGCGACCAGACGTTGTTGCTCCTTCTTCACAACCACGAATCTGCAAGGATCGAGTCTGATCTATGGAGCAAAGCTGCGCGTGCAGCGCTGTCCTTGCATCGGGACCGGAAAGCAGCGGAACTGGAGGCCGCGAGCGAGATCAGCAAACTCAACGAAAGTTTGCTTTGCACACGCCTGCTTGCCGAAATTGCCTTGTGCGAATGCCCACGCGATGGCGGACTTCAGCCAGGCCGACTTGACCTCTTGCGACTTTTCGCAAGCGTTGGGAACTTGTGCCTTTTGGGCTGGTGGTTCGACGAAATCGAGCACCAGTTCAGGAAGCCTTTGCTGCAAGTCACGCCACTCGGCGACATGCTGTCACATGATGGGCATGACCGGTTGGTTGTCGACCGCCACATGCAGATTCTAGGTACAAGCCCATTCCGAAATCGTGCGGCCTCCTACCTGGAGCGCTTCCCAAATGTGGAGCCAATCGCCGAAGCGCCTGAAACGCTTGAACCTGAGTTTCTTGATGCATGGAGGGAGGAATTCGGGTTTTCCGTTGATGACCTGCACGCATTCATGGACAACTTGGACCAGGAAGGGATCAGACGTCGCAAACTGGTCTTCTCGGCGACCGAGTCCGAGGTGTGCCGTCTAGAGGGCAACAGGCGACTGGACGTCGAGATCGTCAACAAGATTCTCGAAGCCTTTGCTCTGTTCCCGCGGTCCACATGGGCTTTTTCTCCCGACGGTTACTCGCGGAGGGATGTATACCCGTGGCGTCATCGACGTCGCCTGTCCCCAGTTCGCAGACCCTTGCTGTGTGTTGACAAGTCAACCAGGCGCTACTTGATCGCTCCAGGCATGGTGCGAGACGGTATGACGAGGGAATTGATCACCTGTTACACTGGAAATCATGAAGCGAAGTTGTTCCCCAAAGGGAGCATGCGGTCATGGATCGGCGCGGCAGAGAACAAACGCGGGCGTGACTTCAGCAGGAACATAGCTGCCCACCTTGAGTCTCTCGGTTGGAAGGCAAGAGTGGAAACCAGGATGACGCACATCCTCAACGCAAAGCTTGATCGAGACTACGGAGACATTGACGTACTTGCCTGGAAGGCAGGTCGAGTTGTAGCGATTGAATGCAAGGACTTTCACATGGCGAAAGCGCCTCCAGACATCGCTCTGCAACTGCATGACTTTGCCGGACAACCAATCGACGATGAAAAGCCCGATCGTCTAAGGAGGCACCACTTGAGGCTTGACCTGCTTAACCTCCATCTGGCGGCAGTCAGGCAGTTTGTCGGCGATGAGCCCTCATTGGTGGAAGGGCTGCTCGTCGTCAGCAGGGACGTTCCAATGGACTTTGTGAACTTCGTTGAGGAAATTGGCATGCGCATCATGTCCAAAGAGGAGCTTGCTACTCTGTGAGGCCAAGGAGGTGCTCCCACTGCGCCGGATGGGTGCATTGGACCGGGCAGGTCGGCAAGCATGCGATGGTGCACGGTGCGGGGGCATGCCCCTGTTCGGGAATCCTCCATGTCCAGTCGGTGTCGGACCGGCAGAGTGCAGCTGCCGAAGCGTCCATGCACGTTTCGCGCGGTCCATGTGACTGCGAAGCAGTCCCGAGACATCAGGCAAGGGCGAGTTCTTGTTTTGTCCGATTGCCTGGCATGCCATTGCCGCCCTGGCTTCCGGCACGTTCCTGAAAGATGGCAGGACGGCCGCAACGCTCCATTGCCGGCTGTAGCTGCATTGGAGCCCCGACGCTTGTGAATTCACGCTTGCGACGAAGCTGACCGGCTTGGGGGAATTCGAACGCCGGCACAGCGAGAATCAGCTCCCTGTTGGCGTCAACCCTGTGAGCGAAGATGTTCCGAATTCGGCCCTTTCTGTTCTCAAACACAGTACGAGACGAGAGCCGGGACCATTGGCAGCCAGAGTGTCAAGACGACGGGAAGTGGTGGACACAGAGAGCAATGTGCCGGCGGTGCATATGCATCCGTCCGACTTCCAGGTCCGTCAGGGAGCGGTTGCCCTGATCAAGCATATGTTTGAGGAGGTGACGACCTCGCTTCTGCAGTGCGCCGACGACGGCTGCAAGTGGCCCCAGCTGTGCAATGCCCGGCATGCGGCTGACATTGACGACATGGTTGGGATTGCCAGGAAGCCGAGTGGCCAGGATTGTCATGTGGCGCTCCCGTG
>JAPOOS010000005.1 GCA_026713305.1 Paracoccaceae bacterium
AAGTTTCTTCGAATCGGCGGAAGCGTCTGCCCGCATCTGCCAGTTGTCGTGTCGGGAAGCGAGGATTTACGATCAGATTCCGACAACGGATAGACTGAACAGTGCAAGGGTTGCGGTTTTCCGCACGCTGTAACTTTGGAGCCGGCGGGCTTCGGTTGCTCCTCTTGAGGCTGCTCGACGATTCAATTTGCCGTGGACAATTGCCGAGTGTTTCCCGATGCGAATCAGCTCGCGACTTTGCATGCAATGCAGTTCTGTTTCCGCCAACATCCGTCGGGATGCAACGCCGACCATTTATTCGACCGGGTAGCCTTGTCCGGACGAAGTGTAGTCCTGCGAGGACCTGCGCATGGATTTCGCGAACCGGCGGCAGGTTCTGCGCTGGCTTGCAGCCAATGCCACTGTCATGCGATTCGGGTTGACCGAGTCAGGTTCCTTGCAATCTCCACGCCATTCAGCCCTTCCTGTCGCAGCGATTCACCCGTGTCCGCTGTCGGGGATGTGGGGATGTCGTCCGGCCACCTGGCAAGAATGGGACGCTCGAACGATATGGAATCCGCAATTTCAGCCTGCTTGTGTCGAAGGACGCGCTGCGCGGCATGCAGCTCGGGCCTTGCGAATTCGTGAGGCCACTTGCCTGCAAGCCGCAGAATCCTGCGAAGCTTTCAAGATACGGCGTCAGCCTACGCACAGCTTGTCAATTCGGCAGGACACTCTGCCTCGTGGATGGATTCCCACCGGAACGGGATGGCTGTTGCTTCCTTTGCGCGCCAATGAGACAGGCAGACAAACCTTGAACAGGGACGCCCATGGGGAACTGCGCAATTGGCTGGCTTCGCAGAAACGCTTGAGGCGCATTTCAGACTTCAAGGTACGATTCACTCGATTTCAGCCATTCCACGACAGTGTCCACAGTCCGGCGAACTGTTTCGGGTTTCTTCAAGCTACATTCCCAAATGACCGCCACCCTCCAGCCAGTCGCTGCCAACCGCTTCCTGGTTTCTGCGTCGCGCCGAACGTTGCCAGAGAACTTCTTCAACCAATAGTCTGTGCGAGTAGCTGGAGTGGTGGCGAATGGGCAACCTGGATGGCGGTGCCAAAAGCATCCATGCACAAAGACCGCAGCACGGTACTTCGCGAAGACCAGATCGGGGCGACCTGCAACGTTGGGGGAATGGAGGCGATATCGCAACCCTCGGGCATGCAACGCCTTTCTGAGCGTCAACTCGGGTTTGGTGTTCTTGCTCCCGATGCGAGCCATTATCCTTGACCGAGTGCTTTGATCTACAGTGTCTGCCATTCTACTTGAATCGCCAGGAGTTCCTTGCCGCCCCGCCAGGTTTAACTTTGTTCGTTTCCGGAGATCGGTGAGTTCGCATCGACGGCCTGCCAACCACAACCGGGTCTCCACGTGACATTGCGAGGTCAAGTGCCCTTCTGACGAGCGGCGCAGCTCCGTTCGTCCAAACAAGGACCAAAGGCAAATGGGAATGTGGCCAGCGGCGCGTCATTTATGGGTCATCTGCCCGGCCTCCCCATCGTTGTGCCGATGTTGCCAAGAATGATTTCTGCCGCCGACGGGCCAAACCCAACCATCCAGCGAATGATGCTCGTGCTTTGCCTTCCCTTGTTCCCGCACAGCGGACAATCCACCGCAACAATGGAACGATCGCAGGGCATTTGCAAATGTTCGGGTACTGGCATAGCAATTGTGCAGTCATGCCGAAGATGGCCAGTCATCTCCAACGGAGCCAGCCGAACTGGCCAACAATACGGCCCAACATGTTCTCGCCAGGAGAAGCGCTGACATGGCAGTTCGGCAACTGTGCGCAGGTATCGACATCGGCGGGAGCGCTGCCAAAATCGGAATTGTCACGCCAGACGGCACAATTGTCCGGGAAGCCTCAGTTCCGACTTCGGCCTTCATTTCGCCCAGCGAACTTCTCGATTCGCAGATCGACGTCATAATCGACTGGCAAGCCAGCCTCGAGGGCAGACTTGTTGCACTTGGCGTCGGGGTTCCAGGCCACGTGACCGACAGTCATCGCTCGACCGACGTTTGCAATCTCAAATGCCTGAATGGATTTCCGATCGCGGACTACATCGAGCAAAGGACGGGGCTGCGGGTGTGGATAGAGAACGATGCCGACGCCGCTGGCATCGGCGAACACAGGTTCGGCGCCGGTCGCGACTCCCCGAGATTCCTCATGGCAACCCTTGGATCGGGGATAGGAACGTCATTCATTCTCGACGGCAAGATCACGGTGACGGCCAACGGCACGCTCGGGGACATCGGTCACCTCATCGTGGACAAGCAGATGCGGTTCAGATGCCGAGGTGGATGCCTTGGATGCATTGAATCCGTGGCTTCCGGACTGGCCCTGTCCCGCGATGCACGGCGGCTTGCCGCACACAGCCCCGACAGCTACCTCGGGTGTCTGGTGCAGAGAGGCAAGCTGGAGCTGACCGCGCGAGACATAATCGATGGGGCCAGCGAGGGTGACAGGATCTGCATCGACAAGATGGAAGACACAGCCCATTGGATCGGCATGTGGGCGAGCTCGGTAATTCAGATTTTCGGTCCGGACACAATGGCTTTTGGAGGAGGCTGGAGCGCTGCCGGCCAGAAGTTCATTGACCGAATCGTCCAGCATGCCCGCAGCATGGGAGTTCCGCACTACTTCCGGCGGCTTGAGGCAAGGCAGGCGATTCTCGGAAACAAGGCGGGATTCGTGGGAGCCGCCACCTATGCAAGGGAAATGTTGCTTGCAGATCGGATTTGAGTGTTGCTGTAGTCCCGGCCCAACAGGGCATAGTCTTGCTGTGAAACGCCGGGATGTGTCGCAGCACAGTTCAATTCAATTGGAGCTTTCATGAACCACAGAAGCGTCAAGGCGGCAGTCTTCGATCTCGACGGCACATTGGCGGACACCAGCAAGGACCTGATAGCGGCGGCAAACGCCTGTTTTCTTGAAATGGGGGAGGGCAAGCCAATGCTTGATCCCGAGGGAGACCAATTGGTGGCCTTCCACGGCGCGCGGGCAATGCTTTCGTGCGGGATTGAGCGCATGGACCCAACTCTTGACCGTGACGCTCTTGCCGAGAAGTACTATGCGCTGTTTCTCGACAAGTATCGCGCCAACATTGACCGGCACACTCAACTCTATCCAGGTGCGGTGGATGCACTTAACGATCTTCGCGATCGGGGATGGCGATTGTGTGTGTGCACCAACAAGCCGGAGCGCCTGGCGCTCAAGCTTCTTGAGCGGCTTGAAGTCCTGGACATGTTTCTAGCCGTCGTGGGTGGAGACACCTACACCATGCGAAAGCCCGACCCGATGGTGTACGAGCTTACGACCAGCCTGGCAGGTGTGCCCGTCCCGCGGTCATTCATGGTTGGCGACACAAAGTACGACCTTCAGACCGCCCGAAACGCGGGCGTTGCCGCCGTGCTCGTCGGATTTGGACCGCTTGGGGGAGCAATCTCCGCGCTTGAGCCAGACGTGGTATTGGACAGTTACGACAAGCTTGCCGAGATTTCCGAATCAATTGTCGATGGATTTGAACCCCGAAACTGAACGGTCGAGGTTCGTGTTGTTCACACCGGCATTCCCGTCCCAGGCGACGAAGCGAATTTCAGTTGCAGTGGCAGGGTTGGCTGGGCCGGCCAGCCGGAGGCGTCGGGTTCGAAACCGACGCAATGCGGCAGAAGGAATTGTCTCGTTCGGTGCCGGCCATTTGCCCTGCAGGTGCAACAGGCATCGCCAGAGCGAACTGCTTGCGCACAGCCTGCCAAGGGTGGGCCGGAAGACAACCGCAGGACAGCCGCGGACAACGCGCCGCCCTCTTGCACACTTGCATTCGAGCATCAAAGCGGCAATGCAGTCCATGGCCGCTGGCGTTGGCGGCAGCAATGTGCAGACGCCGGGTCGGCTCCATCCGAAGCCTTGGAAACTGTATCGGCCGCCGGCGCAACAGGTGCTCATGCCCGGCTCGGCGCCATCGGGCTTAGAAGAGGCAGACTTGTCGGGAGACAATTGATGGAGGCGAAGGTCCGCGTCCGTTCCAGCGGCAATTCCGAGTTCAACCGTGACGGAGGCAGGCAGGCGTTCCGGAGGGCCAGTCATGCCGGGTCGACCGGCAACGCCGAGCCACCAGACAATGATCATCGTGAGACGGCATCGTTGACCTTCTCCGGCAGCTTCACGCAACAGGAGGCCATTCCGGACGAGGCAATCGACGCCGCTGTCGAAGTCATGCGCAGTGGGAGGTTGCACCGCTACAATGTTGTGGCGAACGAACTCTCCGAAACAGCGCTCCTCGAGAAGGAGTTCGCGGCCATGGCGGGTCGGCGATTCTGCCTCGCCGTTTGCACGGGAGGATATGCAATCACCTGTGCATTGCGAGCGCTGGATCTCTTGCCAGGCGAAACGGTGCTCACAAACGCATTCACGCTCGCACCTGTTCCCGGAGCAATCGTTGCCGCGGGCGGTTTGCCGGCACTCGTTGAATCCGACGAGGACTTGCGAATCGACCTCGACGATCTTCAAGGCAAGATGGAACGCGCATCAGCTCGAATCCTGGTGCTTTCGCACATGCGTGGACACATCTGCGACATGGACAGGCTGATGGAGCTTTGTGACCGGTCAGGAGTCACGGTCGTTGAGGATTGTGCACACACAATGGGCGCAGCCTGGTCGGATACCTGGTCGGGAAACCATGGAAGCGTGGCCTGCTATTCCACACAGACCTACAAGCATGTCAACTCAGGCGAAGGCGGACTGCTGACCACCGACGATGCAGACCTGATGGCCAAAGCCATTGTTCTTTCAGGCAGCTACATGCTGTTTGGACGCCACGCCGCAGCGCCGGCCGCCGCCGAATTCGGAGCCATTCCGTACGGATACCCGAACTGCTCCGGTCGAATGGACAACCTGCGCGCTGCGATCCTCAGACCACAACTGCGTCGCCTTGAGCGAAACTGCGCCGAGTGGCTCTTGCGCTACCGGACCGTTGAGCAGGGACTGGAGTTGATTGACGCCGTCCAAACCATTCCCCGCTCGCAAAGGGAGGCCTTTGTTGGGTCTTCGATCCAGTTTCGCCTGCCCGGGTTTTCGTCGGCGATGGTGAGCAGGGTCGTGCGAGATGCGTCGGCGCGCGGGGTTGAACTGAAATGGTTCGGCAGCGAACAGGCGGAGGGATACACGTCACGCTCCGACCACTGGCGATACATCCCCGAGCGCGACTGTCCCAAGACCAAGGATGCATTGTCCTGCCTTCTCGACATGCGGCTTCCTCTGACGTTCTCCATTGCCGATTGCCGGACGATAGTTGCAATAGTCCGCGATGTGGTGAATCGCACAGCCGGGTAGAATTCATGCGTTGCAGGGTTGCTTGGAATTGTTGCAGTGCCTTCGCCTGCGAGGGCAGTTCCCGCCCGGCAAGGACGTCATGGTGCGCTCATGTTTGATTCAACGATTTCATACGACCTTGGAGAGGATGTCGAATCGCTGCGCGAAATGGTTCACCGATGGGCGCAGACGCGTGTCAAGCCCTTGGCGCGGGAGATCGACGAAACCAACAGGTTTCCCCTGGAACTGTGGCGCGAACTGGGTGAACTGGGCCTGTTGGGCATCACGGTGGAGGAGGAATACGGCGGCAGCCAGATGGGATATCTGGCGCACGTCATTGCGGTTGAGGAAATCGCCCGCGCGTCGGCCAGCGTTGCGCTGTCGTACGGTGCGCATTCAAACCTTTGCGTAAACCAGATTCGACTGAACGGAACTGAGGAGCAGAAGCGCGGATTCCTGCCCCGTCTGGTTGCCGGTGAACATGTCGGCGCACTGGCCATGTCGGAGACCGCGGCCGGTTCGGATGTGGTTTCCATGCGCCTGGCCGCGGCAAAGCGCAACGGCTACTACCTGCTGAACGGAAGCAAGTTTTGGATCACCAATGCTCCGGAAGCCGACATAATTGTCGTTTACGCCAAGACCGATCCGAAGGCCGGTTCGCGCGGCATCACGGCGTTCATCGTTGAACGAGGCATGCATGGTTTTTCTGTGTCGTCGCACCTGGACAAGCTCGGAATGCGCGGATCAAACACAGCCGAACTGGTGTTCGACAATGTCGAAGTCCCGTTCGAAAACGTGCTGGGCGTCGAAAACGGTGGAGCGCAGGTCTTGATGTCGGGCCTGGACTACGAGCGCGTGGTTCTGTCCGGAATCGGCACAGGCATCATGGCAGCATGCATGGACGAGATCATGCCATATCTCAAAGGCAGAAGGCAGTTCGGCAGGCCGATCGGAGAGTTTCAGCTGATGCAGGCAAAGGTGGCGGACATGTTCACGGCATTGAACTCGGCCCGCGCATTTGCGTATCAGGTGGCCAGATGTTGCGACTTGGGCACCGTCAAGCGCCAGGATGCAGCTGCCTGCGTGCTCTATGCGTCCGAGGCTGCGATGAAGCAGGCCCATCAGGCAGTGCAAGCCATGGGAGGCGCTGGATATCTGACCGAGTCCCCAGTGAGCAGGATGTTTCGGGACGCAAAGCTGATGGAAATAGGCGGTGGAACCTCGGAAATCCGTCGCATGCTGATCGGCCGGGAACTGTTGAAGGCGGTGGGATGATGGCCGCTGCACTGTCTGCAGAGCGCGTGACCGCGGTTTCGTGCAGACCTGGCGACACCGGAAACCGTGGAGCTCCCAACACCGTGGATGGTGAACACCCATGCCTGTGATAGGATCGCCGGCAAAGTTGGACTGTGCCGAATACCGAGCCAACCGCGAAGCCAACAGGATGAAGCTCGAGGAGGTTTCCACGGCAGCGGCCAGTGCGATTGTCGGGGGCAGCAAGCGGGCACGTGAGCGGCATGTGTCACGGAACAAGATGCTGCCCAGGGACCGTGTGGCAAATCTCCTCGATCAGGGATCGTCGTTTCTCGAGATAGGCGTGCTTGCAGGGCATGGGATGTACGGAGAGAACATTCCGAGCGCCGGCCTGATCGCCGGAATCGGTCGTGTGCACGGCATCGACACCATGGTGGTTTGCAACGACGCGACGGTTAAGGGCGGAACCTACTTCCCAATTACGGTCAAGAAGCACCTGCGTGCACAGGAAATTGCCAGCGAGTGCAACCTGCCCTGTGTCTACCTGGTTGATTCAGGCGGGGCCAACCTGCCGCAGCAGGATCAGGTGTTTCCGGATCGCGACCATTTCGGGCGGATCTTCTACAATCAAGCGAGAATGTCGGCCGCCGGCATACCACAGATTGCCGTGGTCATGGGTTCGTGCACGGCGGGTGGCGCCTATGTGCCGGCGATGGCCGACGTTGCGATCATCGTGCGTGGGCAGGGAACCATATTCCTGGCCGGTCCACCGTTGGTGGAAGCGGCAACCGGGGAGCACGTGGAGGCGGAGGATTTGGGTGGAGCTGTCGTGCATGCACGCCGGTCGGGCGTGGCTGACTACCTTGCCGAAAGCGATTCGCATGCCTTGGCGCTTGCCCGTCAGGCCGTCGCCTCGACAAATCGCCCCAACAGCGACAGGGCATCCACAGCCAGTTGGGAATCCCCGCTTTTCGATGCCCGTGAGCTCGAAGGCATTGTGCCGGCGGACATGCGGCGTGGATATGACGTCAGGGAAGTCATCGCACGCATAGTGGACGGTTCTGTATTCGATGAATTCAAGCGGCTGTACGGCGACACGATAGTGACTGGATTTGCCCACATCACCGGCATACCGGTTGGCATTGTCGCAAACAATGGCGTCCTCTACTCGGAGAGCGCCGTCAAGGCGACACATTTTGTGCAGCTCTGCAGCCAGCGGCGGGGGTCGCTGGTCTTTCTGCAGAACATTTCTGGGGTTATGGTTGGAAGGGTCTACGAGAACGAGGGAATTGCCCGCCATGGCGCCAAGATGGTTGCCGCGGTGGCCGCCACGGAAGTGCCGAAAGTCACGGTCCTGATTGGCGGCTCGTTTGGCGCCGGCAACTACGGGATGGCCGGTCGCGCCTACCAGCCGCGATTTCTTTGGACCTGGCCAAATTCAAGGATATCCGTGATGGGCGGCGAACAGGCTGCCGACGTGCTGTCAACCGTCAGGCGAAACGCGGCGCGCGGCGCCGGGATGGCAGCCGACGAAGACGGCATTGCCCGTGTCAGGTCAAGGATTGTCGACCAGTTTGCCGAGCAGTCCCACCCACTCTACGCAACGGCAAGAATGTGGGACGACGGGATCATAGATCCAAAGTTTACAAGAGAGGTGCTTGGACTGTCTCTATCGGCATGCCTCAACGCCGACATCAAGCCTACAAGGTTTGGTGTCTTCAGAATGTAGCGCCATGACCGGACATGAAAGCGCCATGTGCCGTGTCCAAACGGGACCAAGCGGCGTCAATTGCGGTTCGGAGCGGGACTAGATCGTGTTTGGCAGTGTACTCATAGCGAACCGCGGCGAGATTGCATGCCGCATTGTCCGCACTGCAAGGCGTCTCGGAATGCGCACGATTGCAATCCATTCCGAACCGGACGCCGACGCGCAATTCGTGCACATGGCAGATCGCCAAGTGAGCATTGGCATTGCCGACCCTCGCCAGTGTTACCTCGACTGCGGGCGAATAGTCTCCATAGCCCGCGAACAGGGCGCCGACTGTGTACATCCAGGATACGGGTTTCTTGCCGAGAATGCGGAGTTTGCCGATGCGGTGAGAGGGGCAGGCATGGCATTTGTCGGACCAACCGGCGACTGCATTCGCCTTATGGGCAGCAAGTTCCAGGCCAAGCGGCTCATGGCCGAGGCAGGTGTCCCTGTCATTCCCGGCCATGCCGAAACGGCGCAGGACGACCGGCAACTGCTGGACCGTGGGCAGGAACTTGGGTTTCCAGTGCTCATCAAGCCGATTGCCGGCGGAGGCGGACGCGGCATGCGCGTCGTCGAAAGCGCCAGCTCCTTCATGAGCTCATTGAAGTCGGCGCGAGCCGAGGCAATGTCGTCCTTTGGCGACGCCGCCGTCATGATCGAGAAACTGATCGTCGATGCCCGCCATATCGAAGTCCAGGTCTTCGCCGACAGCCACGGAAGCGTCGTTCACCTGTTTGACCGGGACTGCTCGCTTCAGCGCCGCTATCAGAAGCTGGTCGAAGAGGCGCCGGCGACAACCGTGCCCCAGGATGTGCGAAACCGCATGTTCGAGGCTTCCCTGCGCGCCGCAAGGGCGGCAAAGTACACGGGAGCGGGAACTGTTGAATTTCTGGTCGGCGGCAAAGGGACCGATTCGCCAGAGCGGTTTTGGTTCATTGAAATGAACACGCGCCTGCAGGTGGAACATCCGGTCACCGAGGAAGTCACGGGCATTGACCTTGTTGAGTGGCAGTTCCGGATTGCGTTCGGGGAGGAATTGCCGCTGAAGCAGGACGAAATTGTTGCACGTGGCCATGCGATTGAGGCGAGGATTTGCGCGGAACAGGTTGAACAGGGGTTTCTGCCGGCGGTCGGTCAACTTTCGAAGGTTTCGTTTCCGCACCAGCTGCGTGTCGAAGCCGGCGTCAGGCAATGGGACCGCATTGCGCCCCACTACGATTCAATGATTGCCAAACTCATAGCTACGGGAAGCGCCAGATCGGATGCCCTGCAGCGATTGAGGGAAGGGCTGCGTGCAACACGGCTGCGTGGTGTCGACACGAATCTGGCCTTTCTCGGCCTCGTCTTGAGCAGCAAGACCGTGTCGGAATGCGGATGCACCACGGACACGCTTGCCCAGGAGTTGGCGGTACGGTCGCCCACTGACATGCCTCCCGACATGGCATGGGCAACTGCCGCATATTCGCTGGCCACTCGATGTCTTAGGGGTTCGGAGTTCGCCGGCTTCGCGCTGTGGGGAGGTCTCTGGCAGCAGATTTGCATCCAGCATGGGGTGCACCAGCGAACATTGAAGGTGCGCCATTCGGCCAGGGAAGCGGATGTCGTGCTGGGCAACGAAGCATTCAGCTTTCAGCTTGATGACGATGGTGTACTGGTGAGCGACGGGGTTGCCGACCATGACGTGTGGCTTGGAAACCGCTGTGTTTGGATTCTGCGCAACGGTGTCTGGAAGTTCACGCTTGTCGAAACAGAACCCTCCGAGATGCCAGCGCCGGAAGATGATCATGCAATTAGATCACCGATGCCTGGCATTGTGCGGGAAGTTCGCGTTGAAGTTGGAGACTTTGTGTCCAAAGGAGACGTCGTTGCAGTTGTTGAAGCCATGAAAATGGAACACGTTCTGACAGCTTCGCGAGATGGCAAGGTGCTCGAGCTGCGGGTGCAGGAAGGTGGATTGGTGGAAGCCCAGGGCGTGATTGCAGAACTGTCGCGATCGCCGTCCGAGTCTGCCGAGCGGTAGTATGGCCGGACCGAATGGCGAAACAGTTCCATGGGCATCGGGGCAGCTCTTGCGAGCGCCGCTTGCTTGCCGCAATTCACATCATGGCCGATAGCAAGGCAGTCAATCGCAAGTTTTTGTAAGGAGTCTGGATTTGCCACTTGAAATCAACAGGGAAGTCTTCATCACCTGTGCCGTGACAGGCGCCGGAAGTACGCAAGACAGGAGCAGGCTCGTTCCGCGGTCACCGAAGGAGATTGCTGAAAGCGCCATCGATGCAGCCAAGAGCGGTGCGGCGATCGTCCATGTCCATGTGCGTGACCCGGTTTCCGGAGCTCCCTCGCGCAAGCTTGAGTATTACCGGGAAGTCACCGACCGCATTCGTTCGGCAGACGTCGACGCAGTTCTGAACCTGACCGCGGGAATGGGCGGAGACCTTGTCACTGGATCGGCAGATTCGCCACTGCCTCTCAACCAGGAGAGCACCGACCTTGCGAGTGCGGCGGAGCGACTTGAACATGTGGAGCTTTGCAGACCGGAAATTTGCACTCTCGATTGCGGTTCCATGAATTTTGCCGAGGCAGACTACGTGATGCTCAACACTCCGGGGATGTTGGAGGAAATGGGCAGGATCATCACGTCCTTGGGCGTAAAGCCGGAAATCGAAGCGTTCGATACCGGCAATCTTTGGTACGCCAAGAAGCTCGTGGCTGACGGCATTCTGGTCGGACCGGCGCTCGTGCAACTGTGCATGGGCGTTCCATGGGGTGCGCCGGACGACCTTCACACGTTCCTGGCGATGGTGAACGCAGTTCCCGACGATTGGGTGTTTTCGGCGTTTTCGCTTGGCAGAAACGAGATGCCCTATGTGGCCGCGGCAGTGCTCTCCGGCGGCAATGTTCGGGTTGGTCTTGAAGACAATCTGTATCTGGAAAGGGGAGTCCTGGCCCAGAATTACCAACTGGTTGAGAAGGCCGTAACGATCGTCGAAGCGCTTGGCGCAAGGGTCATCGGACCAGCGGAAGTAAGGGATCGCCTTGATTTGACAAAGCACTCTTGACGATGTTCATGATTGATCGGGTTTGCTTGCAGCGCCGGAGTGGTTCGGCTCTTGATCGGATTGCTGCAGGTCGGATCAGCACCACAGGACAGTCTGTTTAGCTTGACAGGAGTCAGCCTTGGAAGAAGTACTGCTTCAGATCGACGAACGGGGAGTGGCGACCGTTCGCCTCAACAGGCGGCGGGCGGGCCATGCGTTAACTTCGACAATGATTGTGCGCCTGTCGGAAATCGCAACGGAGCTGGCCACCACACGGGAAGTTCGCGCTGTCGTTCTCGCCTCCAGCGGGTCGGTGTTTTGTGCTGGAGCCGACTTGAACTGGATGAAGGCACAGTTCTCCGCACCGTTTGGAGAGCGCAAGGCTGAAGCGCTGAAGCTGGCCCGCATGCTGCGTTCCTGGAACGAGTTGCCGTTGCCCGTGATTGCCAGAGTTCAAGGCAACTGCTATGGCGGCGCGCTTGGGCTGGTGGCCGTGGCGGACAACGTGATTGCCTCAAGAGACGCTTCGTTCACGTTTTCGGAAGTCAGACTAGGGCTCATCCCGGCGACGATTTCTCCTTTCGTGATCGCTCGCATCGGCGTGTCCGGGGCCCGCGAGCGCATGCTGGATGCATCGCTGTTTTCGGCCAAGACCGCCAAGGGGCATGGGCTGGTTAGCCGCGTTGTAGAAGCGGACAGCATTGACCATGCCGTGTCGGAATCAGTGTTGCGCTACTTGCGTTGCTCACCTCAGGCTGTTGCGAGAGCAAAGGCGCTCATTCGTCGACAGACGCTGCAAATCGATGACGACCTTCTTGAAATGGTTGCAACCGAGCTCGCCAATTGCTGGGAAAGTGCCGAGGCGCGCCATGGTATCGACGCATTCTTCAAGAACAGCAAGCCGAAGTGGAACACCATGTGAGTGTTGCCACGCGTTTCGGACACAATGTTGCGCATGCGCTCTTGAAGTTTCGGCTTCAAGTCGCCGGATGGACCAATGAAGTTCAAGGATTTTGTCCTCAAGGTCGCCAGCAGGGAAACAGCGGTTGTCTGGACATCCATCAAGCCCCATATTCACTCTTGGCGCAACTGTTGCCTCACCGGCATGTTGGCCCAGTGGCGAACGAAGACACTGGCGCTTACCAATGCGCAAGGAAGCAGCCCGATGCCGCTAACGCCGATGGTTCAACATGGACTTGATGAAACGACTGCCCCAACAACACTGGCCCAAACAATGGAGACAACGATGGGAAGAACAGCGATCGTAACAGGCGGCACACGCGGAATAGGCGCTGCCATATCACGGCGCCTTGCCGCCAATGGACACGACGTTGCTGCGACATACGCAGGAAACGATGAGGCGGCACGCA
>JAPOOS010000044.1 GCA_026713305.1 Paracoccaceae bacterium
CGGCGCTTCGCAAGCATGGCATCGAGGACAAGCTGGAGATAGTCAGGAAGCCAAGCGACCAGGAGGGTTTCGTTGTGCTGCCGAAGCGTTGGGTTGTCGAACGGACCTTTGCCTGGCTGGGCCGGTGCCGCCGGCTGTCAAAGGACTACGAGAGCACAGTGGCGAGTTCACTGGCGTGGACGCAGCTGGCGGCGTGCCGGAACATGGTGCGCCGAATTGCCCGTGCCAGGGCCAGGCAAAAAGAGAACAATGTTCCGGCGTGAGTGTGCATGAAACAGGGAAAAGTGACTTTCGAATCGGGCACTAAGGGAATCCAGTAGCGGTACCCTCTCAGTGGTTTAGGTGTCAGGGTCGACAGTTCGTTCAGGCTGCAGTGTTGAATACCAAGTAGTGAAAAACAATTACTCCAACCCGAGATCGTTCGGTCCAAGATAGACTAAGTCCAATACACCTGCCTCATCTGACACAGTCGCTCGGCATAGCCCTGTAAAGTCGGGGTTTAGGGTTGTTTTCAGAACGCCCAGAGGAACGCCGTCAGCCGCCAATACAAGGCTCTTGTCCTTCTCTTGATAAATGTTGATTGGAGTGCCGGGTGGCGGCGGGTCGCCAGTCCAAGCAACGTCACGCCGGTAGCGGCACTTGGTCCAGGTCTGGTGTTCGTTACGCTCGAAGCTCTGCACCAGTCTCATCCACATTGATTTCGTTCCAGCGGATGGCCATTCGGGCAGGGTGTTCCAGTAGCTCATCTTATCCGAGTTGAGCCATGTCTCAAGCGCGCCTTCGGACGTAAAGCTGGCCCCTGTGTCCGACACGGCTTTGATGGCATTTGATCTTGAAGTGAACCCTGCTTGGATCAAGAGTGAAGCTGAACGGCACATCGTACCAGTTTCGACGGCAGGAACTGCAAGTCCCAGATCATGGTCTGTGATTTCCAAGCCTTCTCCGGCAATGACATCCCCGCTTGCCGCCGCCCTTACACGAACTGCTTCCATGGCCCAGGGCAAACGATATACGAAGCCATCTTCGACAAATCTGAATAGATTCGATTCCTGTCCACGCGCTACCTTAGGCAGCGGTTCGCCAAGGAGCCAATGGCACAACAGATCCTGCCAACCGTCTGGCTTGAAACTTGGCGCGAAGGGATGGAAGGCGAAAACTCTTTCTGCAAGCCTTGTAATTGCTCCTATTGCCAATTCGGCGTTACCATCACGAAGCGCAACATTTGCGCTAGCAAGCAGCGAGTTCGTCTCCACTGACATCGCGTCAAGTTTCTTGCCCGCACTCAATCCGACGCCGGCAAGAAAATAGCCCCTCCTTTGCTTCGTAGTAGACCGGGACCAAATGAATTTGCTCCGCGAAAACAAAGCTGCTTCTTGAACCTGGCGGGAACAGTCTTCCTTGCGGAGCAGTCGACGATGCCAATAGGATGACCGAAGGACTTCGTCCAGTGTGGTCTCTATTTGGTCATCCGGGATTTCATTCTCGCCGATAAGGCTCAGGATAGCAGTGTCCAGAGTTGCGACATGTTGTTCCCATTTTTCAAGCATTTCCTCGCGCTTGCTTGGTGTTTCCGTCGAAAACTCAGGGAATGTCCACGCCTGGGCGTTATTCAAGACATACTCCATGAGCTGCGAGGAATCGCCTCCGATGCGCTCCTTCATCCGAGTGAGCAATTCGGACACGAGCAGAACCAATCCACTCTCCAAGTTGTGAGATCCATCGTCCGTGACAAGCTCTTGCCACTCACGCTGCAAATTCTTCCGTCGCCTTTTTTCCTTTCGCCTCTCCTTGGGCTTGATGTCTTTCATCTTCTTGTTGAACATTGGGAACAGCACAATGCCTTCCAGGTCAACATATGCTCGGCCTGCTCGGCCAGAGACGTTCTTGAACTCCGAATTGTCGATCCGTTTTCCGGATCGGTACAATGAATGCATCACTATTGCTGTAGCGGAGAGATTTAGCCCTTGAGCAAGGGTCGGCGAAGAAATCGTTACCTTCAATACGCCCTTTCGAAGAAGACTCTCTATCTCCTTGCGATAGGCAGTGGGCAACACTCCATGATGCAGAGCCACTCCCAATTCAAGGCATTTCAAAATGGCGCTATCCGGTCCGAGCCATTCCTTGCCGAGTGCCATTGCCGTGCTCAGCGATTTCGGGTCTTCTTCCAAAAGTGATCGCAGCGCGCCGCGCTCGTGCAAGTCAACAATAGCCATTGCATACGGATCCACACTCTTGCGAATAGGGCAGTAAATCAAGACCGTCTGCCCTTCATCAACCAGTTGCCATGCCGTCGCAAGACACAATTCCCTCTGATTGTCCGGAAAGAGCTTTCGTCGCCTGCGTTTGGGCGCCACGAATTTCGGAGGAACAAAGCCTTCAAGAAATTTCGGTACCCAAGTGCGCTCCTCATCGACGCGAAAGTCGAGCCTAGCAGTAGGTGACTTCCAGTTCACCTCGCCAAACCTCAACCGCGTTGGTCTCCAACTATCCTTTACTGGCTCTCCATGTTTGTCGCGACGAAGCCAGGCGACGAAATCCTCCATCTGATCTCCGTCAGGGAGAATTGCAGACAGGCAAACAATGCGTCGCTCATCCGCGTCAGTGCGCTTCAAGAGACGTTGAATTTGTGCTTCGTAGCGGACCTCACGCTCGCCAATCCCAATCATGTGACCTTCATCGAACACGACAAGACCTACATTGTCGAGCAGCGACGGGTCGTTTCGCAGCGCAAAGTCGATTTTCTCTGGCGTAGCCACGACAATGTCACGCTTTCGAATTGAGTCACTGTCGAAGTGGCTTGTTCCAATGCTTCCGTAGAGCGTGGAAACGGATTTGCCGAGTGGTCCGAAGGTTCCATTGAGCGTAGTTTCAGTCTGTGCAGACAGCGCACGCAGAGGCGTTACAAAAATCACTCGCTTGCCCGAGGAAAGGCAGCGAAGAATGCACAGTTCAGCGATGCGTGTCTTGCCCGCGCTCGTTGGGAGGGATACGACCAAATCATCCGATTGGTCAACGACTCGCGTCGCAGCGGCAATTTGCGATGGCCACAACTCGACCTCGGCTCTTGACCGACGCAACGGGCAAGCGACAAACAATTCCCGCATGCTGGACCAGTCCGAGGCGTCTCCACCTGTCGGAAATCTCGGCAACCTCTCATGAAGAGTGTTCGACCAAAGGTCGGTCAACTGATGAATCGCGACACGATGGACCCACCAGAGGGGCACCAAACTCATTTCACTACATATGCTTGTGCTCCGCCGAAGCCTGACCAAAGCCTCATCAACCAATTGACGCTCACCCCGTTCCACAGCGGAAAGGAAAAGAGCAATCGAGGCGAAAAATTCGTCGGTTAGGGCATCGATTAGGCAATCAAGCAATAGGGAGCCGGCGTAGGGAGCATGATCGATAGCCCCATCAAGCCCATCAAGGCGTGACTCAATGGATGAGGCAATCTGTTCATCACTACCCAAACCTGACATTCTGTCTTTGAAAACCTCGGTGTGGAGAGCATTGAGGTCTCGTTGCATCAAGAGTGCCAGCACCCGTTCACACGGCGAAAAGTTGCTGTCTGCCTTGATGATTTCAAGGAGCGAATACGCACGTGCCGACAAACGTGCGAGATGATA
>JAPOOS010000251.1 GCA_026713305.1 Paracoccaceae bacterium
CGGCCAGTCCCACGGCCGCAACGAAGGCGATCCATGCATGTTTCATGTGTGTTCTCCCTGTTTTCCTTGTGTTCAGGCCCCGCCGCGCCTTCCGCTTCCCCCGTGGTTCCGCCTGCCGCGACCTGCGCCTGCTTCGCCGAATCCCTCACCCCACCCAAAGTTCGTGGAATGGCGACAACGGGAACGGCGGAGTGGGACTGCCTTCGGCGAGCTCGGTGCAACCTCATGCAGGATGTTTCTGCCTTCGCTGCTCATCGCGCTTGGCCGGAATTAGGAAGGAATGCGGTCCAGCGAAGAATCCTTGGGAGTTGTCGGGAGAATGCCCGTGTGTGGGCAAAAGCGGCAAACCGTCAGGAGTGCTTGCTGTTCCTGCTGCTGCCGACAGTTGCGATGGTTGCCAAGCCGAGTCCTGCCAGCCTTCACCGAGAGCGAAGGTGTTCAAGCAATGTGGAAGTTGAAGCCGACAGAACGAGCAAGCGCTGCCTCGGCAGGGCTGTTCAGTTCACGTCACCGATTGCGCACTGTTTCGCTGCCATTGAAAGTGCGCGGAACTGAGCTGCGGTTACCGCTGCCTTCGGTTTCGACCGAACTGCGCCGTCAGTGGCTGGACACTGTGGAGTTGGGAGCTTGCAATGAAGGAGGCAGGCCTCCAATGGCCCGCCTCCGTGTTTGTTCGTTTGCAGAGCCTGTCGGCGCTGCCTGTCAGCCGTTTGGCTCAGAACGACATCGAGATGCCTGCATCGGCAGCCGTGTCGCCCTTGACGCGTCCGGCCCCGAACTTGAACGTCGCTCCGCCGCCGAGATCGTGCGACATGCCAACGCCAACGCCTCTTTGCGACATGCCCATTTCGTCGTAGCCTCTAGAGACGCCGACGTTGACCGAAGTGCCTTCGGCCACCGACATGCCGATGTTGATGCCCATGTTGGCGCCCATCGCGTCCTTGGGCTTCTCGTAGTAGAGTGCCGTGGAGATGCCGCCTATCGACGATGCGACGCCCATGTTGACCATCCTGTTGCTGTCGTAGCCGACGCCTATGTCAACGCCGCCGGCTGCGAAGCCAACGCCTATGGCCCATTCGTCGTCGTCAGCGGCTGGAACTGCCGCAGTCATTGGATCGCCGCCCGAAGCCGGTACATGCTCCCGCACCACTCTTGTGATTGGCGTGACCTTGCAGGCATCTTCGCCCTCGGTGTCCTCCTTGACCTCCGCTTCGGCCTGAGTCTTCGCTGCGACATCGTCACCTTCGAGATCTGCCTTGAGCTTCTCCGCTGTCTCGCCGTCGCGGTTGCAGTCGAGCTTGTCGCGCTGCGCAATGGCATCTTCCTCATTGTCGAAAACCGCTCTCTCGTCCAGTTGATCCTTGCGATGCAGCCTGGTCTCGATGTATCTCCGCCGTGCATCTTCTGTAGCCATTTGGTCGCGTTCCCCGACGCCTGCAGTGAGGCGTTCGTATTCCATGTCAAGCACCGCAATCTGGTCTACATCATCCAGCGCCGTTTTGGGTGTAGAACCGTCAGCTTCATTGGGACTGCCATTGCCAAGGAACCATCCGATCACTTCTTCATCGACGTCCGGGGTGCCCTCATCGTCTGGCGTCGTTACCCTTCGAGTGTAGAGCATCTTGTCTGTTCCAGGCGTCAAGGCAAGCTCCAATGTAAAGCCGTCGGTTGCGGCACTATCGCGGGCACCATCACGGTCGGCGTCGACGTCAGGCAACAAATCCGGGTTTGACTTTATGACCTCGAACGAATCCTCGCTGAGGGAGATCTCGTCGTCATGCGCCCAAGCGATGAACTCGTGACCCTTCTCCGGATTGGCCTCCAGCTCCGCTGCTGTGGCGTCCTCGTCGTAAAGCGGGTTCTTCACCCAGATGTCGTAGCCGACGGTTGCCGTCAGCTCCGGCACCTCCGCCATGAAGTCCGGGTTGGCCATCGCCGGCACCGCCGCCGTGTGCCTGTTCCCGTACGTCATCTTCAGCGTCGCGCCTCCGAGCGTGACCCCCAGCTCTATGTCGGCTGCCGTTGGTGTCGCCGCTTCCGCTATGTCGTCCACGCCTATCC
>JAPOOS010000216.1 GCA_026713305.1 Paracoccaceae bacterium
AATCGCGTTGTCGGAGCGGGACGGACAGATTGTGCCATTGGTAACAACAGACAATCTTGTCGACTTTTGCACGCTTGAGCGTCACGTCTGCGTGGACACCACTGCCGCCGGAGGCAACGCGGCTTTGTTCGAAGTTGCCAGTTGAAGCATTTTCGGGAAATGTTCTTCCGGGATGGGCATGTTGTTTTTCTTTGCCTCGAAGCGGCAACCAAGTATCCACAGAGCGCTCGAAGCGACTATGTAGGATGCGGTGAGGAGGCATTGACGAGTGCGGCAAGGCTGTGAGCATCGGCCGTTCAGCTTCCGGTCCGGAGAAGCGCGCAGGCCGGAATCGGAGAACTCATGAGCGCCAAAATGCGTGCAAGGGACATTGAGGTCGTTGCTCCCAATCTGAAGTTTCGAGTGTCAGGTGTGACAACGACGATAAGTCAGCTTGTGCCCGTTCAGTCCGAGCAGTTTGGCATTGCCGTCATGGGACCGGGATTGCCTTCAGGACTGCCCCGATTGCGGGCATGGATGATTCCGGCATTGCTGTTCAAGCCGAAGGGTCGGCCGTTCAGGATTTGGCATGCGCGGCGCAACATCGACCTGCTGATTGGCTGCATTTTGAAGTACCTGTTGCGGGCGCCCATTCGTCTGGTGTTTACCTCAGCCTCCCAGCGCCACCATTCGCGATACACTCGACTGCTGATTTCCCGAATGGATGCCGTTGTCGCAACCAGCAAGAGGACGGGAGGCTACCTGCAGGTTCCCTACCATGTCGTATCGCACGGCGTGGATTGCAGCCGGTTCAGTCCGGGGCCGGAATTTCAACAGGACGCTTCGCACTTGCAGAATGGATCAACTTTCCTGATTGGCTATGTCGGCCGAATTCGGCCTCAAAAGGGAACCGACCTCTTTGTCAGGGCGGCGATCGAGGTATTGAACCGCCATCCACATTGCGAGGCTGTGCTCCTGGGTCGCGCAACGTTTCGCAATCGGCAGTTCCTGGCCAGCCTTGAGCAGGAGATACATCGTCACGGCCTGGAAGACAGAATCCGCTTCCTCGGCGAGCAGGCGCCGGAAACCTGGTATCGCAGGTTCAACCTGTATGTGTGCCCTTCTCTTCCCCCGGAGGGATTTGGACTTACGGTTTTGGAAGCAATGGCATGTGCCACTGCGGTTGTCGCAAGCGACGCCGGTGCGTACCCCGAGACCATTGTGGATGGAGCAACCGGCGCCGTTGTTCGGCAGGGTGACGTGTCGGCGTTGGCCGATGCGATCGAAGCCTATGTGGCGCAGCCGGACCTGACGGTTGTTCATGGTCGCAATGGCCGGAAGCATGTGGAAGCAAACCTGTCCGTGCAGGCAGAAGCGCAAGGTCTCGCTCGCGTCTATGACAGTCTCTGGCATCAGGACAATCCTTGAACGGCGTCTGTGTTCAAATCTGCCGGGAGCATTGATCCGCTGCGTTGCAATTGCCAATTCGAAGGTCCCGCCCGTACATCGCCTTCCAGAAATGGTGTCTCCAGCCGATGGTCACCGCCTTTGAAGCCGGACTGTAGATGAATGTCGCAATTGCAGTTTTGGAACCAACAGACCTGGATGCGCCAAGTTCGGAAAGCGTGTTGTCTGGTTGCGGGCAGTGGTCAGAGGCCATGATTCAGGGTAACGGGAAACGACCTGTTGTCGGCGGTTCCAATCCAGCCAGTTCAAGTTCGACAATGTTCGGACAGCGGCTTCAAGGACGGATTGAAGGCTTGGAGCGCCAAGTTGCAGCGACGAGTTCAAATGGAAGAATCAAGGGAAATGACATGGAGAATTCAGACGACCTCGCAACCGGAACAGTCCAAATTGACAACCATCGCGTTAGGGTCACTGAATGGCGTTTTGCTCCTGGTCAGGCAACTGGGCACCATCGCCACGAATTCGATTACGTTGTTGTGCCGCTCAACACCGGTGAATTGCGGATTGTCGATGTTTCTGGCGAGGAAGTGATCAGCAAGCTGCAAAAGGGGCACACGTATTTTCGTGGAGCGGGAGTCGAGCACAACGTGTTCAACGCCAACGACACGGAATTCGCCTTTGTGGAGATTGAGCTCAAGTCCTGATTGAGAGACCCAAACCTGTGCTCTTGCCTCAAGCGATTATTGGCTGCGAATTCGTTCAATCGCCAAATGACAAGCAGATCGCATTCCGGAGGGCTGCCCATGGCGTGTCTGAGTGCCCGATTGGAAAGTCGGTTTTTGTGCCTTTGGGATGGTGATCGGCCCGTCCAGCATGGTATTCCGCTGAACAAAATTCCAATTATCAATGGAGGACACCATGCCTTGGAACAAAGCCGATCGCCAGACATATAGGGTTTCCGACGACAGTACGCAATACGTCCCGAGCGACGAGGAGTGGGAAGTGTTGGAGCCGCTGATACCGAAGCAGGGACGCATGGGGCGT
>JAPOOS010000004.1 GCA_026713305.1 Paracoccaceae bacterium
AGGGTCACCTTGATCCTGTCAGGCAGCATTGGCCTTGAACCTATCCTTGAGCAGAACGGCCTCAGCACGAATGTCAACATATTCGCTCCATACGAACTCAAACCTTGGAGTGAAAGCACTGCCGCAAACTGTCTTTCTGAGTTGGCGACCACTTATGGAATTGATCTGCCCCAAGAAGTACGACTGGACATGTGTCGGAGACTGGGTTGCTGCATTCCTCACCATGTTCAACTGTACTTCGACAAGATGCACTCCCACTTGAGAGGCAAGGGGCTGCAAAGCGCATCATTGGATGATTCGCGAACAGTGTACCGAGAGTCGATGTTGGGTGTCCACGCTAATGTGGGCATGGTCCATTACGAACACCGTCTGGAAACCACGCTCGGAAGCGCTGGCTACCGCATTGCCCATGATTTTTTGACCTATACCGCCGCTTGGGGCCGTCTTGAGGACGATGTCGTCAAGCAATGCCGCGACCATCTCGCCATGAAAGCCACAGACAGCAGTGACGCTGATCGCTTGGTCAAGAATGTTCTGCTTGTTCTGGGACATGATGGATACTTGGTACACAAGAATGGCGGCCGGCGGTTCGTTTCCGCCTACCTCAAAGACTGGTGGCGCAACCGCCACCAAGAATTCCTTGGGCCCGCCAATGAGCTCGCAATTCGCATGCCAGGCGAAAAACAATGACCGTTGCCGTAAGGAAGTTCAATCCAGGCTTTCTCTCGGACAAGGAGATCGTCGAATCCTTTTGCGTCCGAAAGAATGAATTCACATCCATTGTCGAAGTTCTGCGCGAATGCACTGGAAATTCAAACACGCATCAGCTCGTGGTAGGCGCCCGAGGCAGCGGCAAGACCAGCCTGCTGCTGCGCGTTGCGGCAGAAATTCGCCGGGACAGCTCTCTGTCCCAGCGTTTCTACCCAGTTGTGTTTGCAGAAGAAAGCTACGAGGTCTCTTCGGTTGGCGAGTTCTGGCTAGAATGCCTGTACCGGCTGGCCGAACAGGTTCCGCATAGGGAGGGAGAACCTGACCTGTGGCGAAGTTTTGGTGAACTTAGGCAGATCCAAAATGACCAGACACTCGGAGACAGGTGTTTGGGAGCTATACAGGACTTTGCCGATCGGCAAGGCAAACGCCTTGTCCTGTTTGTCGAGAACCTGAACATGCTGTTCCAGGACATCGGAGACCCAGACTCGGAATGGCGCTTGCGACACACGTTGCAGACCGAACCAAGAGTGATCCTATTGGCAAGTGCAACAAGCCGGTTTGAGGGAATCGACAGTCCAGAACGGGCGTTCTACGACTTGTTCCGCACTCTGACGCTGCGTCCGCTTGCCAAAGAAGAATGCCAAGCGCTGTGGCGTAGTGTGTCCGGTCAAAGCGGTGCACTTGGGACGACACGGGCAATGCAGATAATCAGCGGCGGCAGCCCGCGATTGCTGACCATTCTTGCCGGTTTCGGAGCGCAGGCGTCACTTCACAAGCTGATGTCGGACCTCCTTGATCTTGTTGACGACCACACCGCGTATTTCAAGAACCATCTCGACGCACTGCCCCAGCAGGAAAGGCGGGTTTTTCTCGCCCTCGCACAACTCTGGAAACCTGCGACGGCAAGAGAGATCGCGGAGCGTGCAAGACTCGACACCAGCAAGTGTAGCGCGCAGCTTGGTCGCCTGGCTAGGCGAGGCACAGTCGAAGTTGTCGGAGGAAGCAAGAGACGGAAGCACTACTATGTCTCCGAACGGCTCTACAACATCTACTATCTGATTCGCCGTGCGCGCGGTCCTGCCCCCTTAATTGAAGCTGTCATCAATTTCATGGAGGCGTACTATTCGCCCACTGAACTTAAGGAGTGGGTAGCACGTGAGATTCACAATGCATCGCAATTGGACGGCCAAACACCAGAATTATGCCGGAGAGCATACGAGAAGCTTGCCCAACTGCCTTCGCTCGAACCGTTTCGCGAAGATCTGCTTTCACTTGCTACGGCAGCCATCGCCGGCAACGCAGAGCGCTTGCCGGACACGTCCAAACTGCCGCCGCTCATGACAGAACCATTCGGGAAGGTTCAGGAATTGATGGAGTCGGGTCGGTTTCAAGATGCAGTCGAGTATTGTGACGAGATTGTTCGGTGCTTAGGGGCATGCGAGGCGTCGACAGAACCTGCAGAGGTCTCGCTGTCTCATGACATGAAAGCGCATGCACAAATGCGGTTGCAGTGGTCACCCAGGATACTCGCATCCATTGATGAAGATGTGAAGCAACACCGAGTTACAATCACGTCGGGAGAGCTCTCGGAACTCGAGGCTTTAGCGCTCTCCTGCAAGGCATCCAATTTGGGTAAACTGGGTAGACAAGAAGATGCACTATCTGCGTGGAACGAAGTTGTGGACCGCTACAGCGCCGGCGATATGCCTAGGCTACATCCACTCGTTGCGATAGCCTCGACGGCTAGAGGGAACGCGTCAATGGCGTTAAATAGGCCGAAAGAGGCACTGAGCGCCTGGGAATACACAATTGAACGATTCGGCGAGAGCAATGCTCCAGCGGTCGCCTCGCAAGTAGCAAGGGCGCTTGGGAACAAGCCGGTTGCGCTTGCTACATTGGACCGACTGGAA
>JAPOOS010000127.1 GCA_026713305.1 Paracoccaceae bacterium
GGACTTCCCAGCTTGGATGCGCTCCTTCGCCTTGGCGTTTTCCGGCCACAGGGTGGACTTCGCGCCCAGAGAGTGCGGCCGCCTTAAACCGTCCCGTCCATCACCGGCACTGCGTCAAGTTCCAGCTCGGCGGCAACAGATGACCTGCCAGCCCAAATCCGCTCACATCCGTCATGGCATTGGCGTGCCGCCCAAGAATTTCGGCGGATGCATGCGCCGACCTTGCCATGACTGACAGTGCGCCAACGAGCTCTTCGCCTGATGCGAGCGACATCATGTGAGCCGCCAGAATTGTTCCCGACCCAATTGGCTTCGTCAATAGGGGGCAATCCCCGGGAAGGGCATCCGAAACCGCATTCATGCGCTCTCCCGGCTCCCCAAAGACAGTGAATCCAATTGGCCTTTGGCCAGGGACAACTGAATTGACGCTGCGCCAAGGTCAACATCGCCTGCTTGGAAATAGCTGTAGTCTACATGAAGGAAATCAGCGGCTTGGGACGACGGACTTTCACACTTTGACGACCAAGACGCATTGCATCGTTTTCAACCCAATTGGACCAATTGCGGGGCGTCGGTTCGGTTCTGGTCGGCCCATTCACTTTGTCACAGGGCTCGGCTCAAGAGGAATCCGGGTCGGAGAAGTGGCCAAGCAACCACCAATCCGAAGACACGGCCTTCCACGGGAGCAAAAGCTCCCTACGACCCGCCTGTACTTGCCATCCAGGCTGATTGAGATTGTTTCGCCGAGCAGCGCATGCGACCTTGAAAATCGACCGACATTCGCCTACATGCACTCTGTCCCAGGCACACGTGCGGAGCCAAGTCTTCGTTGACTGATCGACAGAAGACTGCTATTCAGTCGCGCCGGCCCGGCGTACCGGAGCGCGGAATGGCGTGCACAAGGCGGCCCGTCGTGGCCTGAGGCACAAATCAATCGCCTGCAATGTCGATGCCGGCGGCGGCTGCCCTTTCGGCATCCACGATCACTCATTGAGGACAAATTGCTGTTATGGCCAGGATAGCCGGAGTAAACATCCCGACTTCCAAACGCGTACCGATCGCGCTTACAAGCATTTACGGAATCGGCAGACCTACTGCCGTCAACATCTGCGAAGACACTGGAATTCCACAAAGCAAGAGGGTGAACCAGTTGTCGGATGGCGAAGTGATGGCAATCAGAGAGTACATAGACCGAAACCTCAAGGTTGAGGGAGACCTGCGCCGCGAAGTGCAAATGAACATCAAGCACATGATGGACCTTGGCAGCTACCGCGGAATTCGCCACCGCAGAGGCCTGCCCGTTCGCGGTCAGCGTACCCACACAAATGCCAGAACCAGAAAGGGCCCGGCGCGCCCGATTGCTGGCAAGAAGAAATAGCAGGAGACAAGCCTTGGCGCGCAGACCAGTTCGCATGAAGCGAAAGCATCGGAAGAACATCCGAATCGGAGTTGCCCACGTCAGTTCGTCCTTCAACAACACAAAGATACTCATTTCCGACAAGCAGGGGAACGCCATCGCGTGGTCGAGCGCCGGAGCTGTCGGTTTCAAGGGATCTCGCAAGTCCACACCCTACGCTGCGCAGCTGGCGGCTGAGGACGCCGGGCGCAAGGCACGGGAACACGGGATCAAGACACTATCGGTGGAAGTGCAGGGACCAGGGTCAGGCCGCGAGAGCGCCTTGCGCGCTCTGGGCTCCCTGGATTTCGAGATCACGTCGATTCGTGATGTCACGCCAATCGCTCACAACGGATGCCGACCACCGAAAAGACGACGCGTTTAGGGTGTCCTAACCCAACTTTCGAAATACTCTGAACATTGCACTCGGGACATTCGCGGCCGCGGATCAGGCAGCGAACACGTATGGAGGGTTCAAGATGATCCGTGACAACTGGGAATCTCTGGCAAGGCCACAAATAATCGAAAAGCCGGGTCCAGACGGCAATCAGATGACGTTGGAAATCCTGCCACTAGAGCGCGGATTCGGCCTTACGCTCGGAAACGCGCTGCGGCGCATACTCTTGTCGTCGATCCATGGCGCGGCCATTACGGCTGTGCAGATTGACGGAGTGGTGCAGGAATACTCGACAATCCCCGGGGTGCGCGACGACGTCATTGACATCGTGCTCAATCTCAAGGGGGTCGTAATCAGAATGAATGTGCCCGGACCGAAGCGCCTGTCGCTTCAGTCCAGCCAGACCGGGGAAGTCACGGCAGGCATGATCGCCGAATCTGCCGGAATTGAGATTCTCAACAAGCGTCACGTGATTTGCCATCTTGATCGCGGCGCTTCGATCAGGATGGAACTGATTGTCGACAACGGCAAGGGATATGTTCCCGCAGATCGCAACAAGACAGAATCCCTGCCGGTTGACTTCATTCCAATCGACTCGATGTTTTCACCTGTCCAGAAGGTGTCCTATCGCGTCGAGCCGGCTCGCATGGAGGATGCTCTCGATCACGACAAGCTCAGCATGATTGTCAGGACGGACGGGTCGGTTGAACCGAAGGATGCCGTGGCCTTGGCATCGCGCATCATGCAGGAGTACTGCTCGTATCTGATTGACTTCGAGGAGCCGCGCAAGCTGCCGGAGCTCGACGAAAAGGAGGAAAAGGAATTCAATCCGGATCTGGTCAAGAAGATTGAGCATCTCGAACTGTCCGTGCGCTCCGCAAACTGTCTCAAGGCCGAGAACATTGTCTACATTGGCGACTTGGTGCAAAGGACGGAAGCTGACATGCTCAGAGCGCCAAACTTCGGTCGCAAGTCGTTGAACGAAATCAAGGCGGTCCTCTCGAAAATGGATCTCTCGTTTGGCATGGAGATGCCAGACTGGCCTCCCGAGAACATCGAGGAGCTCGCCAAGCAGTACGAAGAATTGGAATGACGGGATTCGTTTCGTCGGATGCAAAAGGCTGTTTCAAGCGCGAACGCCAGAGGTAGTCCAACCGGAGAGCGGAGGAACAACTCATGAGACACGGAAGCGGTTATCGTCGCCTGAATCGTACAAGCGAGCACCGGAAGGCGATGTTTGCAAACATGTCCGGCTCGTTGATTGAGCATGAACAGATCAAGACGACACTGCCCAAAGCCAAGGAATTGCGAAGAATCGTTGATCGCCTGATCACGCTCGCCAAGAAGGGTGACCTCAGTTCACGTCGCCGCGCAGCGGCGAGGCTCAAGCAGGACAAGCACGTGGCCAAGCTGTTTGGCGTGCTGGGCCCACGCTATGCCAACCGTCAGGGCGGCTACACGAGAGTCCTGCGCGCCGGCCATCGGTACGGCGACATGGCGCCGATGGCAATTGTTGAACTGGTGGATCGCGACATCGCCGCCAAGGGCGCTGAGGACAAGGAGCGTGTTGAACAGGAGCAACAACAGTAGCTTTGATTGCATGGCAGTCCGAAGCTGTTGCGCTCCATTCCGCTCAAGGGCATTTGCCATGTGTAGCGAATGCCTGGCTCTACGTTTAGGCCAAAAGCAGACTTCACGGTTCTTCGATTGGCTGGGGCGAATTCAAGGTACAAGACGCTGCCTCCAGCAGGCGAGTGGAGCAGGACTCAAGTCACGGCGCTGAATTTCTTGTGCAACCAGGAGAGCGGCAATTGTTCGGCTTGTCCCAAAAGTCGGCAGGAATGACCGGGGCCATGCAAATTGAGTGACAGAACGCCCAAAGGGCCGATGCACGAGCAACTCGAACCAATTCTCAATGGATTGCGATGATCGCAACTGGATGGCAGATTGCGCTTGGAGGTGCAGCGGGAGCGTTGTGCAGACATGCGACAGTCGTCGGAGCGCAACGGCTGGTGGGACCTGACTTTCCGCTGGGAATTGCCATTGTCAATGTTTTGGGCTCCTTTCTCGGCGGCATCATCATCGTTGTGTTGTCAGGCAATGAACTGGAAAGGTATTCGCCGCTCCTGATCACCGGATTCCTGGGCGGCTACACCACATATTCAGCCTATTCCCTGGAATTCTGGAAACTGTACGACTCCGGCCGCCTGGAGACGGCGTTTGTGTTTGCGGCTGGTTCTGCGCTCCTGGCGTTGATGGCAGTGTTTCTTGGAATTGCGCTTGCCCGAAGCTTCGGCCCATGAACTCATTCAAGGAGTTCACAATCTCTGACGACGAAGCTGATCAACGCCTCGACCGGTGGTTGCGGCGGACTTGCGGATACGTCACCCAGTCACTTGTCGAGCGCATGTGCAGAAAGGGACAAATCAGGCTTGACGGCTCCCGCACCAAGCCTTCGAATCGGCTTTCGACAGGCCAGATCGTTCGCATCCCCTCCAGCCTGGAAGGTAGCGGCGCCAGACACCGTCCATCCAGCGGTCGCAGGAAGGTGACAGCGCCAATGCTGGAATCATTCCGGCGCAGCATAATCCATTGCGACGACCAATTCGTGGCCATCAACAAGCCAGCTGGACTGGCGTCGCAGGGAGGCACTGGAATCCACAACAGCGCAGATGTGCTGGCAAGAGCATTCTCTGAAAGGCAGGGCGAAAGCTGGCTCTTGACTCACCGTTTGGACCGCCAGACCACGGGCGTTCTTCTCTTCGCCAGAAGCGTGCCTGCGGCGCGCAAGATTGGCAGGCAATTTCGCCTGCGCCAGATTGAGAAAACCTACTGGGCAGTCACCCAGGGAGTCCCTCAACCCCCAGTTGGCAAGATAGACTCGCCGGTTGTGCACCCTGGCCCTGCAACCGGACCAAAGGGCCTGTCCGAAAAGAATCGTCAGACAAGTGAAGGCGAAGGTCTCAAGCGTGCGCTGACCCACTACGAAGTGCTGGACAAGGCGGGCTCGAAATCCGCGCTGCTAGCGGTGTATCCCCACACCGGCCGAACCCACCAGATTCGAGTTCATTTGGCCAATCTGGGGAACGCGATTGTAGGCGACAGGAAGTATCGGAATGCCAGTCGAAAGAGCTCCAAGGCGCCTTCGGTGCGGTTCCCGTGCACCAACAAGCTGCATCTCCACAGCCGGTCACTTTCATTTGCCCACCCGACTCTCGAACGGAGAGTGCGAATCAGCGCGGCTCCACCGGACCATTTTGTCCAAACATGCAAGTTCTTCGGATGGGAATTGGAGAACGGAGACGAGCAAGCGGCGGAATTCCGGTTTGTGTCGTGACCGCTGAAAATCGCGGGCGTTCAGGTCCAGCTGTCCGGCTATCAACATTCTGATTCAGCCATGCACAACGAGCGCAAAATGACGAATCAGCCGAGCGGCCGCGAGCGAAATCCGGTCCGAGCGATGCAAGATGGCGACCAGTGGATCATTGAGCGCAACGGCCGACCAGTCAGGACGCCCGGCGACAATGCACTTGCCGTGCCAACACAGCGACTGGCGTTGATCCTGACCAGAGAGTGGGAGGCGCAATCGGAACCGATCAAGCCCGCAAACATGCCGCTGACAAGACTTTGCAATTCCGCGATAGATTGCAGCCCCAAGACTCGCCAATCAGTCGTCAACGATGTGGCTGCCTACGGCGCAACCGACCTCTTGTGCTACCGAGCATCGGCGCCTGCCGAACTGGTGCGGCGTCAGGAAGCTGGTTGGGATCCCATCTTTGAGTGGGCACGGAAGAACTTGGGCGTCTCGCTCAGGTCGACAACGGGGATTCTGCCAATTTCCCAATCCCGGGAAAGCCTGGACCGGCTGAAGCGGATGATTGCAAGTTGCAACAGATTCACGTTGACGGGAATGGCGGAAATCGTGACGGCCACCGGGTCTGTCGTTCTAGGCTTGGCATACCTACATGGCAAGATGCCGGCGGAACAGATCTGGAAACTCTCCATCATCGATGAAAACTGGCAGCTGGAAAAGTGGGGATTCGATCACGAAGCGGCCACCGCGCTTGCAACAAGGAAATCTTCGTTTCTGGATGGCTGCAGGCTGATGGATGCGATCGTGTCTCGGCAACTCGCTTGAATTCTCTATAGAGCGTTCAGCACGCGGGCATGATGCCGCACATGGTCCCCGGCAAAGGTGGAGATGAAAAAATAGCTGTGATCGTAACCGGCGCGAAAGTTGAATTTCGCAGGTTGCGATCGGCGTCCAATCGAATCCAGCAGAGCCTGTGGTCTGAGAAGGTCCAGGAACTGGTCGGAACTCCCCTGGTCGATGAGAATTGTTCCTGGGTAGCCGATGCGTTTCAAGAGCACGCTCGCGTCGTGCAATTCCCAGTTCTCGCGGTTGTCGCCGAGATAGGCGTCGAACTGTTTGCGTCCCCAATCGGACGCAACTGGATTGGCAATTGGTGCGAATGCAGAAACGGAACGGAACTTTTCGCTGTTGCGGATGGCGAGCGTCAACGCGCCGTGGCCTCCCATCGAATGTCCTGTTATCCCCTGCGCCTGCCTGCTGATCGGAAAGTTGGCGGCAATCAGCTCGCGAAGTTCACTGGAAATGTAGTCCCACATTCTGAAATGCCTTGCCCAGGGTTGCTGGGACGCATTGACATAGAAGCCTGCTCCCTGGCCCAAGTCGTAGTCGGGGCTGTCGGCTGCGGCGTCTCCGCGAGGAGACGTGTCGGGAAAGATGACCGCCAGTCCAGTCCGGGCCGCCCAAGCCTGCAGCCCCGACTTGGTCATTGCATTCTCGTGTGTGCAGGTAAGTCCCGACAGGAACCAGAGAAGAGGAACGGAACCGGACCTTTCGGGCATGAACAGTCCAAACGTCATCTCGCAACTGCAGCATTCCGAGTAATGAGAGTACACTCCCTGCAGGCCGCCAAACAGCTTTGATTCACTTCGGGTTTTCACGGTAGGCACTCCTTTTGCCTGAACAGCCCGCAGCATTCTTAACGCCAGTCCCGATGGATTGCCACATGCGGACGGGAAGGTGCGAGGGCTCTGGCGAATGGTGTTGTCGCTCGACGGCCATTCCTGGGAGGAGACCAA
>JAPOOS010000003.1 GCA_026713305.1 Paracoccaceae bacterium
AATCGCAACAATGGTGCGATGGTCGAACGCGGTCGGATTCAAGCCTGTGTTCGCTTCGATATCCGCTGTCGGCGGCGTCAGCCTGTCAAGGGCGCTCGAGGGAGGGGCACAGGAACTGTACATGACCCAAACCACGCCTTCATTTGACGACATGACCAGCGAGGCCGCGGTTGGCTACCGCCGGGCGCTGGACGAACTGTGGCCTGGAACGCCCTCGAGCTACGGTTCCTTCGAGGGATACCTGGCAGGAATGCTTGCGAGCGAGGCCCTGCAAAGGTGCGGTCGGGAAGTCGACAGGGAATGCTTCCTGAGGCAGTTCTCCGAAACGGCCGTGTTTTCGGTCGGAGAGATCGATCTGGTGTACGGCGAATTCGACAATCAGGGGCTTGACGACGTGTATCTGACTGCGCTGAACAGCAGTGGAGTGTTCGTCCCGGTTCGTTCGCTCAACGACGACGTGGACTGAGGCAGAGGAGTGCTGCGAGGTTTGCTTAAATTCCGCCTGCGCATATCGACGCAGCTCTATGCGGCCTTTTGCTTCATTGTCGCAATCACCATCGTTGCGGTGGGAGTTTCATGGCAGTCCTACGAGTCGATCGGCCAGTCGCAGAGCAGGGTAAAGGACGTCAGCCTGCCGGAAACCGTTGAGGCCTTTGCCATTGCCCGGTCGAGCGCGGCGCTTGCAGCGGCGGCTCCACGCCTGACAGCGTCGGCGAATCAGGATGAGCTTCAGGCGGTCGCCGACGAAGTGGGCCGTTACCGGGAGGAACTCACCGCGCAGCTGGATGAAGTTGTGCGAATTGCCGGCCAGGACCTGTCCCTGTCGAGAATCCGAACCACTGCCGAAGAGTTGGTTTCCAATCTCGATGCGCTGGAGGCATCGAGGAGGCACTATTTCGAGGTGGTCGGGGAGACGGCGACGTTCCATGCTTCACTCAGGACCTTTGAGGAAAGGCTTCATCAGACCCTGTTGCCGTCGATAGACGACAAGTTCTTCTATCTGGCCACCGGATACTACGAACTGGGCGAGCCGCCGCACGGCCCCGAAGTGCACATGTCGAGCGGTCAGATCAACGAGTATCGTCATCTGGCAAGTCTCGAGAGAAACGCCAACATAGCCATTCAGCTGCTGACGAGCAGCAGGAATCTTGACGACTCGGCACGCATCGGCGTCATGCAGGAACAGTTTGAATCAATCGCAGACAATTCCGCGCGCAGCCTGGAAGTGCTGGAAGCGGGAGAGCGGAGCCCTCAAGTCAGCGCGCTGTTCGCCAGGCTTCTGGAAATGGGCTTCGGCGAGCGAAACGGCTTTGTGCTTAGGCGACAGGAGCTCGACATTCTCGATGAGCAGTCAGGCTTGCTGGCAAGGAGCCGAGAGCTGGCCGTCCAATTGGTGGCTGACGTCGAGGTCCTTGTGGACCACGCGACCGAACAGGCTGATTCGGCGGTACGCGAGTCGACGGAGGCTGTGGAGAGGTCTCGAAGGATTCTGATAGTGCTCGGCGTCGTCAGCATCCTGGCATCCCTGCTGGTCGCATGGCTGATCGTCGGACGCGTGATTGTCCGACGCCTGGAAGCTCTGTCGGAGCGAATGCGGAAAATGGCTGGAGGGGAACTGGAACAACCGGTCAAGGTCTCCGGTTCCGATGAAATTGCCGAAATGGCGGGCGCGCTGGAGGGGTTCCGGGCACACGCGCTTGAGATACAGCGGCTCAATCTCGTCGAGGAGCTGGCCAAGGAGGTGCAGGAAACGAACGATGAGCTGACACAGGTCCTGAGCGACCTCAAGGCGGCGCAAAACCAGATCGTCATGCGGGAGAAGCTTGCCGCACTGGGCGAGCTGACGGCAGGCGTGGCGCACGAAATCAAGAATCCCCTGAACTTCGTCAAGAATTTCTCGGAACTGTCGCTTGAACTGATCGAGGAGCTGGATGAAGTCATCGACATGACGGATGAGTCCAGAGAGGAGCAGCTTGAAGAAATCCGCGAAATCGCCGGCATGCTTTCCGAAAACATGACACGAATCAAGAACCATGGAAACCGTGCCGACAGGATTGTCCACGACATGCTGAGCCTTGGCCGGGGCGAAGGCAAGGCCCAGGAGATCGACATGAACGTGCTGGTTCAGGAAAACGCCAAGCTGGCCTTTCACGGAATGCGTTCGACGCTCAAGGACTTCCAGTTGCACATGACCTTCGAACTCGATCCCGCTGTTGGCAAGGCAGTGGTCATTCCGCAGGACTTTGGCAGGGTGATCGTGAACATCGTCGGCAATTCCTGCCACGCCACCAACGAGAAGGCGTTGAAGCTGGGCGAGAAGGCGGGCCGGGATGGCCGAAGCGATTACCTGCCGACACTTGGCATAAGAACAGAGAGACTGAATTCCCACATCAGGATTGCGATCAGGGACAATGGATTTGGCATTCCGAACGATGTCCGCGACAAGATATTCAACCCCTTCTTCACGACCAAGCCGCCGGAAGAGGGAACAGGTCTGGGGCTCGCGATTTCAAACGACATCGTCAGGCAGCATGGCGGCACCTTCACCGTCACTACCGAACCTGGAGAGTACACGGAAATGATCATCGAGGTTCCGGACGACGCCCGCGAAAGTCTCCAGGAGGCCGTGGACGAGGACAGCTGACAGGCCCTGAGCCTTTCGGTCGCAGCGTTGCCAGAGGCCAGTTTCAAGACTAGCCGTCAAGTTTCCAGGCGACAGGCCGGGAGGCTCCGTTCGAAAGCCGGAAGTCCGGCCTTCTCAGGTGGCGTCTGGGAATTGTGGTGGGGAGAACCTATCCCGAAAACTGCGAAAAAGCGCTCTCTCGCGTTTCATGAATTGGAACAATCCGGTCAAATCCACTGATCTTGAACACTTCGCGGATCCTCGGAGACAGCTTGCACAATGCGAGTTCACTTTGCTGGGATCTCAGGGTCTTGGCGATCAGCAGAATGGCTCGCAAACCGGCGCTGCTGACATACTCAAGTCCTCCCATGTCGATTAGGACCTTGTACTGCCCGCTTGCCGAAACCTGTTCGGGAGTTCTAAGTCGACTTAGAACTGACTCCTCGAACTCGCGGGAGTTTGTTCCGTCCAGTCGTCCGTTGGGGGAGAAAGTTACGTTGTCGCCGTCAATCTGTGCGTTGCTCATTCTATACCCGGTCTCATTTGTGCCGCCTGCCGTATAGTAAACCTGGCGCCATAGTACAAGCATTGGGTGGTCGAATCAGGGCAAGGCATCTCAGGGGATACAAGCGCAATGCGGCAATGTCAGGCAGGCTGTGGGACAGGATGCCGCATAGCGAGCGTTGTTGCGGTTCAACTCTCCACTGTCTTTGCAGGCATTGACGCGTGGCGAAAAATTCCGAATGAGGGCGCTGGCAAAGTCAATCTTGGATGATGGAAGTAGCGCCGTCGAACATTTGCGGCAAGGCGTTTCTCAAATTCGTGCAGTGAATCGACATGTCCAACTGCACATTGCGAGATCGGCCTTCAGCCAACTTGGCTCTGTGCGCCGCGAATGATGCCTGAAGCGCTGCGGATCGAGGTTCAAACGACGGCCCTGCTCAAGGTTGCCGATTTGCAGTGGCATGGCCGGCAGGCAAGCGATCATGACTTTCCGAGCGCTTGTGAAGTCAGACCTGTGCGAAATGCTGCGCAGGAACTCTTGACTGCCCCGCTGCCAATGGCTGAATCACTCCCGCTGCAACCAGGGTTGCGTGCCTCCAGCACAGGAATGAGTGTTTGTCGGACACGCTTGGCTCGTGTTATGCCAAGGTTCCAAAGGACAAGGTGTGAATAGGGCGATGACCTCCGAACAACTGGTTTATTTCGTACTTGGCTCTCTGGCGGGCGCTGTCATCGCTTTCCTTGCAACGGCGCTGCACTTCCGTTCCAAAGTGGCGGGGCTTGCGGTTGCAGCCGAACGCGTGCCCGAACTTGAGCGGAAGGTCGGCAGTCTCCGGGTTGAGCTCGAGAATGCACGGATCATGATCAGGGAACTTGAAACCCGATTGGAGACTGAGCGGGAAAGCCACAAGGCCCGCATCAAAGAACTCACGAACTTTGGAAAGGAACTTGATCACAAGTTCGAAAGCCTCGCCAACAGAGCGCTGGGAACGAACAACAAAATCTTCATGGAGCAGGCGGCCGCGAAGTTCGAAATCCTGGCGAAGTCCAGTTCCAATGAGCTGGGCAAACGCGGAAAGGAGATCGAGACCGTGGTACAGCCATTGGACAAGAGCCTTGCCAAGCTCGAGTCTGTGGTCAGGGAGATCGAAAGGGAACGCGAGGGCGCCTATCGAGTCATCACTCAACAGTTAAGGGACATGGCGGAAGGCCAAACCGGGCTCAGGACGGAAACCGCCCGCCTTGTGCAGGCGCTGCGGCAACCAAAGACACGGGGGCGCTGGGGCGAAATCCAGCTCAGGAACGTGTTCGACTTGGCAGGCATGACCGAACATGTTGACTTTGAGGAGCAGCCGACCATCGACGGGCAGGAGTCTCGCCTCCGTCCTGATGCCATAATACGCTTGTCTGGCGGCAGGTCGTTGATTGTCGATGCCAAGACTCCGCTGAACGCATACTTGGAAGCCATCGAAGCAACGGACCAAGAAACACGCGAAGGGCTGGTCTTGAAACATGTACAGCAGGTTCGGAGCCACATCCGAGGTCTTGGTTCAAAGGAATACTGGAAGAACCTGCAGGAGACGCCGGACTTCGTGGTGATGTTCATACCGGGCGAAGTGTTCTTTGCGGCAGCGATAGAAAGGGAACCGGACCTGTTTGAGGAAGCGGTGAACCATCGAGTGTTGATCTGCACGCCGATGACCTTGATCGCGCTGGTCAAGGCAATTGCCTTTGGTTGGCAGCAGGAGAAACTGGTCGAGAATGTACGGAAAATAGAGAAGCAGGGACGCGACCTTTACGATCGACTCAAGGTGTTCGGTCAGCACATGGACGATCTCGGCAAATCGCTTGGGCAGGCGGTCAACCGGTACAACAAGGGTGTCGGCTCTCTTGAGAGCCGCTTGCTGCCGGCAGCCCGACAATTCGAACAACTTGGCATTGGAGAGGTCGGCTCGACCCCCGAGTTGAATCCTGTGGAACACACCACCCGTACACTGCAAGCCAAGGAGTTTAAGGGGCAAGTTGCCGAGAATGGCAATTCCAAGGACTAGAAGTCAGCCGAAATGCGGCGTCCATGACTGTCTTTCAGGACTTCGGCCGTTCAGCCGTATCCTCCCAGTTCGCAGACGACTTTCCATTCCTCCTCCCCGACGGGCTGAACGGAAAGACGGGGGTTCCTGACCAACACCATTTCAGACAGTCGTGCGTCCGCCTTGCACTGCGCTAGCGTCACCGGCCTGGGAAACGGTCCGACCGCCCGGACGTCGACGCACTCCCAGCGCGGATCGTCCGTCGTGCTGTCGGAATGGGCCGTGCAAACCACTTCGACCACTCCCATGATCCGCTTCTGGCGCTGCGAATGGTAGAAGAAGCCCAGGTCGCCCACCTGCATCTGGCGCATGCAGTTGCGTGCCTGGTAGTTGCGAATGCCGTCCCACTCTTCGCCGGCGTCGCCCTTGGCGACCTGATCGTCCCAGCTCCATTCGCCCGGCTCCGACTTGAACAACCAGTATGCCATTTTGCTCTCCCTTCCCTTGATTCAGTTGCAGGCGTTTCCCCGCTCTGCCGGTTCAGGCCTTTGCGCCGCAGTTCCGGCCGGTGGTCGCCTCCGCCCGGTCCGCAGACGCGATTGTGCGCGAACTCGTTGCTCTCGCACGCAACGGCATTGCGTCGCCGCGATCCTGAACGCTCGAGCATCCGCCGGCAGGCGCTGCCACGCTTGAATTTCATTCACCAATGTCTGACGGCTCGAACAGATGCGCAAGCTGGATTCATGGTGGCAATTCCGGCAACGGCCACTATGCCAGTTCCAGTACATTTGGGGCCGGAAGTAGTGCAAGGACAGATTTGTGCCTATCTTGTCTCTGGGCGCTCTGACTGACGACAGGGCACCGTCAATTGGGATTGGCGCTCATCGGCCAATGGAGCGGAACACTGGAGGGATTCCATGATTGAATCGATGCAAGCCGTTTGGCCGTACCCGGGTTCTCGTTGGTGGAAGTTTGACTTCCACACGCATACGCCAGCCTCCAAGGACACTTACTGGGCAAGGAACGAGAGCTCTGAACTGACATGTGAAGCTTGGCTGCACAGATTCATGGCGGAAGAGATCGACTGCCTAGCCGTCACAGACCACAACAGCGGAGAATGGATCGACCCACTCAAGGAAGCCTATGGGCAAATGAAGGAAAGAGCACGTGCAGGCGCTCCACCCAACGGTTTCCGTGAACTCGTAATCTTCCCCGGTGTGGAACTCTCAATCTTGGGTGGAGTCCATATGCTTGCAGTTTTCGACCCGTCGGAAAGCACGCGTACCATTACCGATCTATTGGCCAAGGTGGGTTTCACAGGCGAGGACGGCACTTGCGATGGCGCGACACAAGTAAGTGCGGCACAGGCCGTTCAGGCTGTACTTGATGCTGGCGGGATTCCAATTCCGGCTCATGCCGACCAGGAAAGGGGATTGTTTCAAGTCAGGCCAAACACCCAACAACTCAAGCTTGCCAATGACATTGTAAGTCAGGTCTTGGATGCAAATGGGCTTTTGGCAGTCGAATGGACGAATATGGAATCAGGGGTGCCAATTCTCATTGAGAAGCAATTCGAAGATTTCTCGCTGGTTTTGGGCAGCGATTGCCATTCATTTGTGGGCAATCGCACGCCAGGAAGCAGATTTACCTGGATCAAGATGGCCGAACCAAGCCTTGAAGGACTGCGTCTTGCACTCCTGGATGGCAATGACATCTCCGTTCGCCGCAGTGACGGAGAGGAGTTTGACCACTTTTTCACGCCAGAACATTTCATTGCTCGCCTGGAAGTGGACAGCGCTCGCTACATGGGAAACGGAGATCCTGAGTGTTTGGAATTCAATCCATGCTACAATTCCCTGATTGGCGGTCGAGGAACAGGAAAGTCCAGCATTGTTCATGCGCTTAGACTTGCATATCGTCGCAACTCGGAAATTGAAGCGCTGCCGAAAGACTCCGAACCCCATCAACAGTTCAGCAGCTTTTCCACGCGACCCATTGCGCGCGGAAAACCGGGTGGCTTGCGAGAGGAAACCGAAATCCGCCTGCAACTTGTGCGTGACGGCATAAGGCATCGTCTGCGCTGGCGGGCAAACGGCAACGAGTCGACTGTAGAGGAGTACAACGCTGAATCTGGCTGGCGGCCATCCTCGAGCCAAGTGATTTCGGCGGAGCGCTTTCCGGTTCGAATCTTGTCACAAGGTCAGCTTTCCACGCTTGCCGGCGCCAACCAAGAGGGCCTGCTCCGAATAATTGACGAGGCGGCAGAAGTTGGCGAACTCCAAATCGAACTCAAGGAAACCAGACACAGATACCTTTCACAGACGGCGCGGCTGCGAGAACTCGACGAAGCGTTGAAGCGCAAGCCCGAACTGGAGCGCATGCATTCTGACTTGCATCGCAAAATAGAGTCCTTTCGGAATTCCCGCTACGGCTCAGCTCTCAGGGCACACGAGAAGGCTCAAATGCAGGAGCATGATGTAGATGGCTTGCTTGCAGAGTTGCAGTCGATGCCTGGCCGCATCGACAGTCTGATGCCGGATCTCTTGCTTTATGATTGGTCGCAAGGAACGTTTGATGCAGTGCAGGACAAAGACATACTCGAATGGCGTCAGGAGGCCGAGCGGATCTTGGAAACTGCTGTCCAGGACATTGCAAGAGTTGCACAGCGCCTCGAAAGGAAGATTGGGGAATTAAGTGCAGACGGTCGACTTGCCTCGTGGAGGAAACGGACTTGCAAGGCGCGAGACAACTTCCAGGAACTAAAAGGCTCGCTGGATGGGCAAGAGGTCGCAGATCCCATGGACTTTGTGCGTCTCCTGCTCAAGCGCCAAGAGGTTGGGACTCAGTTGAAGGACTTGGATGTCAAGCAGCATGACCGAAGCCAGTTGGAGGCAGACATTTGCGAGACGATGAAGCGGGTTCGAGAAACTCGCATTGCCATCACTGACAAGAGGAAGGAATTTGTCGAAAATACACTGGCGGCAAATGCCTTTGTCCGCGTGGAAGTTGACCTGTTTGGCTCGAATGCTGAAGCGGTGGAGAGCGAGTTGCGGGAGTTGTTGGACGCTCACAATCGCTTTCAGCATGATTTCGAACAATTGCGGAATGACCTTTCAGGCAACGGTACCACAGTTGAGTCGGGAAAGGCTTTCGACAGAGAAGAGTCCCTACGTGATGTCAAGAATCGACTGATCTCTGTGGACGAAAGTTTCGGTGGACATTTTCGCAATTTCCTGAAGCGAAAGTTCGAGAAAGGACCCGAGCTTGCCGATTACATCCGCTGTTGGTTTCCCGAAGACAAACTGGTTGTGAAGTACAGTCGCCTTGGGAACGGCAGTGATTGGCGCAGCATCACGCAAAGTTCACAGGGTCAGCGGTCTGCGGCATTGCTGGCATTCTTGTTGGCATTTGGAGACGAACCTCTGATTCTTGACCAACCTGAGGACGATTTGGACAATCGGCTCGTCTACGACTTGATTGTCAAGCAAATCCGCGAGAACAAACGTCGGCGACAGTTGATCATTGTAACCCACAATCCAAATGTGGTTGTGAACGGCGACGCAGAAATGATCCATGCCCTCGACTTTCAGAGAGGACAGTGTCGCGTGGTTGCCAAGGGCGCCTTGCAGGATGGCAGCGTTCGGGAGGAGGTTTGTCGGATTATGGAAGGCGGCAGGGACGCACTCGCTCATCGCTGGGCGCGTCTGGGGCAAACTGTTTGACATGAGGGAGAATCCCACCGAGCTGTTGAACAAGATCCTTCAAGGCGAAGACCCTCTGCTGGAACTCAAGGAGGTGCGGTTCGCAGGAGGAAAGTTGACGGGCCCGCGGCAAAGCGATCTTGCCGATGAAATAGCGGCATTTGCAAATGGCCAAGGCGGTAGAATCGTTTTGGGAGTACAGGACAAGCCCCGTGCTGTCGTCGGAATTCCGCACGAACATCTTGATCTGGTAGAGGAACTGGCACGCAACGCCTGCTGTGATTCAATTGAGCCTTTGGTTGCGTCGACCATTCGGCGCATGAAATTGCCAGACGCGAATGGAAACGAGAAACCAGTTATCCTCGTGCAGGTTCCAGGCACTCAACGCGTTCACAGTAGCCCAAGCGGATATCTTCACCGCATAGGTTCCTCAAAGCGCCAATTGACCCCGGAACATTTGGAATTGCTGTTTCGTCAACGCAGCCATGATCGTCACAGTGGTTTTGACGAATCTCCAGTCTCTGAAGCTTCGCTGAATGTCTTGGACAAGTCACTCTGTGAGAGGTTTCGCACACCGCGCTCTCTGGATGACCAAAGCATGCTATTGACCAAGCTTGCCATGGCAATGTCTGACGAGCATGGCGTTCTCCGGCCGACAGTGGCCGGAATCCTGTTGGGCTGCGAGCGTCCCGATCAGTACCTTCCCCACGCCATGATTCAAGCTGTCGCATACAAGGGCACGAGCATAAGCGACCTTGCAACATCCACCTACCAACGTGATGCCCGCAACATCAGAGGCCCCCTTGACGCACAGATATTCGAAGCCTGCAACTTTGTGAGCAAGAACATGTTCAACCTTGCGCGCAAGAACTCCACTGGTGGTCGCGTGGATCTGCCTCAGTATGATATGCTTTCTGTATTCGAGGCCCTCACGAATGCAGTTGCTCATCGTGACTACTCCATGCGCGGAAGCAAGGTGAGATTGCGAATGTTCGACAACCGGCTTGAGTTGTATGTCCCTGGAATGCTTTGTGGTTCAATGACACCCGAGAGTCTTCCCTATCGACAGTCTGTACGCAACGACGCCATTGCAAGCCTGTTGGCGCGCTGTCCCGTGAGGAGCGGCCATTTGGTATCCTCGCACAGAGAGCATATTATGGATCGTCGTGGCGAAGGCGTGCCGATTATCCTTGATCGAAGTACAAGGCTGTCAGGACAAACCCCAACATACCGCCTCAACAAAGACACTGAATTGGCACTCACGATATTTGGCGTCGACCCCAATGGACGCTGAAGCTGAATCTGTTGGAATGAATTCCTGAAGGCCAACATCCTTGAATCGGGTTTCTGCCACTCGCTTTCATCGCGCAGTCAATGCAGGGGCACAGCAAGACTGTGAAGGCTCCACTTCAACAATGCACGGCTAAGACTGGATTTGACGCAAACAGCGCCAGACAAAATGATCCGATGCAGGAATGCAGCGGATTGAGGCTGATCTCCAAGCGTCCGCGCGTCGGCAAAGCATGGCTGGATCAAGCTTGACGGGAGCCCCGAAAGCCGTTTCAATCCCTTGTTGTAAAAATCGTGACCCTCAAGCGCCGCATTGCCGCTCACAACTGCATTGCAGTTTTGCGGCATGGCGCTATATTTTCTGCAGAGCGAAGCAATGCTTCGCAGCAATTGGACGCGGCCAACGCTGCTCGACAAGCCGACAACTTGGACTGAGTTCGGATGCGCTGTCGGCACATGTCTTTGGACCGGCGTCGCAAAGCATCCGACAATCAACCGGAAAGCGCACATTGAGCATTCAATTCGAAAGTCAGTTCAGAGCTCAACTCGAGCAGCTTAAGTCTGAAGGAAACTACCGGACGTTCGCAGACATTGAACGCCGATGTGGAAAGTTTCCGAAGGCCCGCAACCATTTTGACGGCGGCACTCGCGATGTCGATGTTTGGTGCTCGAACGATTACTTGGGCATGGGCCAGCACCCAAAGGTAATTGCAGCCATGGAAGAGGCGTTGCACGCCAGCGGCGCAGGAGCCGGTGGCACGCGAAACATCTCGGGAACAAGCCATTACCATGTGCTTCTTGAAAGGGAGCTCGCCGAGCTGCACGGCAAGGAGGCAGCGCTTCTCTTCACCTCAGGATATGTCGCCAATTGGGCAACGCTTTCCACGCTCGGCGCGCGGCTTCCAAGTGTCGAGATACTTTCCGACGAAAAGAACCACGCCTCGATGATCGAAGGTATCCGCCATTCCCGAGCCCCCAAGAAGATCTGGAGGCGAAACGACCTTCGCGACCTGCGCAGGAAGCTCCAGTCATGCGCGCCGGACACGCTGAAGGTCGTGGCCTTCGAGTCGATCCATTCCATGGACGGAGACATCGCACCGGTTGGCCGGATTTGCGATCTGGCCCGGCAGCACGGCGCGCTGACCTATCTTGACGAAGTGCACGCCGTGGGGATCTATGGTCCGCATGGCGGCGGCATTGCCGATCGCGAGGGCGTCATGGACAAGGTTGACATAATTCAGGGAACGCTGGGAAAGGCCTTCGGCATAATTGGCGGCTACATCGCCGCATCCCGGGAATGCTGCGATTTCGTGCGTTCGTTTGCCAGCGGATTCATCTTCACCACGGCGCTGCCACCGGCAATTGTCGCCGGTGCACTCGCCGCGGTCAGGCACTTGAAGTCAAGCAGAATCGAAAGCGCGCGACAGCACAGAAACGTCGCCAAACTCCGAAGCCGACTGGACATGGTGGGAATTCCGCACATGCACAATCCCGGACACATCGTTCCAATCTTGATCATGAACCCGGTCAAGTGCAGGATGATTTCCGACATGCTGCTTGAGGATCACGGCATTTACGT
>JAPOOS010000002.1 GCA_026713305.1 Paracoccaceae bacterium
AACCGCCGCCTTGATGAGGAACCTGGCGGCTCGCGGTCTGATCTGAACTGTTCCCGGCTGAACGCCGATTGCGGCTGCTGGCGCCGGCGCTTGGTCGAGGGCTGCATGAGCCGGGTATCGAAAGGACCTGCAAATGTCTGAGTCGATGTTCATGTGGAATCCGGCGTCGACGGTCCATGGCAGCAGTTTCACGTTGACTGCAGACGACGTTGCAGCCTGTCCGCTGCCTTCAACAGGTTCATCCGGAAATGACAGCGTGGAGTTTTGGATTGCAGCTCGCTCAAACCGGCGAGAGACGCTCCTGACAGTTTACGGAGCGGCAGCGATTGGAGCGGAGTTCGCCCTGGTGCCGGCAACGGAAATCGGCACAACGAACAACATCGTGCCTGTCCACGCTCCCAGCCGGCCCCAAGCAGCATTCAAGAAGGATGCCGTGTTTCAGGTGTGCAGCGGCGGCACGATGGGGAAGCCGCGGCGAATTCGCCGCACGCACCGTTCGTGGCTGGCGAGCTTCGAGGTCAATCGCCGGCTGTTTTCGATCGGTGTCGAGGACAGCTACGCCGTGCTTGGAGAGTTGCACCATTCCCTGGCGCTGTACGGGGCTCTCGAAGCAATTCAACTTGGTGCAGACCTTCGATTGCTGGCTGCCAAGCGACCGGAATCGCAGCTGCAGGCACTCTGCCAGCACAGCGTGTCGGTCATTTACGCCACGCCAATTCAGCTCAGGATGTTGGCCGCCGCCGCAAGGAGCGCCGGGTCGAATTGTCCGGCCACTAGACTTGTAATGGCGGGAGGTTCGCCGCTTGACGCAACCACGGCGCTGGAAGTTCTCAGCGTGTTTCCCAATGCAGAGTTGCGCCAGTTCTATGGCGCCACCGAGACAAGCTTTGTAGCAATGGACGACGGGAAGCAAACGTCCGGCTCGTCGGGCTTTCCATATCCGGGAGTTGAAGTAGTCATCAAGGGAATGGCCGATGCAGTCACGGCAGGCGTCGCTGGCCAAATTCTGGTCAGAAGTCCGTACCTGTGCATCGGTCGGGGATGGCCGGATTTCAAGGACCTGCGAGAAGGCAGTGGGTTCATTCCCACCGGTGATGTCGGTCGTTGGACGGACGATGGACGCTTGGAGGTGCTTGGGAGAAAGGACAGAATGTTCAAGGTTGCGGATGTGGCTGTGTTCCCCGAGCAGATTGAATGCTTCATATCGTCGATTCCAGGCGTTGAAGGCGCGCAAGTCTATCCCGTTGCCGATGCGCTCAGGGGCAATGCGGTGTCCGCCCGCGTGGTTGTGCAAAACAATGGACCCGCGGCCGACGAAATTTCAAGCAGGTGCCGAGACAGATTCGGAAGCCTTTCGGCGCCAAGGCAAGTGTCCGTAACTGGTCTGCCTCTGACATCGGGCCGGAAGGGAATGGTCTGGCCATCCAGTTTTCAAGGGTGGGATGTCGCGGGAGAATGAGCGCTTCATGCATCATAGCGGCAGCTCGCACGCCGGTGGTTCCGAGGTGGGGCGCGCTGCGCAATGTTCCGACATTCGAGCTTGGCCGTGCCGCGGCAATGGCGTGCTGCAGGCAGGCCGGCGTTGAACGCCACCGAATTGAGGAGCTCGTGGCGGGCAATGTGCTCGGACCAGGCGGCAACCCGGCTCGCTCAATTGCCCTCCACGCGGGATTGTCGGCGAGTGTCGCTGGACTTACAGTGGACCGTCAGTGCGCCAGCGGTTTGGACGCACTTCTCATTGCGGACAGCCTGATAAGATCGAAGCAGGCAAGTGTCGTTCTTGCAGGAGGCGTTGAGAGCTATTCCCTTCGGCCGAAATGTCACTTGGCGACGGCGCACGGCCATGCCGACGAGCCAATGGATCAGGCGCCCTTTACGCCTTGGCCAGACCGCGATCCAAACATGCACGACGCAGCGGAGAAACTCTCCCGCCAGTTCGGCATCGGCAGAAGTCGTCAGGAGGAATGGGCGATTGACAGCCATCGCAAGGCCTTGAACGCGCAGCTTCACCTGACCGACGAAATCGCGTCGATTCCGGAAGTGGAGGTCGAAGGGGATGGCTTTGCCCGTCGCCTTGACAGGCGATTGTGCAAACGCGCCAAACGCCTGACTGCGACCATTACTTCCGCCACGGCGGCAGTTGCTGCCGATGCAGGAGCCTTTTGCCTGGTTGTGTCCGAAGACATGGCCAATTCAAGCGCTTCCAAGGCCATGCACATAGTGAGTGGAGCTACCATTGGAAACGACCCTGAGGTTCCGGGCATCGCAGCTGTCGATGCATCGAGGAAGGCGATGCAGATTGCATCCGTTCGCTCCTCCCAACTGAGAGTCGTGGAATTGATGGAAGCTTACGCGGTACAGGCAATTGCCTGCGCCGAGCTGCTCGAACTTCCTCCGGAAGCGACAAATGTTGGAGGTGGAGCGCTGGCCAGAGGGCATCCAATCGGCGCTTCAGGCGCCGTGCTTGCAGTCAGAGCCTATCATGAGCTGGCGAAGAGGGGAGGAATTGGATTGGCTGCAATTCCATCCGCCGGAGGATTGGGCACCGCGATTGTGTTTTCGGGATGAAGGCATGGTCGAGCGACTGGAACGAATTGATCTGAGGCGAAGATCAGTTTCAAGCTGCAATCAATGGAAATGGCATTCACTTTGCAACCAACTTGATTGAAGCAGTAACTTGTGCCTGCACGCGGCGCCGTTTGGCGGTTTTCAACGGTCCGTGCAGGCGAACGAATGACGTGAGGGAGGAATGGACCATGAGGGCTTGGGTCATCCACGGATTCCACGGGTACAAGGGGCTGTCGCTGGAAGAGTTTGAAGCCAAGAAGCCTGGGCCGGGCGAGGCACGGCTGAGAGTGGAGGCCTTTGCGCTGAACTGGGGCGACATGAACCTCATGCGGGACATGTACTCGTTCAGCCTTCGCGAGTTTCCGGCGCTTGTTGGCATCGAAGCGGCTGGCATAGTCGATGCGGTGGGAGAGGGCATCGAAGACATTGAAATCGGCCGCCGCTACTGCACGCTGCCGTACTTCTACTACAATCACGGCATGAGCGCGGAATCCGCGATTGTGGATGCCCGCTACATTACACCTGCGCCCGACGGCCTGTCGGCAGTCGAGAGCGCTTCGATCTGGATGCAGTACATGACGGCCTATTTTCCCATAGTCGAGATTTCCAAGGCTGCCCCCGGTGTGAATGTCCTTGTCCCGGCGGCCACGTCAACCGCTGGATCGGCCGCCGTGGAATTTGCCAGGATGGAGGGAGCCAGCGTGATTGCGACTTCGCGCTTTGCATACAACTCCGACTTTCTCAACAGGCTCGGTGCGAACCATGTCTTCGTGGACGACGGCAGCGACCTGACCGAGTTCCTGATTGAAGCAACGGACGGTGTCGGCATTCACGCTGCCTTCGACCCCATAGGCGCGGGCATGATTCAACGATACAGTCGAGCCTTGGCAAAGAATGCGTGGATTTTCTTCTATGGATTTCTTGACGGGAACTTCCCGGACTTGCCGTTCAAGGACATGTTCCAGGCAAATGCGGCGCTGAAGCCATATTCTCTTTGCAACTATGTCGAGGACAGGGAGATGTGCGAGAAGGGAAAGGCATACGTCTACGATGCAATTGCGGCCGGCAAGATCGCTCCAAGAATAGATCGCGTCTACCGGATGGAAGACTATCGAGATGCTTGGGAATACGTGCGCACACCAAGGACCAGACATGGAAAGGTTGTAATCAAGACCGGCGTGAAATAGATCTTCAATGCGCAAAGAAGCTTGGAAGCATTCCGCCGCAATGCGGAATCCGTCTGCGCATGGCTGCGCCACCGCCACCCCAATTGCCGTCACCGAGACATTTGTTTGATGAGTGGAATTCCCTTCGTTTCATACAAGAAGTCAACCGGCAAAACCGACTGCCCCATCTGCAGTCACTCGGAAAGCGTGGCGCTTAGCGAGTGGGATAGGCATTTCAAGCCATTGGTCCATGTCAAGTGTGCGAACTGCGCGTTGCTTCGGCAATTCCCGTTGCCCTCCGACGAGGTGCTGGAAGAGTATTACAAGTCCGAATACCGCAAGGCTTACCAGAGAGTTTCCAAGCCGTCGGTCCGGCACAGGACCAAAAGAATGGCGGAAGGCACTGTTCGCCTGGACCGCGTTTCCTCCCATTTGAATGGGAGGGGCAGCAGCGTTCTGGACTTCGGTTGTGGCTCGGGAGAATTTGTGGAGTTGTGTTCGAGCCGCGGCTTGGATGCCATGGGTTTTGAACCAGGTGATGCATATGCCACCCATGCACGAGAGCAGCTAAAGCTGGACGTGATTGCGGCCTCCTGGCAGGATGTCGTGTTGGATCGGAAATTCGATCTCGTAACGTCCTTTCACGTGTTCGAGCACTTGACCGACCCTATTGCGGCCCTTGAACGAATGAAGACATGGGCCAATCAGGACGGACTGTTCTACATCGAGGTGCCCAACCTGCGAAATGGCCTGCACAAGGGCTTTGGTTGCCTGCACTATGCACACACTCTGGGCTTTTCCAAGTTCAGCCTGGAATATCTGGGTGCCGTTGCAGGACTGGAAGTTGTGGACACGTATGACGAATACGACATTGGCCTGCTGTTCCGGCGAGGCACGCCACGCGACATCAAGCAGATTGCAGGCGATGCGCGGAACGAAATGGTTGATTGGACCCTTTCTCGGGTGCACCGCCAGTTTTGGCGCTACACTTTCGGGAAATTGCTGGGTGATCGCACACGCTACCTGAAAACGAAGCAATTGACAGAGTTGAAGTGAAACGTTGAAAGGGCCGTTCCGAGAAGCTTTGGGTCGTGAAATTCCACCAATGGGTACAAGCTTTTGCCCTTGACGGAAACGGGGCGTCCTTCGAAGTCCGAGGAACTTGACCAGCGTTCTGTTGGCGGCTGGCTTCGGACCTGATGCCGAGGCGCGGCATCGCCCTGCCGGATGGCTGTATGCCTTGCGAAGCCTGCCGTGCGGTGATTGAGACCGTCACGTTTGAGGACCATCAATTTCCCTGGCACTCCGCCGGCACGTGAGCGCCTGATAGCGGCAGGTTCCGAATCCACTCGAAAGTCTGCAGATGCGACATTCTCAAGCTCGCCATGCACACTGAAGTCGTTGGGGTTGCCGCGCCAGTGCGTTTCGTGCCGAAATGTGAACTCGCTCAAAACGGGCTGGTCGCGGTGAGTCCATGTCGACGAATGCTTCGAAATGCTGCTCCGTTGTGTAGTTTTGCAGAAAGGCGCCGGCAGCGGAAGCCGCCCGTGTCGCGCAGACGGCTCTCTTTTCGTGCAACGATCGAACAAACGCCCGCATTCAAGCGCCAGTCCGTACAATTCAAAACAAGTGACGGCCATTTGTTTGCTCCGCACCTGCCGTTTGCCGCTCTTTCGACGCTGCAGGCGCACATTTCGGTCACCGACCGGGCTGCGAATGTACAAGGTGCGAATTGCGGCATGTCGAGACCCGATCACGAATTTGCATCGTGCGATGCCTCCAGCCGCCCCGACTTGATGTGCAGCCAGGTGCGCTCTGGCGGGACAGCGACAGCAACTGCTCCGCCACCTGCGCCCGCACATAGCCCGGCGGCGGTCCGGCGCGGAAGAAGGCCCGGAACTCGTCCGTCATCCGCACCCGCAGCGGTGCGCCGTCGACGTCGGGATTGTCGACCGGCAACCAGGCCGGCGCGGATCCAGCAATAGATGGTCGCTTGATTGGTGCCCAGTCTCAGCTGCGCCGGCTTTCGATGACGCCCTGCTTCGTGACCACCCGCTTCTTCGCCGAGAAAACACGATGCCAGGGCTCGCCGTCGATCAGGATGCGCGGAGCCTTGTCGTCGAGACCAACGATGGCGTGCTTGAGAAAGTGGCGGCCGGACTCCTCCATGCCGTCGCCAATGGCATAGTCCACGTCGGCCATGTCGACGACGTGCCCGGCCTGAAAGGCCTCGCCGCACATCTTTGTCAGCGAGGTCAGCACCTCCTCCCCGACCAGCTCTGTGAGCTCAGCGATGCTTTTGCAAATGGCGGCTGAAGGTGGCAATTGCTCGGTAATCGGGAGATTGTGCTGGAATCGCCAGAAGCCGGCTTTTTGATTTGCTCCCGACACTACCGCAAAATCCCCGTTTCACGACAGTCTCTTGGCAAACTCCTGACAAGTTGCTGTCAGAGGCCCGAAGGCTGTCCTCTGCAGGGCCGAATCTTGCCGTTGAACTCTGATTGATGTACCCCTTTTGTGGCGAAAGAGCGCTTGAAACATGCACAGCACAAATGTATGATCCCCCAAACCCATTCTTCCCGTTGCAGCGTTTGAACAAGTGGGCACAAGCGCATATT
>JAPOOS010000001.1 GCA_026713305.1 Paracoccaceae bacterium
AGCGAAGCCGGCTCGCGGTCCGGAGCGCTCCGTGCCGGCGAGCGGGGGGGCAGGCACAAACTGCACATGTTCGGGCACATGCGGCGACACGGCGCCGATCACGTACCGCTTGACGGACCCAACATCCGTCAAGGTCGCACCCGACGCAAGATGCGGCGCAATTGATTGCGCTATCTTGCCGAACGTCCTGACTGGCGTGCAAAGCATGACCAGATCGGCTCCCTCAACCGCCTCTTCGAGTGAGGCGCCCATGCGGTCGACCAAGCCAAGCTCACGGGCAATTTCAATGGTCTGACGGCTCCTCGCAACGCCATGAATTGAATGGGCAAGCGTACGCTCGCGAATGCCGCGGGCCAGCGAAGACCCAATCAGCCCCATGCCGATCAACGCCACCTTCCTGTACAATTCGGTCATGACAAGCTGACGCCTGCGGGATTGACGCTTCCGCCCTTGCCGGACGGCCAGGCAATTGCTTGAATTTTCAATGGCTTCCCTTCCGGCAGTGGCAAGGCACAGGCGATTCTACAGAAAACTGTAGGGATCAACATCAACCCTCAACTTGACCTTGCCGGGGAACTTGTGCTGCCCTAGCCACTTTGAGATTGCCGACTGCACTGCCATGCTGCGCTCGGTCTTGATTAGCAAGCGATATCTTACTCGGCCACGAATGCGCATGATGGGTGCAGGGGCGGGTCCGAACAGCTGGGCCCCGATGTCTTCGAGCGGCTGGCTTGTTCGTGCCAGCGTGCCAGCCACGTCCCTGACCGATTCCACGTCGGGGCCGGAAACAATGATTCCAACATATTGTCCGAAGGGAGGGATTCCGGCTATCTCCCGTTCAGTTGCCTCCGTTTGCCAGAAATTTTCATCGTCGCCGGAAACTATCGCCTGCATCACCGGATGCTCGGGCTGCCATGTCTGCAACAGCGCCACGCCCGCTATGTCAAGCCGCCCCGATCGGCCCGCCACCTGCCTTATCAACTGAAAGCAGTGTTCGGCAGCCCTGATGTCGGCGCCCTGCAGCCCCATGTCGGCGTCTATAACGGCAGCCAGCGACAACAGAGGGAAATTGTGTCCCTTGGCAACCAGCTGCGTGCCAATGATGATGTCTACCTGGCCAGCCGCTATGGCTTTGATCTTGGCCCGCAGCTTGTCGCTGGAGCCTGAAAGATCGGAGGACAGAACCTCCAGCCTGGCATTCGGAAACAGTCCTCCAACCTCCTCGGCAAGACGCTCAACCCCCGGACCGATCTGCGCCAGCTGTCCGCTTTCGCTGCACTTCGGACATTCATCGGGGATGTTCATGCGCAAGCCGCACTGGTGACACAACAGCTCACGCCTGAAACGGTGCTCTGTCAGCGTGACGTCGCATTCTGTACAGCTGATCTGGTGACCACACGCACGGCAAATCGTCAAAGGCGCAAATCCCCTGCGGTTGAGAAACAGCAGCGACTGCTGGCCAAGCTCGAGCCGATTTTGGATCTCGCCGGCCAGAACATCCGAAATCCATCTGTTGGACGACAGCTTCTCGCTTCGCATGTCGATCGTGTCGATCACGGGAGCTCTGGCCGATCCATAGCGGGTTGACAGTTCAAGCCGCTCGTACTTGCCACTGTTGGCATTGACCCAACTCTCAAGCGAAGGAGTGGCTGAGCAGAGAACTGCCAGTGACCCGGACATTGCAGCCCGCAACACGGACATGTCCCTGGCGTTGTAGATTACGCTTTGCTCCTGCTTGAAAGAACGGTCATGTTCTTCGTCCACCACGATCAAGCCAAGATTGGTGAAGGGCAGAAAGAGCGCCGATCGCGCTCCCACGACAAATTCGGCGCGGCCACTTCCCACCAGATTCCAGACCCTGCGCTTCTGTGCCTTGCTGATTGCAGAGTGCCATTGCAGAGGCCTGCAGCCGAAACGCTCCGAAACGCGATCAAGGAACTGGGTCGTAAGGGCTATTTCCGGCAAAAGAACAAGAACCTGTCGACCGGCGCCGACGGCAGCGGCAACGGCTTCCAAATACACCTCCGTCTTGCCGGCGCCAGGCACGCCTTGAAGAAGAACTGTCCGGTAGGTTCCCTGCTGGACCCTTCTCAGCAGGCTTCGCGAAACCGATCTTTGCGCTTGGGTCAGGCGATCAAGCGAAGGCGACGTGTCCAACTTGGCCATGCGGTATGTCGACGGCAGAGTCTGGGCGACCAACACGCCCTGCTTCAAGAGACCATTGATGACGGCAGCCGAGGAATTCGCTCGTCGTGCCAGCGACTTGGGCGCCAGACCGCGCTTGTCCGCCTCTTCGAGCGCTTTGATAACACGAGCCCTGTCCGCCGTCATTACCTTGGGCTTTGTGCCCGACAAATGAAGCGTTCTGCGGGTCGGCTGCGATTCATTGGCCTCGGGAAGGCGCGTGACACCAAGCATGCTGTTGATTGGCGTCAGTGTGTATCCCGCCGCCCGCTCCAAGAACTTGCGAAAGCCGTCCTGCATCGGCGGCACATCGATCCGATTGAAGGCGGGCCGCAACTTGTCCCTGTCGAGTTCAGTGTTGAGGCCCTGACCCCAAACGACGCCAATGACGGAACGAGCGCCAAGTGGCACGCTCACATAGTCGCCGACTGAAACCCCACCGGGAGGCGCCAAGTAGTCAAGCGCGCCCTTGACTGGCAACGCGGTCATGACGGCTATTTGCTCGCCTTCGGCAAACAGTTGGGTTGGTTCCAAAGTCGCGTCGGATGTCGGCTGCATGGCGCTAGAGCTTAAGGAGCGCCGTAAGGCAAGGTGCGGCAAACCGCGCGAGGATGGGCCGTGGCAAACCGGGCGCGTGGCCTGCGCAGCTCCCAGGCAGCCTGAAAATGTTGTGGTTGGCGGAAGGTTTCAACTTTCGATGGATTCCTCTGCTGCTTCCAAATGATCCGCACCTCGTTGAATTCACTGCGCGTGGACAGTCGGGCCTTCTATGGCATTCCTCGTTCAATCGCCATAGCGTCGCATGGATGGAGACGGCAACCGTACAGCGAGAATTCCCACCGGGCAAACGCGGCTGGCCTGTGTAGCTACACATTGCACGCAATGGGATGCAAATGCATCCATTGCCTGTGTCCCAAACCCACTTGAGAATGCGGAAAAGGGACCGAGAACCGCATCTGGATTCTCTGAACTGCCGATCGCTGCGGATCAGGCCCCAGTTGCCAAGCCATGGCAATCGGGCATTTGGAAATTCCTTGCCGCCCCAATTGCCCCTTTCCCGGCGATTTCCAGTTGAAGCCACTTGAACCTGACTTGAACCAGGATTGCGGAGCCGCGAACATTTCCCAAAGTTGAGAGCCAGCCCTCAGGAGGCACAAGCCAATGGGTGGATTGTGAATTCAGTCGATGCTGTGCTCAAGGACCAACCATCCAGTTGAAGCAGGTTCGGATGCCGGAAGGCTGGACTGGTTGCCTTGTGAAACTGAACCCGTCCTCCTGTGTGCAGTCATCGACTGGATGCCGTCGATTGGAGAGACTTCCTGAATTGCCATGCGAACAGATACATGCCTTGGTCAGGCAGCGGCGTTCAACATCCATGCAGGGAAACAGGCCGGGAGAACCATGGCGGCTCGGCGCGCCATTCGCTGACAACCGATTGCGGCGCGACTGCAATCCCAATGTCGCATTCAGCCCACGGACATTTCCGTGCGCGGTCCGACCAAGGTGCAGGGCGTGCGGGCTCGAATCCAGGCAAGGCCACAAGTCAAGGATCCGGCCGCGATCCTCGCTTCGCTTGGCCAGTTTGCAGACCTGTCGCCCGGCACGTTGGTCCCGGGACGTGAATCGTTGCGCAATGCGTGCAAATCGTTCGGCGATGAAGTAATCAGCTTGCGGAACAATTGCGAATGGAAATGGAACAAAACCTGTGGACTTTTTTGTTGACACCGCCGAAATCTCGGAGATTTCGGAACTAAGCTCCAGTGGAATGGTCGATGGCGTAACGACCAATCCGTCACTCATCATGAAATCGGGGCGAGACGTTCGAGAAGTGCTCGCCGAAATCTGCGCACTCGTGAAGGGACCGGTCAGCGCCGAGGTCGTCGCCACCGACGCGGACCGAATGACAGACGAAGGACGGACACTGGCGAAGATCGCCGAAAACATTGTGGTGAAGGTGCCGCTGACCTGGGACGGCCTCCGTGCCTGCCGAACACTTGCAGCCGACGGGATCAAGGTCAACGTCACCTTGTGCTTCAATTCGGCTCAGGCGCTGCTGGCGGCAAAGGCCAACGCAACCTACATCAGCCCTTTCATCGGCAGGCTGGACGATCTCGGTCAGGACGGCATGGAACTGATCGAGGACATTCGTACAATCTACGACAACTACTCGTATGAGACACGCATTTTGGCGGCTTCAATCCGATCTCCACTTCATGTGTCCAGTTCCGCCCTGGCGGGCGCGGATGTTGTAACCGTGCCACCTGCCGTGCTTCGCCGACTGGCGCTTCACCCGCTCACCGACAAGGGACTTGCAAGCTTTCTTGCCGACTGGGAAAAGACCGGCATGACGATCGCCTGAAATCAATCCTGGAGAATTCATGACGGAAGCCTATGACAAAGCCGGGCCCCTGCCTTCGCCCGAATCCGTTCGAGCGGCAATTCTGGACAACCCCGACATCGTGCTCAGCGACGAAAGGGTCGTTCAGGCTCTGGCTGACTCGGAGGGCAAGAAGTCCGAAGGAAACCTGATTGACCTGCGCGGCGTTGCGCTGCGCAAGCAGGGTTTCCGCCTGGAGGAGCTGGAAGCCACACATCGTGTCTTCATCGCGGCTGCCCGCGCCAACTCAAAGATGATGGAACGCACCCATCAGGCTGTAATCGAGCTGATGCGTTGCGCCAGCGCCAAGGAGTTTCTCGACAAGCTCGACGAATTCATCCCCCGTCGACTGGGCATCGACTGCATTCGCCTGGTGGTCGAAATCCCTCCGGGATTGAAGTCGCCCCTGCGGAGAGTTGGCGGCAACACGGTCGTGATCTGTCCCCCAGGCTCAATCCGGAACTATCTGCAGGGCCAAAACAGTCTCCCTGAAAGCGGTGTGCTGCTGCGACCGATTCCCCGCGGCGACACCGAAGTGTACGGCGCCGTGGGACCAAGAGTTCAATCCGAAGCCGTTGTTCGACTGAGATTCAAGCGTCATCACTTCAACGCGCTCATGCTTGCGGGAAGCACCGACGCCGAGCAGTTCGACCCGGAAATGGAAACAACGTTGCTTGAGTTCTTCGGAAAGGCTGTCGGGTGCACCTTGGAACGGTTTCTGGCATGAGCGGAGCCTCCTCGCATTCAGCCCTGCTGATCAATGGCTGGCTGTCCGCCCGCACGGCAGTCGGCGGCGCGTCGCCGAACACGGACGCCGGCTATCGGCGCGATGCGACTTCCTTCATGAGGTTTCTCGTGAAATACCACGGGGAGGAATTGGGTTTGGAACGCCTCGCCAAGGTAGGCCGTCGCGACCTTCGAGCCTGGATGGCACATGAGCGCAACAAGGGAATTTCCCCGAGGACGCTGGCCCGGAAGCTGTCAGCAATCAAGGGGTTTTTCCGATGGCTGGCCCGGGAGCATTCGCTCGACATAACCGAAATCGAAATCACGCGCCCACCTCGCTTTTCCGCCAGGCTGCCGCGTGCAATTGCGCAGGACGATGCGCTCGAACTTCTTGAATTCACCGGGCAGGGTGAAGGCCGTGCGTGGGTTCGCGCCCGCGATGTTGCGGTGCTGGCGCTGCTGTACGGGTGTGGCTTGCGGATTTCCGAAGCGCTGTCGCTGACGCATGGCAGCCTGCCGCTCGGCGACACCATCCGAATCAAGGGCAAGGGCGGCAAGGAAAGAATCGTCCCGGTGGTGAAGTACGCACGCCAAGCGGTGGACAACTACGCGAAGATTTGCCCCTATCCCGGCGAACCTGGAAAGCGGCTGTTTCTCGGCGTCAGGGGTGGTCCGCTGAATCAACGGCAGGTTCGGCGAGTCGTCGAACAGGCACGCTTTTCGCTGGGTCTTCCCCAAACGGCAACTCCACATGCGCTGCGACACTCGTTTGCAACCCACATTCTGAACGCCGGAGGCGAGCTGCGCGCCATCCAGGAACTGCTTGGACACAGTTCACTGTCCACCACGCAGTCCTACCTCAAGGTGGAGACTTCGCGCGTCCTGTCGGTGTATCGGGCAAGCCATCCGCGTGAATCCGAAACGTAGAGCTCGCTCCAACGGCGATGGCCTGCGGTGTTTGTCAGCTGTCGGCTGCAACGGAGCTTGATGGACACAGGTCGGTTATGACGCAGTTGCCGCATGCTGGCTTTCGCGCCTTGCAAACGTATCGGCCATGCAGAATGAGCCAATGATGAGCGTGCTGCTGAAACTCGGCGGGAACCTTGTCCTCGATCGCCCTCTCGACCTGACCGACGTTTTTTCCGGGAGCAATTCCGGTTCGGTTTCCCACTCGAAAGATGTGGGTGTCCACAGCTTGGGCTGGATGGGAGAACCACATGTTCAGCACGACGTTGGCGGATTTCCTTCCCACGCCTGGCAGGGACTGAAGCGCGGTCCTCGATGATGGAACCTCACCGCCGTAGCTCTCGCACAAGATGCGCGAAAGCGCAATGACGCTTGCCGCCTTTCGCCGGTACAACCCGATTGTTCTGATGAAGCCGATCAATCTCTCTTCGCCCAGCTGCAGCATCTTTTCGGGAGTGTCGGCAAACTGGAACAACTCCCTGGTTGCTCTGTTCACGCCCACGTCCGTGGCCTGGGCGGAGAGCACCACAGCCACGAGCAGCGTGTATGCGTTGACGTGCTCAAGCTCTCCTTTCGGTTCGGGTCTGTGAACACGAAACCGTCTGAATATTCGGGTGATCCGGGCATATTCTTCTGCAGCCTTCATGGTTCACTTCCTGTTTGTGCTGCCGGAACGCTGCCTGCCGGAAGACATGCACAGGGATGGCAGGGAATCCTTGGCAGCAGCGAGGCAAGCGGTGCGGATTGCATTGAGTTTCGCGTTCGTTGTGCGACCGTGTCGATTGAGACGCCCCAAATCCCGCACTGTGATCATTGCCACTTGATGCAATCCATTTGCAGTTGATCTCAAGGATTGCTCACTCCCCCAAGGCAGCTTGTCCGGCAATGTCAATTGTGCAGGATTCGGAATCGGGTTTCATTGTATGCTCGGATCGGCGAAAGACCAGCGGAGTTGACAATGACATTGGATGCAATGGGATCCTATCACTACCAAGTGATCAAGAGGGCAATTCGAGAGATCGATGAGGCAGACAGGCAACTTTCGCTTGAGGAACTTGCCAGCCGAATGTTCATGAGCACGTCCCACTTCCAGCGAACGTTCAGCAGATGGGTAGGACTGTCGCCCAAGAGGTACCAACAGTATCTGACACTCAACCATGCGAAGCGCTTGCTCAGGCAGCGAACAGCCCAGTTTGAGACTGCGAGCAAGGTCGGCCTGTCGAGCGCCGGCCGCCTAAACGATCTGTTTGTGAAATGGGAAGCCATGAGCCCCCGACAGTTTGCGCGGGGCGGAAGTGGATTGACTATCTCGTACGGGTGGTTCGACAGCCCTTTCGGCGACATGCTTGCCATGGGAACCCACAAGGGTCTCTGCGGCCTCGCATTCTCATCCAGCGATCATTCAAAGGAGTTCGAGGACATGTCCAATCGCTGGCCGAAGGCGGAACTGACGGAGGATGCCGGCAGGATCGTTGGATGGACCGAAGCGCTGTTCACTCGAAGCGGAAGCACGCGGGCTGTTCTTGTCGGAGCTCCATTTCAGATCAAGGTTTGGGAAGCTTTGCTGAGGATACCCGAGGGACACGTAACGACATACGGCGATGTAGCCCTCGCTGTCGGCAACCCCACGGCCTCTCGAGCAGTCGGCAACGCGGTGGGGAGGAACCCGCTGAGCTGGCTCATCCCCTGCCATCGGGTCTTGCGCAAGAACGGCCAACTTGGTGGGTATCATTGGGGGCCGGTCGCCAAGCGTGCCATGCTGGCATGGGAGGCGGCACGCTTTGAAGCGGCGGAGGCATCACGCACCGGCTTGGCCCAGGAACGCAGTTGCCGCCCTGACCCATGACTTGCTCCGGACAGTGAAGCGTCTGGCGGAGAGCGGTGCACGGCAATGTGGATTGTTCGTGGACTTTGTGCTAGGTCATTCGCCAAATGATGCATGCAGTCAATGAAGCCATAGGCGCACACTCTCACGCGGCGATCGGTCTACTACGCAGGCTCCTTTCCGCGTGGGCGCTCGTCGTGCTCTTGCCACTAACGGTGTTGTTGCTTGATGGCGATGCATTTGCGGATGTTGTCCGCCTTGCCGCGACGTCGTTCCTCGGCACGCTGCCCTACATCGCCATTGCAGTTGTGACCATCGCTGTGTTGAAGGCAGCAAATGCCGATGCGACACTTGCCGCCGCCTTCGAAGGGCAGGAGGTGAGAATGATAATCGTGGCCGCACTGATTGGAGGACTGGCGCCGTTTTGTTCGTGTGAAGTGATTCCGTTCATTGCCGGACTTCTGGCCATGGGCGCTCCACTGTCTGCGATCATGGCCTTTTGGCTTTCTTCGCCGTTGATCGACCCGCCGACCCTGTTCATAACTGCAGGTGCGCTGGGTTGGGATTTCGCCATCGGCAAGGCCGTCGCTGCAGTCGGCACGGGTTTGGCAGGTGGCTTTTCCGTTGCCCTGCTGACCCGCCAGGGTCTGTTTGCAAGTTCGCTTCGCAGCTCGGCTCGAAACTCCTCCGGCTGCCCAGCTGACGAAGTTGAAACAAGACCAAGGTGGAAATTCTGGAACGAGGCCGAAGGAAGAGCGGTTTTTGCGAGCCAGGCGACCTCCAACTCCCTGTTTCTGGCCAAGTGGCTTTCGGTTGCCTATGTCTTTGAAGCGCTTCTCGTAACCTATGTGCCGGCCAGCTTCGTTGCCTCCTTGGTTGGGGGCTCCGAATTCAGCTCCATAGTTGTCGCCACGCTGGTCGGCATACCTGCCTATTTGAATGGCTATGTTGCGCCGCCGCTGATTTCAGGCCTGATCGATCAGGGCATGGTTCCCGGAGCGGGCATGGCGTTCATGGTGGCTGGAGCGATCAGCTGCGTCCCGGCGATGATTGCGGTTTGGTCGATTGTCAGGCCTGCGGTGTTTGCAACCTATCTCGGGCTGGGATTGGTTTGCGCAATCTTGTCGGGTCTTGTCTTCCAGATGTTGGTGTGAGTCTCGCCTGACTGAATTGCCCTACAGCATGGCCCTTCGGCAAGAACGGTTGAATCCCAGGCAGGCCATGTGCATGTCGGAGGTCGCTCGGTCGGTCGAGGACATGGAAGGGCGCGAAACGCGGTTGGCTCTCACAATTCAAATCGGCATTGAGACGGATTTCGAGGTTGCCGAGGCAGGGAACGGCATGGTCAACTGAGCGTCGCCTCCGTTCCGGAACCGCTGGCCGGACAGCGGCAGTCCGGCAATTCCGCTGCACGGGCCAATCCGAATGCGCGCATCACATCGACGCTCCAACACTTCCGAGCAGGGCTGACAGAACGAACTGGTCGCGATCAGTTCCGAGATTTTGTTTTGCCCTTCAATTCCTCGATCATCGCAGCTCTCATCTTGAACTTCTGCGGCTTGCCAGTGACCGTCATTGGCATTTCGTGGGTGAAGCGCACATGTTTGGGAATCTTGAAGTGCGCCATCCCCTCGCGGCAATGTTCCCGAATCTCGGCTGCCGTAACCGTGGAATTCGGAGTCGCGATTATCCATGCGCACACTTCCTCGCCCATGGTCTCGTCCGGAACTCCGAAAACCTGAACAACCTGCACCTGCGGATGGCGATAGATGAACTCCTCGATTTCGCGGGGGTAGATGTTTTCCCCTCCCCTGATCACCATGTCCGTGATCCTGCCGGCAATGCGGCAATAGCCATCGCTGTCCAGGATGCCCAAGTCTCCAGTGTGCATCCAGCCCTCGTCGTCAATGCATTTGGCGGTTGTTGCAGGATCGTCCCAATACCCTTTCATGACAGAATATCCACGAGTGCAAATTTCACCCTGCTCACCTGTCGGCACGACCTGACCTGCTCGGTCGACGATCTTGACCTCAACCTGAGGGTGAATTCGTCCGACAGTGCCAACCCGCCTTTCCAACGAATCATCGACATGGCTTTGAAAGGAAACCGGGCTGGTTTCGGTCATGCCGTATGCGATCGTGATCTCCCGCAGATTCATGACGTCGATGACTCTCCGCATGATTTCCATTGGGCATGGCGCCCCGGCCATGATGCCGGTGCGCAGCGAGCTGATGTCCCTTGGCTGGGACGCCAGTTCGTCCAGCATGGCGACAAACATGGTTGGCACCCCGTAGAGCGCCGTGCAACGTTCCTGTTGCAACGCCTCAACCGTTGACCGAGCATCAAACGAATCACTTGGAAAAACCATTGTCGAAGCGGTGGTCATGCAGGCCAACGAGCCCATAACCATGCCAAAGCAGTGGTAGAGCGGAACAGGGATGCACAAGCGGTCCGCTGGACCGAACTTGAGCGTTGCGGCAACGAAGCGTGCGTTGTTGACAATGTTTTTGTGGGTCAGCGTCGCGCCCTTGGGTGCGCCGGTGGTTCCGCTTGTAAACTGAATGTTTATGGCGTCGTCAGGGTCAAGTGCATCCGACATCCTGTCAAGTTCGCCTTCGATCTCTTTCCCGCTCCGCGCCATGATTTCACCGAAGCTGTACATTCCGTCAATGCTTGCGGCGCCAGTGTGAACGCAATGCCTAAGTTTGGGAAGTCGGGATATTTCCAGCCTGCGACGCGGCGTCGTCTGGATCTCGGGCGCCATTTCCCTTAGCATCGCAATGTAACAGCTTGACTTGAACCTCTCCGCAACCAGCAACAGCTTAACGCCGACACGCCGCAGAGCGTATTCAGCCTCCCGTGGCCTGTATGCGGGATTGATCGTAACCAGAATCAGCCCAATTCGTGCTGTTGCAAACTGAAGCAACACCCATTCGGGGCAGTTCGGAGACCAGACCCCAACTCGGTCGCCTCGCTTCAATCCGAGTGACAGGAGACCAGACGCAAGCCGGTCCACCTGTGTGGCGAACTCCTTGTACGTCCACCGCACATTGCGCGAGTTGAACACGGCTGCCAGTCCCGTGGGGCATTCTGACACGGTTCGTCGGACGGCTTTCGGGATGGTGATGTTCCAAACGGGTTCCGAACGGTCGCCTCGCACATGCGACATCCCATTGATCGGCCACAGATTCATTTCCTCTACAGGTTTCATCTCATGCCTGCCTCGACCTGTCCGTGCCTGTGCAACTTGGTCCGCCAATGGCTTGCAGTCAATCTGAAAGGTCGCTCAATGTGCCGGCCAGCACATGAATCTGTTGCATTGCCCCCAATGGCCATTGCTGAGGAACTCCGGCAATCAATTCCTCGGAATCCCTGCCCTGGCTGTGTTTGCGACTTGGTTCATGCAATTTTGGCAGCCCTCGCCGGCAAATGCACAAATGAGCTTTGGAGCATTGACGCTCAAGGGTCAATTGATGGAAAGTCAACGTCAGCACAACCATTCGCCTCCCACATTGGCTGCTATGAAGTTGGTCGCCATGCCGAAGGTGGCAACCCTGAATTGCTCCGCAGACCTCTGCCCGTTTCGTGACAGTGACAAGCATGCGGCTGCCACTCCGCTCTGGCCCAACTGACGCTTGGTCGCTTCTCGGCACGATGTTGGCATTTCTACTCCATCTCCGGACATGCCGGAGGCGGCGGTGGAATTCCCCTGATCAGGTCCGCCGCCCTTTCGGCGATCATCATTGCCGCTGCATTGGTGTTGCCACCAATCTGATCCGGGAACACCGACGCGTCAACCACACGCAAGCGCTCGAGTCCGCGAACACGAAGCCGGTCGTCGACCACTGCCAAGTCATCGTCCGGTGCACCCATTCGGCAGGTGGATACCGGATGGTGGCCGGTTGACACAAAGGACCGAACAGCCCGTTCGAGCTCGGCATCAGTTTGAGCGTCGCTTCCCGGCTGCAACTCCTCTCCGCAAATCTCCGCAAGAGCCGGCTGCCGAACGATTTCGCGCACATGGTGCATTCCCGCCACCATTTTCGCCATGTCGTCTGAATCTGTGAACCAGTTCAAGTCTATGCAGGGAGAGTCGTAAGGGTCCGCGCTGGCAAGCCTGACGCTGCCGTGGCTTCGCGGACGCTGCAGGTTGACGTCAAAATGCAAGCCAGGCACTGCCGTCGGCCCACGGCTCATGAAAAGGCTCCCGGCATTCAGGATGCTGCCGAACGACCAGTTCCGCTTTCCGTATTCGTCGCTGATGCACATGGGGGTCATGTATATCTGCAGTTCCGGAAGATCCTCGTTTCGGAGCGCGTGGAATGCCACCGACGACCAAAACGGCGCGGCTCCCGGTCCTGACGAAAGGAGAAGGCAGCGCAGCCCGACAATGAATGCCCGATCAATGCGCTGAAGGCGCGCCAAACTTAGCCGGCTGTCCTTGAGAGAGAATTTCATCGGGAGCTGCGGGTGGTCGTACAGCGTCGAACCAACACCCGGCAGCTCGTGCGTCACGGGAATGCCGTGGTCGGCCAGGTGCTCGGGAGGACCGATGCCTGAAAGCATCAGAAGCTGAGGCGAAGCAAATGCTCCGAGGCAGAGAATGGTTTCCCGCTTTGCCTCAACAAACCCTGATGAAAGCCGAAGCCCAACTGCTCTCCGGCCTTCGAATTCAATGCCAAGCACATGGGTTTCAGTCTTTATGGCCAGATTGTCCGGCTTCCGCTTGAGGTAAGCCACCGCCGCCGACTGGCGGCGCCCGTTCCACACCGTAACGTCGAGTCGACCGACACCAAGCTGGCTTGCTCCGTTGAAGTCCTCGTTGGCCGGGTTTCCGGCCTGGATCGCGGCGTCAACAAAGGCTTGGTTGACCGTGTCGAAATTGCCGGCTGGAGAAAGCTGCACGGGTCCGTCTCCGTGATACTCGCTGCCGGGCCGGTGAGCGGCGGTCGCAGACTTGCGAAAGTACGGCAGCAACTCGGCATATGACCACCCCGGCAGACCCAATGCGCTCCACCGGTCATAGTCCCCAGCGCATCCGCGCATGTAGATCATTCCGTTGATCAACGAACTGCCGCCTACACCTCGTCCACGGGGCAAGACGATGGTTCTTCCCATCAAGGCGGGCTGGGGCATGCTGGTCAATCCCCAGTCATAGCGCTTCTTTCCAAAGAGAAATCCGTTGCCGATCGGCATTCGTGTCCAGATGCTCTTGCCGAATCCTCCCGCCTCCACCAAGCATACGGTTGCATCCTCTTCCTCGCACAGGCGGGCTGCGAGGACACAGCCAGCGGAGCCGGCTCCAGCAATTGCGTAGTCGTAGGATTCCCTTGTCATCCAAGTTCGCTCACGATGGCTTCGGTGACATCCTTCGTGGCCGACTCGCCGCCAATGTCCGGTGTGCGTGCACCGTTCTCCATTGCACGAACTGTGGCCAGTCGAATTCGTTGCGCAACGTCTCGTCGGCACATTCCATATTCAAACATCATGGCCACACTGAGAACCATCCCGACAGGGTTGGCGGCGCCCATCCCTGCAATGTCCGGCGCCGACCCGTGCACCGGCTCGAATATGCCCTTGAACCGTCCGCAGCGTCGTGCGCCCAAACAGGCGGAGGGGAGCAATCCCAGAGCGCCGGATATCGAGCCTGCAACATCGGACAGAATGTCGCCAATGAGATTGCAGCCAATGATGACGTCAAACTGTCGAGGGTTCATGACCATCTGGTAGGCACAGTTGTCGGCATACATGTGACGCAACTCGACATCAGGATATTCGAGGCCAATTTCCGACACAATCTCCCGCCACAGTTTGGAGCTTTCCAGAACATTTGCCTTGTCGGCTGAAACGAGAAGGCTTCTTCTCGCCCGGGCCAGCTCAAAGCCGGCACACGCAAATCTGCGCACCTCCCGTTCGTTGTACGCAGCCGTGTCAAAGCCCACGCGCATTCCATCCTTCCTTGTTTGGCCACGAGGCTGGGCAAACATGATGCCACCGCACATTTCCCGCAAAATCAGCAAATCCGCGGCGTTTGCCAGTTCCCGCTTGATTGGGGCGTGATCACCGAGCTGAGGCCAGTGCCAGGCTGGCCTGAGACCGATGAATGTGTCGAGTTCGCGTCGAAGACGCATCAGGCCATCCTGTCGTTCGGGACCTCCTGCAACTCGAATGTCGTCCCAAGCGGGACCACCGACCGCTCCAACCAGCACTGCGTCCGCAGCGTGCGCAGCGGCAACAGTTTCATCTTGGCAAAAGGTTTCCCACCTGTCCCATGCAGCTCCATGAAGCAGGTCGTGTGAGACCGAAAGTCGAATTGCATGCAGTCGCGCGGCAGCGCGAGCAACCTTCAGGCCGGATGCAAGAACTTCGGGGCCAATGCCGTCTCCTCCCAGCGCCAGAATTCGAAACTCAGCCACAGTGTGCCGTTCGGAAGTTTGCAAGCGTCGCGGAAGGGTTGGTCCCTCTATTCCGCAGCCGACATGCGTTGCGGCCACGAGGCTGAACCCAGTTCGAAGAATCCTTGCTGTTCATCAAATTGCCTTGCTCAAGACTGCAAGTGTCGAACTTGCAAAAGGCTGGCCAAATTGCAACATCCGCCTGATGAGTTGGGGGACTCCTGCCAATGCACTCGCGGACTGACCCCTTCCCAAGGAAGAGCACGTAGCGGGCAAGGCAAATGTCGGCCAGGCATGTCAGGACGGTTTGTCGCGCGGCTCCACAGCAACTTGCCTGTTCAGTCTTGCATCGAATAGGAAGGTGGCGTTGTCCACGTACGTCAATCCGTGCCTTGCGGAGGGTTGCATCCGCCAAATGCACGCTTGGTCAGCGCGTGAGCTTCCGCCAGGCAAGGAAGGAACGGGCGCCCGCCCATTGATCCCCCGTCGAAATCCAGGGAACATGCGCGGTGGAGCCTTTCGGCTGGCGGTATTCCCCTGGCTGCACACAACTTTCCCGGAACATTGAGCAGTGCGGCGATGGCCGAATCCAAGATGGAGTCGCAATGCTTATGGGGCCGCAGCCATTCCTTTGTGTACAAACTTTCGAGGCATTGCGAGGGCAACTGCAACCCAGTCTCGCTGTGTGCGCAATCCATTCCCAGGCGCAATGTCCGGCTGTCGCATGAATGTCGCAGACATGTATGCGACAAGCCTCACGTCAGTCCCAGCCGACCTTGACGGGACCAACAAATGCGCAATTGGCGTGATCAGGGAATCCATGACGCTTCACCAACGAAGGGGCGGCTGACAGTCGTTGACCGCATCAGGCGGCCATTGGCCTTGCATCATCACGACCTGCCCGACGCAAAGGGCGAATTCCGTGACACGCATTCACCTGACGAACACATTCGGACGGCGCCATGCGCCGTCAGGCGCCGTATGCATGCGTTGCCATTGAAGGAAATCGGGCTTGCACGAACTCTGTCGCCGATTCACCGGCTGCCGGCATGGCGAACAGCGAGATTGCGTTAGGGAGGAGGTGATCAAACCGGGAGAAGGGCTCCCGTGCCTGCAAAACGGCAATTGTTGCCTTTCCGCTTCGGGCAGAACCACATCGCATCCCAACGTAGCGCCGCTCGCCGGAGACCCTGCTTGTCTGCCGATTCCAGTGAGGTGAAAATGCCTTTCTTGAAGCCCAATCGGCAACAGGTTGTCTAGCTGCGGATCGGGTCTGAATGCGCTGGCCTGCGCCAGCACTCAAGCTCGATTCGAATCCCTCCGCTAAGCTTGCCGATCAAAATGACGATCAATTGCCGCTATCGATCTGGCAGTTGACTCCCTGCCCTCCCTATCGTCGAGCGACTTGGCAATCACTCCGGCGGCAACTTCGACCGCGACGTCAATTGCCTGATTGCGAATGTGCGCTATCGCTTCCGCCTCCGCAGCCGCGATTCGCTCTCGGGCATCATCCATCCGATGGAGAGCCAGCTCTCTTAGGTTGCGTTCGGCCTCAGCCTTGGCCCGCGACGCCTCCGCTATCGCCTGCTGCCGAATGTCCTCGGCATCGGAGGCCGCCTGCATCTTCAAGCTGTCCATGTCGTTCAGCTTGCGCTGGGCCTCGTGTTTGATGTCCAGAGCTTCGTCCATCCGTCGACGGATTATGTCTATCCTGCCGTCTATCAGCTTTGCCGCGAACTGTGGCGCCTTGAAATAGAAGATTGCCGCAACGAACAGCAGAAAGGAAATCAAGACGATGAAGTCCGTGTTGGCCAGTGAAATGAACGGTCCGCTTGCACCGTGAGCGGGACCCACAACCATGAGCGGAAATGCCGCTGCCAACCAAAGCCTCACGATTCCAGCTCCTCCAGTCGGACCTTCGTTTCGGAATTGACCATTTCCCTTGTTGCCCGCCCTGGCAGGAAGGACTCGGCAATTTCCAATGCGGCGCCCGCAGCGACTTCTTCGATGACGTCGCGGGACTGGGCTCTGTACTCTTCGATTCTTTCGGTTGCAGCGGCGGTATCCGCCTTTATGCGGGCATTGACTGCATCCAGAGTCTGCTGCTGTTCTTCCTGAATTTCCGCACGTGCCACCGCCAGTGTTTCGGAGGCCTCCCTGCGGGCATCGTCCAGAATTGTTTCGATTTCCGACTGAATCCGATCCGCTGATCTGTTCATGTTGCGAGCATCGTTCAGGTCGTTGCGGATTCTGCGGTCCCTTTGCGTTACGATGCCGTCAATCCGTGGAATGGCAACACGCCCGACGATCAGGTAAATCGCCACCAGAAAGATCACCAGCCAGAAGATCTGGTTGGGAAAGGTGGAAAAGTCCAGCTGGGGAATGCCGGGCTGTTGCGCAGCCGTGTCCTCAACCGCCATCGCCAGTTCCCGTTGGAAGCATATTCAACACCAAGTGCATGACCTGCATCTGCGGCCGCCTTAGAGTGCAAACATCAGCAACAATGCTACGAGGAACGAGAATATGCCAAACGCCTCTGCGAAGGCGATCCCGATGAACAGCATCGCTGTTTGCGAGGCCGCGGCAGACGGGTTTCTCAAGGCTCCGGACAGATAGTTGCCGGCCACCAATCCGACGCCAATGGCAGCGCCTCCCATGCCTGTGCAAGCAAGCCCGGCGCCGATCAACGCTCCCATTGCTTCGATATTACCTTCCATAACATTTACTCCAAGTTCTTGTCAGCCGACGCGTTCAACTGCGACTAGTGTTGGGGGTGAAGCGCGTCCCTGAGGTACACGCAGGTCAGAATTGTGAAAACATAGGCCTGAATAAAGGCAACCAGCAACTCTAGCGCATAGACTGCGGCAATCGCAACTATCGGCAGGACAGCTCCGACCCCCAAGACGCCGGCAAATGCCGCAAACACCTTTATCATGGCGTGACCGGCCATCATGTTGCCGGCAAGCCGGATGGAGTGACTGACAGGACGCACGAAATAGGACATCAACTCGATCACGGCCAACACCGGCCGGAGCGGAAGCGGCGCTGCCGAAATCCAGAAGAGGCCAAGGAAGCCAAGTCCATGCTTGACGAATCCCAGCACGGTCACCGAGACGAAGACTGTAAGCGCGAGCGATGCGGTCACGGCGATGTGCGACGTGGTCGTGAAGCTCATCGGCAACAGCCCAAGCAGGTTTGAAAACATGACGAACATGAACGCGGTCATGATCAGGGGGAAGTAGCGCAGTGCATCCGGTCCGGCCACATCCCGCACCATGTTCCGCACGAACTGAAAGAGCAGCTCCGCCATCATCTGCACCCTGCCGGGCACGTTTGCTCGCTTGCGAGTGCCAACCACCAACAGAAGCACGGTGGCGACCCAAGCCAGGATCATCCACACCGTTACGTTGCTGGGGGAATACCAGTGCAGCGACCCGTCCCCGAACAGCGGGGTAACCAGGAACTGGTCCATCGGGTGTATCTGGAGTCCTCCACTCGATTCTGTTGCCAAAGTGACCTGTTCCTTTCCCAACCGGTTGATGGGTCGACCGTGGACCCAACGCTACCGTTTAGCGTTGCTGTTGTTGGCTTCCCTCGCCGTGCGCAGCATCAGGTTCACGCCCGCCGCGAAGCCGATCAGCGTCATGATCGCCAGGAGCCACGGAGCGGTTCCAAAGAGTTGATCGAGACCAAACCCTGCTCCGGCGCCCATCCCGACGCCCGCGACCAACTCTACCGCCATTCGCCAGGCGAGATGCGCTTGCGTGGCCGCGGACTGCTTGGGCGTGCTCGGTTCGATTTCGTCTTCGAGCGCGCGTATCCTGCCTTCCAGAGACCCGGCATCGTCGGAATTAGCCAACCCGATGTCCTTGATCCGAATACTGATTTCAGGTGCCGCTTATGCAGGTGCATGCCCAGTGTCAAGCTTTCCGCCGAGGCGACCCATGCAGAGGCGCAGGCTGGCTGGATTGGCATGTGCCGCAGGACGCAGCCCAGCGGGGCATTGCGACGCCGCCCCGCATCATGTTGGAGTTGGAATGGATTTCAGTGGCGCTCGACGGTCTTCACATGCAGCCTGCGAATTCGGTGGAGGCCTGAAACGGACAAGTGTCCTGCGATGTCGGAAGCGCTCGGTTGAGGCGATTGGCTGCAGGTCAAGCGCCCGGACGTTGCCGGCACGAGAGCTGGGAAGGCGAGCACGGCAAGCCTGCCAGTCGGGACGGATTCGCAGGAATGGCGAGACAAGTCCGTTGGGAAGCATGAAGGGGAGTTGTGGCTGCTTCCATCTTGCCAGAGGCGAAGGCTGCCGCCGTCGCGCAGGCGCTGATAGGTTGGCCGTCTCTGTCGTTCTCCAGCGGTCTGGGACGGCTTCATTGTCAGTTTGGGAACTTCCCTTGGCAACTGGAACTGTGCCTTTGGCTGTCGGGCACAGGACATTGCACCGCCAGCGGGTATCCTCGGTCCTTGGCCAGAGGCTGTCCGCGAGTCCTCCCGGAGTGGCCGTTCCTGAGATTCTAGAGGCAACCCATCAAAGTGTGGTCATCCCCCGCCTGCGACGCGAGCCAATCAGCGCGACGCGCCGAACGCCCCTATCATCTCATTGCGCTCGAAAATCCCGCCAACTTCCTGGTGATTCGGTCCGTAGAACGTTCCTTGAATCGAGTCACCGTCCGAGCCCTCCTTGAATCGACCAAGTGTCAGCTCAAGTCCGTTCCAATTCATGTCGTCCTTCATGCCGCCTCCATTGACATTCCTTACATTTGTGAAGGTCACGTCAATTCGTGGATTGTTGAAGTCAGCGACGGTGACGTCGGCATCCCCTCTGACCAGCGCCGGACGTGAGGCTGCCGCGCCGATGTCCGTGCCGACCATGGCGCCCGTCCACGTAGCGCTTCCGGACACAGGATTGCTGCCTGACGCCTCGCCAATGGACAGCGACAATTGAATTGTCGCTGCTCCAAGGTCAACATCGCCTGCCTGGAAATAGCTGTGCTCTATCCATCCGCCTATGCCGATCTCCTCCGCGACAGTTTCAGCGTCACCGCTGCCCACTGTCAAGCGAGCGGCATACTCAACAATTGTGACTCCTCGCTGCATGTCTGCTGGCGACGAAGTTGTATCCAGCGAGCCTGTGTTGGAGGAAATGCTCTCCCTGTAGTCCGACAGACTCTGCACCTGGGTTGGTTGGCCAGGTGCAGTTAGGGAGCACTGCTCACCACTGCATTCAGTCTGCACCCGGTAGTCCCCTTGGTCGGTGGACACATAGGAGTCACTCAACAGCATTGAGTCGGCTGAGTTGAGAATTTGCTCAGCCGGACTTGGCTGCCCACCACCACCTCCACAACCGGCCAACAACGGCAAGGCACAAATGACAACGAAAACTGCCGGCCTTCGTCGCTCTGAAAACATTTTCTCGAGCCCCATGCAATCCCGAGTTGACAAGTTCGTGGCGAGTGTATCAGATTGAGAGGAATTTTCAACATCCGTTGACCACCTGCTTGTTCAACCAGGTTCACGTCGATTTTCGCACCGGAGATTTCGGTTTGACCCATTCAACGTTCGTTGCCGGAATGCGTCACGGCGGATTGACTGCACTGCGCTGGCTGGATGCTGCATAAAATGTGGGTCTCGGCGCTGGCATAGCTTCGGCGCCGCACCGCGACCGGACATCCCCGAACATTGGAAAAGTCTGCTCTCCATTTGAGCAATCTCAGCTTGGCCGGCACTCGGACACTGAGATGCAGAGTCCTCAATCCGCGGCGCTGCCATGTCGACCGCCCCGGCCTCTGCCGGCCAAAATGGCCTGAGTTGAACGGGATTCGCATCCACAGGACAAAGCGCAATTCCACATGGCTTGCAGCACGTGGCGCCAAATGCGGAAGGCTCCGTGCAGCCACTTGCGCTGTCATCACGGGATGGGCCAATTCTTTGGCTGCACCTTGGGCTGCCCGCGCTTCGACGGCCATTGCAGTTGGCGGCAGCAGGACCACGGTTGCGCCTGTCTGCAAGTCAGGGAGCAGGTACAACCATCATTCTTGCCAAAGGATCGCCACCTTGACGTCTCGATAGGCACCTTGAAAGATTGGGCCTTCCTACAGGGAAATCGCGTGCTTGCCAGCCTTTCTTGGACTCGGGGAATCGCAACAGCGGCAGATCCAGAACCTCAATGAAGGCATTTGCAATCTTCGTCCAAACAAGACCTGTCTGGCCATTGCCCACGCAATGGGGAAGAGCCCCGATGTCGAAGGAGACATGAGTCTTTGCAGGCCAATCCGGCGCGAAGCGTCAAGCGCTCGTTGCCCCGCCTGAAGTCGACTAGATTCGCTTGGCAGTCTCGCTCAGCCGCATTTGCTACAAGCGCACGGCCGCCACGGTCTATTTGCAACGGGAATCCCGCCTTGCCTGCAAGAATGGGGAACGCAAAGGTCTCGAGTCGACTCATGGCGTCCTGCTTGACATTCAATGAATTGTGCTCCCCCACGCCTTTGAGGCATTGTCCTGAGAATCATGAATCCAATCGACTGCCGGTTGGATTGCCGTTCTTCGCAAACACAAACCTGAAGGCCTTCGCATGTCTAGAATAGCCTTATTGATAGTATTCCTCGTTGCCACTGTTGCCTTGGCTGGCTGTGGGGGTGGAGGAGGTCAGGTCCCCGCCGGCGCCGTTGGAGGTCCGGAAGACGAAGGGGGTGAACCAAACGAGCCTCCGCCTTCGGATCCTGGCGACGATGACAGCGATGGTGGTGGCGGCGGAGGTGGTGGTGGCGGAGGTGGAGGAGGCGGAAGCCCCTCGGCTCCCCCAACGCGGCAACCGCAAAACCCTGGGCCGACAACGCGCACTTCGCAGACGCCAACGCCCGCTCCACAG
>JAPOOS010000246.1 GCA_026713305.1 Paracoccaceae bacterium
GCCATGGCTTCCGATTCCGTGAGCTGGCCGTGCGCCCTGGCCTCACCAAGAACGGATTGCGCCTGCTTCCACTTTCCAATTCTGACCAGACAGAACACCAACGCCGCCTGCGACGGAGCCAGCCACCGGTTGCGTTCCAATGTGCGGCAGGCCTGATGCTCCGAATTCGTCAACAGGCTTATGTCGAACCAGCGCGAGAATGCCTGGCTGTCCAGCACGCCGCCCTTGTTGAGAAGCTCGCGCGCCGGGGGCAGCGCGCCAAATTCGATCAACTTGTCGATTCGGGCGAGGAACAGTTCGCCGCTGCCATCGGAATCCATTGGCGGAGCGGCTTCGGCGAGCAGCACTCGATACAGCAAGTCCAGCGCGCCCGGCACAAGGACATCCCGCTGTACCGCCATCAATGCCTTCAGAGTTCGCGTGCTAGAAGTTGCCCACAGGTTTCTCGGCAATTCGGAAACATCGCTGGGAAGCAAGCCAATTGCGTCCCGGTTTTGGTCGGGCAGCACATGCGTGATGACTCCCGATTCGTCGGGTTCAACGAACTGGTAGTTGCCATCGAACGGACTGTTCTGGTTCTGCTGCGCAAAGCTGGGCGACTCGAAAGCCAGTCCCGAAGCAATTGCGACGACGCTAGCGATTCTCATCTAGATCTATGGTAAGGACCAATCGTTCAGTCGGTGGCTCCGGCTGGCTCACTAAACCGTATCCCAGGAATCCGAGGATACACACCGCCAACAGAGCCAGAACGATGCGAGCACTTCGCCACATATATGCTCCTTTCGGCAGGCAGCCCCGATACTTCAGTGACAATTGTACAACAATTGCTAACAAGCTGCTAATTGGAAATGGGTGGAACGCGACCAATTGTGAAGCGTTTTGCAGCGTTGGGGCGCCTTGCTTGCGACCGTGATTGCAGGAACCCTTTCGCTCCTGAGAGCCAATGGTCCAAATTGCGTTCAATCCAACGGCTGGTGCCTTCGAGTGTTCGCTCCCTCAACAGGAATTGGACCCAATTGCAAAGGCAAGCAGGGACTTTCGCCGGGTGGGAGCATGGGCAATTGCACGAATTGCGTGTTGGCAAGTCGAGTAGGGCGTTTAATCTGCCCGGGCGCGTGGATGCTGCAAGGAAGGGGACGGCTGATTCGGCTCTTTCTCGAATCAATTGCGCGGACATGATCAAGAGTCGGCCTCCAGCGTCATGAATGGCGCCGCAGAAGGATTCTTTGAATTGAAGCGCCATGTGTCGCTTGTCGGCATGATGGGCTGTGGAAAGACGCTGATCGGAGGCATTCTCGCCCGAAAGCTGAATGTGCCGCTTGTTGACACCGACCGCGAAATCGAAATCGCGGAGGAGCGGAGCATTGCAGAAGTGTTCGCTTCCGCTGGCGAGGCATATTTTCGGGACTGTGAACACAGGGTCCTGGCGTCGGCAGTTTCCAGCAAACCATGCGTAATCGCAACCGGCGGCGGATCGTATGTTTTCGCTCGCAACCGCCGCCTGATTGACGAAAGCGGCGTAGCGGTCTTTCTTTCCACGGCGCCCGAAATCCTCTGGAAGCGGATAGGCGCGGACCCTGCGACCGGCGGGCAGCGGCCAGGAGCGAAATCGTGGAAAACGCTTGACGATTTCCGCAGGGTGTTGGAGGAACGCGATCCCTGCTACAATCTGGCCAATGTCACCGTCAGGACGTCCAGGTATTCGTCGCCCGAAGCCGTTGCGACCGCGGTATGGCTCAAAGTCAAGGCGCACGTGCAGCTCGAACTGATGGATTGAACATGTCTAGACGGTCAACCCGAACAATTCATGTCGATCTTGGAAGCCGATCCTACGACATACTGATTGGCCAAGGTCTTCTTGACGACATTGGGAATCTGGTGAAGCCATTCACTGGCCGTCCGCGTGCCGTGATAGTCAGCGAAGC
>JAPOOS010000348.1 GCA_026713305.1 Paracoccaceae bacterium
CGATCCTTTGCAGGGTCGGGGAATCGCAGAACGACTTTAGACTGCTTTCGATGTCTGCCGCCAGATTGGTGGTGTAGGTCGTGAACAGGATTCTTTCATTGTCGTGCCGAAGCCAGTTCCTGGCCAGCCAGCGCGCCCGATGCATGGCCGCGACGGTCTTGCCGGTGCCAGGGCCACCAAGGACGCGAACCGGCCCGTTCCAGTCGCGCTCGACCAGGCTTCTTTGCGTGGGGTGCAGAAACACCCGCCACTTTTCCAGAGGCGAATCCAGCATCCGCTGGAGCTCGTCCTCGTTGTCGACCACCCAGTACTTGCGCTTGCTGTGATCCGTTTTGAGCGAACCTGCAAAGTCATTGGACTTGAAACCCTTGCCTGTGCCGGATATTTCCAGATCCCTGACGACTTCATCGTATTGGAAACCCGCCTCCAACAGCTCAAGGGAATCCATGGCATCGCCGGGAAGGTTGTCCTTGCAGTTCCACAACTCGGCCTCGCTGCGTATCGACCTGACGGTCGGCAGCAGGTCGGCAGGCACCCCAAGTCGGCACAGCTTGCGGTCCGAGTAGTTGCGGAACAACGCAGGCGTCTCGGGAGTTGCTTCAGTCGAAGGTGTTTGCGCCTTGCGGCTCATGGTTGAGTAAACCTGAAGCGCGCCGGTGTCGGGATGCACCCGCGCCTTCGACCGGACTGCCCATGCATATGCCTCGTCGTGAGAGTCCACCCACAGCAGCAGATGGATGTTTCCGCCGTCCGGCTTCAAAACAATTCCCCGAAGATCCCGGTTGATTCTGACACTTCGAAAACGGCTGTCCGATGCGTTGGCAATCCGCTCGTAGTTCAGTCCCGGAGATTGGGGATCCTCCCTGAATTTCTTGATGAAATTCGACACCTGGGTGCCTGCCCTTGGAGAAAGCCTGCCTATGCAGGTGAGCACATCGTCGCTGATGGCGATGGTTGGCGCTGATTGCTTCACTGGAGATCTCCTATGCTGACCTCGAAGCCAAGCTCCCTCAGCAGTGTTGAGGGTTTGGCGATGACGGAGGCGCAGTCCAATAGCGTCCAGTCGACGTGTTTCAATGCCTCCAACTGTTCGTTCGCCACGACTGCCAGCTTTCTGTCCGGCCAAGCCAGCTCTGCGTCTCCGATCACGGAACCTTCGAACGAAATGTCGTAACCGACTTCCGGAAGCTCAACACGAGTTGTTCTCAGGTAGCGAAAGACCTTCTGAAAGTCATCATCAGCCAAATCCGTCAACTCGTCCCATTCACTCATGTCTCCATTTGGACGGACCACTTCGCCGGGATGATCGATCGCATTGGGGTTTGACTTCGGCACAATCTGAAATTGCGGCGAAAACTGCAACAGGTTCATGGCATGCAGAGACAACAGCCAGTCGCGCTTCGCTTCGTCGGAATCTCCTCGAGTGTCGTCAAGCAGAACCGTGGGAAAGACGTTGTCCGCTTCTCGAATTGATGGAATCGACACGACCAGCGCAAATCCTTCCTTCGCAAGCA
>JAPOOS010000136.1 GCA_026713305.1 Paracoccaceae bacterium
AGAGTGGGAATTGCATTCCAAAGCAATGTGTGCTGCCAAAACGGCTGGCGTGTCAAAGTTGCTGTCAGTTACCAATTGGGGCGGGGATATGACACACAATCCATTGATTCAAAACATTCAATCGCATAGGGACCTGCCCACCACCAACTTTCCCAGGTGATTTGACGATGACCGAAGGGTCCCAATGTCCAAAATTCGGAGCACACAATGTCAAGCAAACTTTGGCGATGGTGGAGCTCCGAGGTAGTTGCATTGTCAAAGTGTTCGGGTGTTGTCCTGTCAGGAGTTGACGGGTGTTTCGCTTCGTCATCCCAAACAAGCTGCGGAAACTTCAACAAGGGGCCGCCCAAGCTGTCCAGATTGCCAATTGTGGCTTTCCACATTCTCAATTGGTGGCTTGAAGGCCTAACATCATCGAGTCTTGGTTATTTCCTTGCATGCTGCGAGCCGTCCCGGAACCATGCAGCTGACGCAATTGAGGAACGAGGCTGACCACACACGCACGCACGCCCATCAACCGGTGAAGGCCGGCCGACTGCGCGTCTGCGGCAACCCCGGGAAGCGTCACTTGCGGCAACGAGGCAAGTACCTGAAAATGCAGGCTCGCGCACCTGATGAGATGCGGAGGTCTGCACTGTCGCCATGTTCGGGGCAGGAGAGGATCAGCAAGCGGATGCTGCCCCAAGTTGCCACATTCAACCTTGGCCTTCTCATGTCCAGGCATTTGGGATTCGGCACTTCTCGGTCAGGCAATTCTAACACTGTGTATGCTGGATTGTTGGCGCATTCGGACCGCTGCCTGCCCATTTGGGCGACAGTCAACGCGGCTGGTACGGATCTGCCGACAACTGTGTTTGGCACCCTCTGCTACATCCGATGCTCGGCAATCCCACTTTACCAATTGTGGGGAACAGCACGTTGATCAAACGTGTGTCGTGTTTATCCAGTTCTTCAGCAACCCATTAGTTTAGTGAAGCGATATCAGGAATAAGTGGACCATCGCCTTCACCCTTCTATCCTTACTGATTCCCGTAGTATCCAGGCTGGCGCGCCCGCACCTACCAGCAAGGCAATTTGCTTTTTCCTTGCGACAAGACTTGACGCAAGTCGGCTATGTATAAATCCGGATTATGTAGGGTGTCTTGGCTCACATGACACTCCAGCAGGTCAAGAGACTAGTCTCTTGGTCGCAGGGTTCCGCTCGCTCTAGTGATGCCTCGCCCTTGCCACTCAAGCCGCTGAAAAGCGGGTTTCAAACTCCCGAACCGGATGAATATTCATGTGTAGGGCTGAGATCTAAGGCGTTGGACCACAGTCAGCAGGATCAATGAACCGGCAGAAGCTGAAATCATTGAAAGTTGCAAGCATAGGACTACATCTTCATACCAAACCGTATTACATTCGACTCATGGCAAAAGCTCCGCTCCTGGTCGTATTCAACACTGGCAGGGAGCGAAGGAAGCGTGGTTGTTTTTCGGGGTGCAGTCGGTTCGGATCCAGTCCAATATGGAGCATCTACCAAC